>JBEKMC010000123.1:0-12993 GCA_050008715.1 Acidimicrobiales bacterium | reverse complement strand
CTGAAGCGCTTCGGCGTCGTCGGGAGCATGCCCGTCTGCAGCTCAGACCCCCGCCGCCTGCGCCTCGCCCAACGCCGCCAGCTGGTCGCGTAGCCGCGTGGCCTCGTCCGGCCGGAGACCGGGAATCCTGGCGTCGGTCGTCGAAGCGGCCGTGTGGAGCTTGATCGTCGAGAGACCGAACAAGCGCTCGGCAGCACCGGCTGTCACGTCGACGAGCTGCATCCGCCCGTACGGGACGACGGTCAAGCGCTTCATGAGCACACCGCGCCGGACGAGCAGGTCACGCGAGCGTTCGCAATAGCCCCAGGAGCGGTACCGCCGGCCGGCGACGACCTCGCCGCCCACACACAGCACGACGATGGCGGCATAGACGAGCACCGGCACGGCGCCTCCAGCGGAGAGCACCGGGGCGAGCACGCCGAGCGCCACCACGACCGACGCCACCAGGATCTCGACACGCCGCATGGCGAGCAACCGAGCCGACGGGCTCAGCCACGTCTCATCCGAACGAGACTCCCGAGCATCCACGGACTCGACCCTACGCCGCTCAGGCCGACAGGCATCCGGCGATGATCTCGGCCGCGTCGGCGAGGCGCGCCAGGCCCTTCACGCCGCCAGTCACCGTCTGCAGGCTGACAAGCTCCCGCTCCGGGGTGTCGACGATGGCCCGCACGACCGCAAAAGGCCGTCTCTCGGCAAGGCGGGACAGCCAGAAGGACTCGGTATCGCAGATCACGGCACCGGCCTTGCCGAGCGCCGCACGCTCCGGCCCGCGAGCGGTACGGCCGGCCGACAAGAGTGGCGCTGCAACCGTCGAGGCGAATCGCGCCGACAAGGCGTCGCGCAGCCGCTCCGTCAGCTCCAGGGAGCGAGGGTCCAACGGCACCGGAGGATTGACGACGTTGAGATCGCCGCCCGAAACGGCATCGGCCCGCCCGAGCGCACTCGCCAGCACCAAGTCCCCCGCCTCGAAACCCCGCACGAGCGCACCACCGACCCCGAGGACCACGACCGGAACGTCGTCGGGGAGGGAGGAAGCAAGGCGGGCGGCAGCCTTGCGGGCGCGCAGAGGGCCCATGCCGGCGAATCGGACCTCTCCCCTCCCGGCCGATGCGCTCCCGGACCGTGCACTCCCGGCCCCGCGCCGGGCAGCGCGCCCGAGGCCGATCCGGGCTGCGAGGGCCTCCGGCGGGAGGGCGCAGAGCAAAATGAAGCCATGAGTCGTGTCTCGCTCGGGCATACGAGCGGGAATCCTCGCAGATGGCAGGGGCCGCTGTAGCGCCGTCCTGGGCGGAGTGGGAGTAATCTGTGTTTCGGACACGTGACAAGGAGTAACGGTGGCCAACGACGGATCGTCGTCGATGTCCAACATGACAGCGATCACCCCCGGCGCAGGAACTTCACCGCGCCATGTGGGGCTGCCCGTTCGCGACACCACGTCCGGCACCGTGATCACGGCCGAGATCCCTGCTGTCCGGGCCGGTCCGTCCTACGGCGTGCTGCTGCCCGACGGGTCTGTCTGGTACCCGGGCTCACGCAAGCGCCTGCCGGCTCCGCTCATCCTCCGCGTCGTCGTCTGGGTGCTCGCCTTCGCCGTCCTCTTCGCGGGGGCCGGCGACTTCATCATCCGCTACCACCCGAGCTGGGTGGCGCCCCTGCGCCACATCGTCACCACGCAGCCGACGGCAGCCTCCGGAGGCACGACAACTCCGACCGTGGCAACTGGCAACGGCAAGGGCAAGGGTCACACCACATCGGCCGCAGTGACACCGGCAACCCCTCCCACGAACCTCGGCGTGTCGCCGCTCACGGCGTACTCTGTCAGCGGCGCCAGCTATACCGTCATGGTTTCAGCCGGCGCCGTCCCCGCTTGGGTGGCGGGCATCCCCTACGTCAACGGGCACAGCGCGAACACATTGAATCAGCGGACACTCGGGCCTGGCCAGTCCCTCGCGATGCCTGCGACCGGCGACATGCTCGTTCATATCGGAGCCAACGGGACGACGATCAAGGTGTACCGCGGCTTCGCGCTGCTCGCCACGGTCCCGACGCCCAAGTGCCCGTGCTACCTCTACTTCGCGCCCCGCGGCAACTGAGCACACCGCCCGCCCGGTAGCGTCAGGGGGCTATGGCTACCCCTTCTCCGACGCCGTTGCCGGCACGCCGGAACATCGCCAGGCAGCAGCGCTTCTGGACCCGGCAGGCGGTCAGCTGGGACCACGGCGCCGGCAACAACCCGGGCCTCGTGAAGGTGGTCAACACCGTCCTCGGCGAAGCGGATCCGAGCCCGGATGACCGCGCGGTCGACCTTGGCTGTGGTTCCGGCCAGGTCACGCTGGCGCTCGCCCAGAAGACGGCGTCGGTGGTGGCGATCGACGTCAGCCAGAAGATGATCGACCTCCTCCTCGACAACGCACGTCAGGCCGGGTCGACCAACGTCGAGGGACAGGCGATCCCGATCGAGCAGCTCGACTTCCCGCCGGGCTCGATCGACCTCGTGGTCTCGAATTACGCGTTCCACCACCTCCGCGACGCCGACAAACCCAAGGTCGTCCAACAGATCTTCACCTGGCTCCGACCGGGCGGGCGTTTCGTGCTCGGGGACATGATGTTCGGCCGCGGGGGCGACGCCCGGGACCGGGAGATCATCGCCTCCAAGCTGTCGCTCCTCGTCCGCAAGGGCCCCGGGGGCTGGTGGCGGATCGCCAAGAACGGTGGTCGCTACCTCTTCCGCACTCAGGAGCGACCGGTCTCCATGGCGGCGTGGGTGACGATGTTCGAGGAGGCGGGTTTCGAACAGGTGAAAGGCGTGCCGGTCGTGAACGAGGCAGCCGTCGTGCGAGGCGTCCGCCCGAACTGATCACGCGATGTTCGTCTCGCGTTTCTTCAGGCGACACCGTCGGTTCACCCGACCTGGGTAGGGTCATCTCCCGACGACATAGTTCGGACGCTCGTAGCTCCCACAGCTCCGGCGGACTGGCCCACAGGCCGCCGCGAACGTGCATCCGCCTGGCCGGTCGGGATGGCGCACGTGCTCCGGCGAGCATGTGCCATCCCCCCGAGTCCCGACCGGTTGGGCGGAAGCACGAGGGACCGACGGCCCTTCCAAAAGGGAAGGTCGAGCGCGGTGAACAGCACGAGCGCGACGGCCGCAGCCGAAGCGATGTACCACGGCCACGGGCCGAGGACGCTCAGTAGGGTCCATTCACCGGGGACATGACGCAGGTACATGTAGTCGCCGCCAGTGAGGGCGTCGATGCCGCCGACGACCGCCGAGTAGCCGAGCGTGACGAGCCAGATGCGGATGACCGAGTGCGGGCGGGGTGCGATGCGCTGGCCGACGACGAGAAACAACGCCGCGCAGACGATCGCTGCGTGCGCCCCGACATACTCAACGAATTCGAGGCTCGGCCACCCCACCTTCAAGTCGGGCGTCAACAATGACTGCAGACTGCCGGCAAGTCCCCAGAAGTAGGTCAGCTCGACGAGGAGGCGCTGCCGCGTGAGCAGGGCGGCGGCCGCAACGAGGGCGGCGACGTCGCACAGCGCGAACGGAAGCGAGGTCGCTGCCGAGAACGGCTGGTCGCCGAGCGTCGTCTGCAACCACAGCGCGCTCGTGACGAGCAGGACGACCGCCAGGGCACCATTGGCGACGAGAACCCAGCGGGTGGGACCTGGAGCGCGCTGACGTCGCCCGGCCACGCACAGGGCCGTCGCCGCGAGGACGGTGACGACGAGCGTGGTGATGTAGGCGGGCGAGAAGACTCGCACTCCTCAACCGTACGGCACATTGGCGGACGCGAGGGATCGGTCCGACGTTCGCCGCATCGGACCGATCCGCCATAACTCTGCCACGACGGCGGCGCCGAGCGGCATCGCCCCCCGATCCCGGCCCTAGCGAGCTACTCCGGTGGTTCGGCCGCGACGGGCGTCGGGGAGGGGGCCGGGGTTCGCTGCGGGGAGCCGAACAGCCGGGAACGACCGCGAACGCCCAGGCGGGCAGCCCCAATCGCCAGCTGGGAAGCGCTCATCCGATCCGCCTTCGGGTTGCGCTCACGCTCGACCTCTCGGGTAAAGCGGCGGCTCTTCGTCGTGATCTGCCAGGTCACGACGGCGAACGCAACCGATACGACGGCGAGCAGGATGTGGATGAGCTTGAAGGATCCGGCGAAATTGCCGACGATCATGTTGCGGACGAGGACGACCCAGATCCATACCGTCCACAGGACCGACGCCCGCAGCAGCAGCGAGGCTCGACGACTCATGGCGCCATGCTAAGGGGTTCCGGCTGCATTAAGCCCTGCAGTCCGGGGCGGCGGCCGCTTCCTCTAGCCTGCCGCGCCATGGACGACGTCGTTCCCACGGCACCATGAGAGTCACCTGCACGGGCCACGCCGGCCTGTACATCGAGACCGCTCACGGGTCGATCCTCTGCGACCCATGGCGGAGCCCGGCGTACTTCGCCTCCTGGTTCGTCTTCCCCGACAACAGCAGTATCGACTTTGGCGCCTACCGTCCCGACTACCTCTATGTCTCGCACCTGCACCGCGACCATTTCGACCCGGAAATCTTGCGCTCCTTCGTCCCGAAGACGACGACCGTGCTGTTGCCCGACTACCCGACCGACGACCTGCGGGAGGCCCTGACCGAGCTCGGGTTCCGGTCGTTCGTGCAGACGACGAACGGCGAGCCGGTCGAGCTGGACGGCCTCCGGGTCATGATCACCGCCATGACCTCGCCGGCGGACGGCCCGCTCGGGGACTCGGCGCTGGCGGTCGACGACGGGTCGGTTCGTTTCTTCAACCAGAACGACGCCCGGCCGCGTGACTTCGACCCCATCACCGCCTTCGGCCCCTACGACGGGCATTCGCTGCAGTTCTCCGGCGCCATCTGGTGGCCTGTCGTCTATGACCTGGCGCCGGCGACGAAGAGCGTCCTCGGCCAGCGCAAGCGCGAGAACGGCATGGCTCGGGCCCTCCGCTTCCTCGAGAGCGTCGGAGCGACCTTTGCGTTCCCGAACAGCGGGCCGCCGGCCCTGCTCGACGACGACCTCTTCGCCTACAACGACGTCGACGACAGCTCCGACAACCCGTTCCCGGACCAGACGGTGTTTCTCGAGTACCTCGCCGCCCACGGGCACGAGAACGGACGGCTCCTCATCCCCGGCAGCACCGCAGACGTGCAGCCCGCCACCGACGGCGAACCTGCGTCGTGCACCGTCTCACACTCGATGCCCGACGCCGACGTGGCGTCGATCTTCACCCACAAGGCTGCCTATCTCGAGGCCTATGCCACCAGGGAACGCACGCACATCGCTACGGAGCGGGCCTCCTGGCCGCGCTACGACGGGGATCTCACCGAGGCGCTGGCGCAATGGTGGAACCCGTTGCTGGAGCTGGCGGACCGTATCGGCCCCGGCGTCGGCGTGCCCGTGCTCCTCGAGATCGGTGACGAGAAGGTGGTCGTCGACTTCGGCGCCCGTGAAGTGCGGCCCTGGGCGGGCGAGGAGTGCCGCTACCGCTTCTCGATGGCCCACGAGCTCGTCGAATCGCTCGTGGCGACACACGAGATCGACTGGGTGAACAGCTTGTTCCTGTCACTTCGTTTCGCCGCTGCTCGCAAAGGCGCCTACAACGAGTTCATCTACACGTTCTTCAAATGCCTGGCGCCCGAGCGGTTGTCGTACGCCGAGGGTTGGTACGCCGAGCAGGAGGAGCCGGACGATCTCGTGCGCATCGGCGACTACATGGTGCAGCGGCGTTGCCCGCACCTGAAGGCGGATCTCGCCCGTTTCGGCGAAGTACACGACGGAGTGCTGCAGTGCGGGATGCACGGATGGCGCTTCGACTTGGCCACCGGGCGCTGCCTCACGTCCGAGGCGCATCATCTCGTCGCCATCCCTGTGACCGAGGAGACGTCGCCCTCTACGGCTTGATCAGCTCCGTCTCGGTCGTGAGCGACTCGAGCGACGAGGCGACAACGTCCACGCCGAGGCCCGGCCCGCTCGGCACGGCGATCTCGCCGTCGCGGAGCACGAACGGCGCCGTGATGTCCTCGCTGTAGTAGCGCGCCGTCGCCGAGACGTCGCCCGGCAACAAGAAACCCGGCAACGCCGCCAACGCCAGGTTCGCCGCCCGGCCGATCCCGGTCTCGAGCATGCCGCCGCACCACACGGGGACACCGTGCGCAGCACAGACGTCATGCACCGCCCGCGCTTCGAGATAGCCGCCGACTCTGCCCGCTTTGATGTTGACGATCGAGCAGGCCCCGAGAGCGATGGCGTCGGCGGCTGCTCTCGCCGACACGATGGACTCGTCGAGGCAGATCGGCGTCGTGAGCCGGCGGGCGAGTTGGGCGTGGCCGAGCAGATCCTCCTCGTCGAGCGGCTGCTCGATCAGCAGCAGGCCGAAGGCGTCGAGCTGTGCGAGGTGGCCGGCGTCCGACCGGCGGTAGGCGGTGTTCGCGTCCACCTGCAGGAGCAGTTCGTCACCGAAGCGCTCCCGCACAGCCGCAACAGGCGCCACGTCCCAGCCCGGCTCGATCTTCAGCTTGACGCGGCAGTAGCCATCGTCGAGGTAGCCGCTCACGACGTCCAGCAGTTCCGGGATGGTGGCGGTGATGCCGACGGACACACCAGGGGCGATGGCGCTCTTCACGCCGCCCAGGTACTCGCTGAACGACATGCCGGCCGCCCGCAGCTCGGCGTCGAGCAGGGCCATCTCGAGCGCCGACTTCGCCATGCGATGGCCTTTCACGGCCGCCAGCAGCCCTGCGACGGCTGCGGCGCTCGGGAGTGGGGCGCCGAGCAGGCGAGGAGCGAGGTGCTGGCGGATGATCAGCCAGGCACCATCGACGTGCTCGGACGAGTAAAGCGGCTCGGTGCCGGCGCCGCATTCTCCCCAGCCTTCGCCGGCATCGGTCATGACGCGGAGGACGAGAGCCTGCCTCGTCGTCTCGGTGCCGAACGACGTCCGGAACGCCCGCACGAGGGGCAGGTGCACGCGGCGCAATTCGATGGCTTCGATCTTCACGACACCCATCATGTCGCCTCTGGCGGCGAGACGATGTAGTCGCCGTCGCCGGTGAGCCCGAGCAGCCGGCATCCGCGGGCAAGCGAGCCGGCGAGTAGCTCGCGCACGGCGAGCCGCCAGGCGTTGGCAGCTACGGGATTGGTTACCCGCATGGCCTCGATGTCGTCGGGGACCCGGCAGGTGAAACCGGCCGGGATTCCCTCCGGACCGGTTGTCTTCGCCGGATGGTCGTCCGATCCCTGCCTCAGTGCCCCGACGAAGCCGGGAGGTACGGAAAGGCTTCGAGGGGTGCCGGCGGCGGCGGCCACGACGGCGTCATCGGTGAGTCGCCATCGGACGAGCAGGCGGTCACTCTCGCCGCGGCCGTTGAGGGCGTCATCGGTGTCGCCGTAGACGTTTTCCAGATATCGCTCGGCGGTGGCGCCCAGACGAGACAGGTTGAACTTGGCATTGCGCCTGATGAGTGGGTCGAACGTCCAGGTGATGAGCTCGATGTCGCGCTCGAGGGCCCAGTGCCGCTGGTGGAGCTTCATCACGAGGCCGACACCGGATCGTCGGTGGCTCATGGCGACTCCCGTGATGTGAGAGTGGAGCTCAGGCTCGGGCCCGATCGTGGCGAACGCGACCGACGCCCCCACAAGCCGCTCCTCGGCGTCAAAGGCGCCGGCCACGTAGTTGCCCGAGAGCACGAACGCCCGCAGGATGTGATGGTCGAAGGGCGTTTGCCACAGCTCACCGAACAGGTCGGCCGCCGCCGCCAGCTCCGCCGTAGCCGTCAAGGACCGGACCTCGACCTGAGCGCGCACCGCCTGTGCTTCGGCGACAGCTGCTGCCTGTGCCCGGACGGTGGCGTCACGCGCGCTCCCCACGATCGACCATTCTGGTCGGTTGAGCCGCAAGTAGGGTCGTGGCGTGCCCGCCCACTCCCAGCCCCTGCTCGAAAGCGACGCTGCGTCCAGCCCGTTCGACCAGTTCGCCCGCTGGTACGAGGAGGCCACCGGAGCCGTGCGCGTGCCGGAAGCGATGGCTGTTGCGAGTGCGGCTCCCGACGGGCAGCCGTCGGTCCGGATGGTGTTGATGAAGGGGTGGGACGAGCGGGGTTTCGTGTTCTTCACGCAGTACCGGAGCCGCAAGGGTCACGAGCTCGATGCCAATCCGCAGGCGGCGCTGCTGTTCCACTGGGACGAGCTCGGCCGACAGGTGCGAGTCGAGGGGCCTGTCGAGCGGGTGAGCGATGGCGAAGCGGACGCGTATTTCACCACCCGGCCCCTCGGTGCCCAGATCGGCGCTCTAGCCTCCGAACAGAGCGAGACGATCGAGAGCCGGTCGGTGCTGGACGAGCGCGTCCGTCTCCTCAGCGCTGAGCACGCTGGCGGTGCGGTACCGCGGCCCGAGAGCTGGGGCGGCTACCGGATCGTGCCGGAGGTGTTCGAGTTCTGGCAGAACCGCGACGACCGCCTGCACGATCGCTTGCGGTACCTTCCTGAAGCGAACCGATGGAGGATCGAGCGCCTGCAGCCGTGAGTTTCGCGTGCAGCGAGCGCCGGGTTCAGCTGACGCCGGCGAGCACCTGCAGCGTCGCGAGTTGCGGATCGGCCGCGTAGGCGATCCGCACGCCGTCGCTCCGAGCCTCCGACAACGCCGCCAGCGCCTCGGGTGTCACGCGTTCTCCCGGTGCGAGCACCGGGACGCCTGGCGGGTATGGCGCCACCAGCTCAGCGCTCACGCGCCCGACGGCCCGCTCGATCGGAACGGTCTCGGCGACGCCGAAGAACGCCTCCCTCGGAGGGACGACCATCTCCGGCTCGACCACCCAGGCGGCGGCTGTCGCCAGCGTCCGTGGCTCGCCACGACGCCGTTCGATGGACGCCGTCAACTCGTCTGTGAAACGAAGCACTTCGCCGGGTTCGTCTCCGACCGTGACGAGGGCGACGATCGTGTCACGGTCGGCCATCTCCACCGGCACGCCGGCCTCGATGAGATCTGCCTCCACCTCCACGCCGTGGGCACCGGTACCGGCAAGAGCGATCGCCAACTTGGCCGGGTCGACGCCAGGTCCGTCCAGCACCCGTAGACCGTCCACCGTGCTGAGGCGCTGCCGCGCCTCCGACACGATGTCGAGCATTCGAGACACGAGACGAGTCCCGTGGTGCTCCATCAACGCGCGTGCGGCGTCGATGCTGGCGACGATCGCCCCGGCAGGACTCGTCGTGTGGGTCGCTTCGAACGCCCGCTCGAGCCGTGCGGCGTCGATCCGATCCGTGCGCGCCAACACGATGGCCGCCTGGGTATACGACGGCAAAGCCTTGTGGGCGCTCGTCACCATAGCGTCGGCGCCAGCTCCAAGGGCGTGCGGAGGCAGATCGGGATGGAATCCGAAGTGTGCCGCCCAGGCGGCATCTACGACGAGGGGAATGCCGGCGTCGTGAGCCACGCGAGCGTGCTCCCGCAGATCTGAGAACGTGCCCACGTACGACGGCTCGACGAGAAAGACAGCCCGGACGTCGGGATGCTGGGCGATCGCAGCGGCCACGCGTTCCGGCGCCACTCCCGTCGGTAGACCCGTGACCGCGTCGACCTCAGGACGGACCCAGATCGGCGTCAGACCCGCCAACACGAGTCCGAGCAGGAGGGATCGGTGCAGCGTTCGCGACACGATGACCTGGTCACCCGGCCTGCCGACGGCCAGAGAAAGCGTCTGGTTCCCGTGTGTCGATCCGCCCACCGAGAAGCGGCAGGCGTCTGCACCCCACAGTGCGGCGGCGCGGCGCTCCGCCTGTTGGAGCCAGCCGTACTTGAACTTGACGGTATCGAGGCCGCCCGAGGTGGGGAAGTCGCCGGACACGACGACGCCGGTGAGGGCGGTGGACCCCTTGTGCCCGGGGGTAGTGAACGAGTGCTCGCCTGCGGCACGGCGGTCGAGCGCCGCCAGATACGCCCTCAGCAGGGGCGCATCGGCCGCGAGGCCGAGTGGGTCGCGTGGGTCGGCGGCGGTGGCATCGGGCTGGTCGGACATGCGGGGACTGTTGTACACCGTGCAGCCATCGCCTGGGGGGGCGGTGTATCGTCGCGCCTCGGTCCTGATGATCCCATCGGGCCACGGGGCTATAGCTCAGCTGGTTAGAGCGCAGCACTGATAATGCTGAGGTCAGAGGTTCAAGTCCTCTTAGCCCCACCGTGAAGCATCTCAGGTCGTCCGGGGACCGGTCGGGCACCGGCCAATCCGACGGAACACACGTTCGACCCACACCAGGGTAGGCTTCGGCACATGTGGGAGTACCTAGCCCTCAGTGAGAAGGACATGCGGACGGATGACAGCGGCGGCCCGCTCACGGTGCAACAGAAGCTAGAGGTCCTCGGTAGGGACGACTGGGAGTTGGTCGCCTTCCACCCAGATGATTTCTGGGTGTTCAAGAAGCCGGCTGAACCGGAGAAGGCAAGGGCGAGAGCGATCGAGCTCCAGCAAGCCGCCGAGCGAGCGCACCTCGCCAGGAAGGACCCTGCATCCTGGGAGCCGCCGGTCTTTTGACCCTCGCGGCACGGCTCCGGCCGGGTCGACGGATCTGGCTGGTAGCTCGCCTGGACGTCAGTCTGAGCCCACCCCGCTCGTTTCCGAAGCGCGATGCCCTTAGTCCGCCAGCGGCATGAGCCCTTTCAGGCGCCGGCGGGGAACGTAATGCCGGCGATCGAGGAGTATTCGCGACTGGCAGTGGTGGTGGATCCGCCATAAACGTACAGGTCGCCGTTGCTGGAGAGGTAGGCCGAGCCTTCCGAACCGCCAAAGGTGTAGATCGGCAGGTAGAGATTATGGCTTGGCCGGGCGTTCTTCGGCAGCACAGCGACGACCTCGCTCTTGTTCTTCGAAGTGTTGTAGAGGCTGCCGCGCAGATAGACGACGCCGGCACTGCTTACCCAGACGGCAGGGGCGCCGCTGTTGTAGGAATCGCCCTTCCAACCGTTGAGCAGCTTGAGCGCCGTCCAGACGGCGTGCGGAGCGCGCACAGAAGCGCCTGAGTGCTCCGTGGTCGTGGCTGCGTGGTTATGGAGCGTGGCGGCATAACCGGCTCCACTGCCGAGCGAGAAGAAGAGCGCGGCGACCGAGATCACCAAGGCGGGAGATTGGGCTGCCAGGGAACTCAGGGACTTCTTCTTCAAGGTGATCTCCTCGATCGGTGCCGCAGGTCGCGGTCAGGCGGCAGAGCAGGTTGCCAATCGCCGCCGTCGAAACGCTAGGCGGAGCGTGAGCCGAGATCAACGATCCTCCGAAAGCACCCATCGCCAACCACGACGGTGCGAGCCCACCGTCCCTCCGAAGGCGCCGGTGCAGGGCCCGTTCAGGTCAACTGCAGCACCCGAACAGCCGGCGCCGTCACGGACAGATCCGCAGCGGCGGAGGTCACCGAACCGAGGGAGTTCGTGAACAACGCACGGAACATGAGCCCGTTGTCGGCGGCGATGACGGACAACAGCGTGTAGCTCGTATTCGTGTGCGCCTTCAGGGTTGCCCAGAAAGCGCCGCCGTTCCTGCTCATCTGCCAGACGACCGTCGGGCTCGGCGCACCGCTGGCGCTCGCACTGAGCGTCACTCTCGTCCCGACCGCCACGCTCACCGACACCGGGTTCTTCACGATCTTCGGCAGGCCCGGAGGACGTGGCGGAAGTGTCGTCGTGGTCGTTGTCGTCGTCGTCGTGGTGGTTGTGGTCGTGGTCGTGGTCGTCGTGGGTGGCGGAAGTGTCGTCGTGGTCGTTGTGGTGGTAGTGGGCGGAAGTGTCGTCGTCGGCGGCAAAGTGGTCGTCGTCGAAGGCGGAACGTCCATGGTCGCTACGTACGACTCAGCGCCGGCTGCTTGGTAGCCGGACAGCGAGTCGGCAGACGTTCCGACGGTCCAGTCGCACTCGCGGCCGTTCGTCGTGTCGTCGGAGTTGAAGTAGACGAGCGCCTTCAGGTTGGGGAAGCTCGTTTGTGCCTCCGAGATCGAGTTCTGGAACCACTGTTGCTTGTCCGTCGCGGCTGCGCCCTCGACCGTGCCGTACTCCGCCAGACCCCACGGCTTTGACAGGTAGTCGCCATTGCCAGGAGTACCCGAATTTGTGGTCAACCACTGGTACATCGGCGTCACGATTTGGGAGAACGTCCTCCAGGACGCGGCCTTTCCGGTGTTGCACCCGTACCAGTTGTAGGGGTCCCACATGATCCAATCGACATATGCGTCGCCTGGGTACCACGACGTGTAGTTGTGACTGGAGACACTGCCTACGACATCCCAGACCCACACCACGTTCGTGACGCCGTCTGCGGCGAACACGTCGTGGATGTGCTGGAAGGCCGCCACGTAGTCGGCCGCGGTGCCGTACGAGGTGTAGGCACTCTGCTCAGGCTCGCCCTGGAAGTTGACCATGATGGGCTGTCCGAACGCCTTCAGTGCGACAGCCTCGGCGTTGATCTGGGCATCTTGGGTGCCGGCGGCGATCTGAGCCCAGGTCGCGGCCGCCTGGCCTGTGGCGTAGTCCTTGGCCGTCCAGTCCACGAAGAGGATGCGACCGCCGGCGGCCGCCGCCTTCTCGCTCGTGCTCGGGAAGGTGCCGCTCAACCAGCCCGTGTAGTCGTGCACGATCACCAGCTGACGAGCGATCTGGCTCTCCATCGAAGCGTACCCCGAGGACGAATGAGCACCCCAGAGGACGCCACACGTGGGTACGAGCTTGCCCGAGACTCCGCAGGTCGATGCAGCGCCTGCGTTGCCGGAGGACATCAGAGGAAGGCTCAGACAGGCCGCCGCCCCGGCGACCAGAACGATGCGAGTCACGCGTCTCAGAGATGTTGTCAGCTTCGCCGCCGTCAGATTCATATGGTGTGAATCGACGGCCGCAGCCGGCCGAATAAGGTACATCTCGGCGATTCGCGAAGATGTGACGAAGGTCACATGCCACCTCGTGCCGATGGCGCTCGATGGCGGTCGGC
>JBEKMC010000122.1:0-12911 GCA_050008715.1 Acidimicrobiales bacterium | reverse complement strand
CGGCCGCTACGGCGGTCGGTTCGCCAGCGACGGCGGTCGGTTCGGCCGCTACGGCGGTCGGTTCGGCCGCGATTTCTCCCGGCTCAACAGCGGCGTCGGCAGTGGGCTGCTGCATCACCGATGTGGCCGCGTCTTCCGGCGCTGCTGCGACTGGAGGCGCTGCTGCGACTTGCGGCGCCGAAGTCCCGGCAGGCGCCGGAGCGACTGGAGGCGCTGCTGCGACTTGCGGCGCCGAAGTCCCGGCAGGCGCCGGAGCGACGGGAGGCGCCGGGGCGGGGGCAGAGTCAGAGACCGGCGCTCCCGAACCGGGGGGGCGAGGCGGCCGCTGTCCAGCAGGGCGCGGGGGACGCGGCGGCCGCTGTCCAGCAGGGCGTGGGGGACGGGTCGGCTGGGGGCGCCCGATCCGTTCGCCGGGGACCGGCCTCGGCGGTGGCGGCATCGCCATGCCGAGCATCGGCGCCAGAGCCGGAATGCGACCGGCAGCCTCCCGGGCTTTTCGCTGCACGTCGCCGGAGGAGTCCTCGGGGATGCCGGCAGGTTTGATCTGGCGCCGAACCGGACAGAGTGCTGCCGCCTCCAGGAGGGCGAGCCACCGCTCGGGTGGAGTGTCAGCCGACATGGCAGCGCCGACCTGAGTCACGAGCCGCTCGATCAAGCCCGCAGGGAAGCGAGCGGTCGGCTCCGGCGGCCGCGCCGACAGGCGGAGGGCCTGGAGGACCTTCCCCTCCGCCAGGGACTGCGTGAGGTGCTCCTCCCAGTCCGAGCGGAGCTTGTTGACGCGGCGCTCGAGACCCTCGCGCAATTGGCGCTCGAGGTCACGACCTCCGTCGTCCTTCGGCGCCGCAGCCACGACGGTGGCGCGAAGATCCCGGAGACCCAACTCGTCGAGATGTGCGAGAGCCGCCTCGGCCCGATCCATCCACACGGCCGACTTCACGTCCGGCTGCAGTTGTTCGGCGAGCGCCAAGATGGAGTCAGCTGCTACCGGCGGTCGGCCTTCGGCCTTGGCCCTGTCTTGTTCGTCAGCGATCGCCCTCCGCATTGCCGGCATGCCGCCCGTCGCCAGTCGCTCGGCGATGAGCTGCTGCTCGGCGGGCAAGGTCGCCATGAATTCGTCGCGATGTGCCGAGCCGGCCTCGAGTCGTACAGGCCCTCGTTTCGGCCGCGTCGTCCGATCCGGTGGCCTGCCCGCACCCTCACGTCGTGGCGGCCCGCCGGCGTGTGAGCCGGGCGTGCCCGACCGCGACGACGGCCCGCTCTCCGGCCTTGGACCGCGACCTGCTGGTGTGCCGGCGCCCGCGCCGTCTCTGCGCGGAGGATTGAGGTCGCGCCGAGCCGAGGCCACTTCGTGTCCTGGTCTCCGAGGCCGGCCACCGCGGTCGCCTTCGGGACGCCGAGCAGGTGGGCGGTCGCCTTCGGGACGCCGGGCAGGTGGGCGGTCGCCGTCGGCACCACTCGGTTGGTCAGCCGACGCCGGCGGCCGGCCTCGGCTGTCAGCGGGGCGTTCTCCGTCGCGGCGTGGCCGGCCGTCGCCGCCCGGCCTTGGCGGCCGCCGCTCCTCGCCGTCCCGGAAGAAGCGGTTCTCGGGACGCCGGCCCACTGGACCGGCCAGCACGGTGGTCACGCCGGTGACCGGCGGCTTCGTCCCGAGGATCTCGATTCGGCCGCTCGGGGCGTCCTTCTCCTTCGACGGCAGCACCGACACGACGGTGATGCCGTCGATCTCGACTTCTGCTTCGATCCGCACGACATCGCCCACCTTGGCGCCCTTCGGCAGCAACGAGACCGGGACGGCTCCCTTCGGTTGCCGGGCGCCGGCAGCGCGCCACGTGAAGGTCTCTTCGTCCCGAACGCTCGTGAGCTCAACATCCATCCGGTGAGGCATGACCGGCCAAAGCTACAGCCTTCGCGACACGTTGCCGTCATATTGGCGCTCTGCCGGCGGTCCATCCAGCAGCGATCTCGGAGCGCAGCATGCCCGCGGCACTCGGTGGATGCCGGCGGCACCGGCCGGCCGCCCGAGCCGCCTGGAGGAGATTCCGACCCTCTATCGTGTTCCGAAGTACGAATGGGAGTCCCATGATCTTTCAGCAGTACTTTCTCGCCTGCCTCTCGCATGCGTCGTATCTCGTCGGAGACGAGAAGACCGGCTTGGGCGTCGTGGTCGATCCGCAGCGCGACGTCTCGGGATACCTCGAGGATGCCGAGCGGCACGGTATTCGCATCGGCCAGGTCGTCGAGACCCACTTCCACGCCGACTTTCTCTCCGGCCACCTGGAGATGGCGGCAGCCACGGGTGCCGAGATTTGTTACGGGCCGGGGGCGGAGGCGGAGTTCTCGATCCGCTGCTTGGCAGACGGCGAGCAGCTGTCGCTCGGCGACGTGCGCCTCGAGATCCGTGCGACGCCCGGTCACACGCCGGAGTCGATCTCGGTCGTCGTCTACGAACACGCCGGCGACGAGATCCCCTATGGCGTGCTCACCGGCGACACGCTCTTCATCGGCGACGTCGGACGCCCGGACCTCCTCTCGTCGGAGGGCGTGGGCGCAAACGAATTGGCGGGCCTTCTCTTCCACTCCATCCACGAACGGCTGCTCACCCTTCCCGATGCCACTCGGGTGTTCCCCGCCCACGGTGCCGGCTCCTCTTGCGGCAAGAACCTGTCGAGCGAGACCTCTTCGACGATCGGCGAGCAGCGGCGGACGAACTACGCCTTGAGGATCGCCGACGAGAAGGACTTCGTGGCTGCGGTGACCGCCGGCCAGCCCGTCGCTCCGGCGTACTTCCCCTACGACGCCCACCTCAATCGCGAGCAACGAGACCTCCTCGACGACCAGGCGCCGCCGACGCCGATGTCCCTCGAGGAGCTCCTGGAAGCCCAGGGCGCCGGCGCCGTCGTGCTCGACACGCGAGATCCGGCTGACTTCGAGCGGGCTCATCTCCGCCGGTCGATCAACGTCGGCCTGGGCGGGCGCTTTGCCGAATTCGCCGGCGACGTGCTCGGTCCGGCCGACGAGATCGTGCTCGTCTGCAACCCCGGGCACGCGACGGAGGCCCGCGTCCGCCTCGGGCGCATCGGCTTCGACCGCGTGACGGGCTATCTCGCCGGCGACGTCCTCGCTGCCCTGGCGACGGCCCCGGGAGGGGCGGAGCGGACTTCCTCGATGACGGCGACCGAGCTTGCAGCGGCGCTCGAGCGCAGCGACGGCGTCCACATCACGGTGGTCGACGTACGCGACCCTGGCGAGCTCGACAGTGGCTCCATACCCGGTTCGCAGAACATCCCGCTCTCCGTGCTCACCGCCCGGCTCGACGAGATTCCGGTCGTCGGTCCGGTCGTCGTCCACTGTGCGACCGGATACCGGTCGTCGGTCGCCGCAAGCGTCCTCAGTCGGGCCGGGGTCGCCGACGTCACCGATCTCATCGGTGGGTACCAGGCGTGGGAGCTGCTCGCTACAGGGCCCCGCGAGGCAGCACTGCCTGGATGAGGTGCGGGCCTTCCTCGCCGAGTGCAGCGGCGAGGGCTTTGTTGAACTCCTCGGCCGTCGTTGCTCGCTCTGCCGGGACCCCGAGACCCTCCGAGATGGCGACGAAATCGAGCCCCGGCCGGCCGATCTCGAGCATGGAACGCGCCGCCGGACCGCCCGCGTCGGCGCCCACTCGGCCGAGCTCGACGTTCAAGATGGCGTACGACCCGTTGTCGTAGATGACGTTCGTGACGTTCAGGCCCTCGCGGGCTTGCGTCCACAACGCCTGGATCGTGTACATGGCGCTGCCGTCGGCTTCGAGGGCGAGAACGGGACGGTCCGGACAGGCGACGGCCGCCCCAATCGAGAGGGGCAGCCCCTGGCCGATGGAGTTGCCGCTCAGAGACAGCAGATCGTGACGGGGGGCACCTTCGGTGGCGCCGGGTACGTAGATGCCGGCAGTGATGGCCTCGTCCGAGACGATGGCGCCCTCAGGCAACAGGGCGCCAACGGCGGCGGCCACGCTGGCGGCCGTGAGCGCACCCTCCGGCAGCGACGGTCGTGAAGCCGGCGCGAGCTTGGCGCCGCCTGCCGGAGCTCCCGACTGCTCGGCGAGCGCCTCGAGGGCACCGACGGCATCGTCGCCGGGTCCCGCGAGCACGTGGACCTCGCAGCCCTCGGGCACGAGATCGCTCGGCATGCCCGGGTAGGCGAATGCGGAGACGGGCGTGCGGGCATCGACGAGGATCAAATGACGGAGCCCGGCCATCTGCAAGGCGGCGAACTCGCCGAGGTACGCGAGACGTTCCACCGCTGGCAGGCCGGCGCCTCGTTGCAGCCGACCGGGAAACGACTCGGCCAGCAACCTCGCGCCCGTGTGCTCGGCGACACGGCTGGCGGCAACCAGGCCGGGCTCGAGGACGCTGGACGCGCCCATCAGGAGGGCCGCCGGCTCGGAGCGCCGGAGGACGGCCGCGACGGCCGAGACGACGTCGTCGCCGACTGCAGCCCGCGACCCGGCGTGGCGCATCGGCGCCGGGATCCCAGATGGAACTGCCGAGTCGTCCACGTCGAGCCACGACACGTCGGCCGGGAGCACGAGGGTGGCCACTCGGTGCGGCGGGCCCAACGACGCGACGACGGCGTCGGTGGCGTCGGTGACCACATCGGCCGGGCGCTGACTCCGCCGGTACCAGCCCGACATCGGCCGGGCGAGGCTCTCGATGTCGGACTCGAGCGGCGCATCGAAAGCCGTGTGATACGTGGCGTGATCGCCGACGATGTTCACGATCGGCGACTTCGCCCGCCGGGCGTTGTGCAGGTTGGCGAGGCCGTTCGCGAGCCCGGGTCCGAGGTGCAGCAAGGTCGCCGCCGGGCGCCCCGCCATCCGCCCGAAGCCGTCGGCGGCGCCGGTGACGACACCTTCGAACAGTCCGAGCACCGGCCGCACGGCCGGTACGTCGTCCAGGCTGGCGACGAAGTGCATCTCGGACGTGCCCGGGTTCATAAAACACGTATCGAGACCGCATGCCTGCAGCGTCCTCAAGAGGGCCTGGGCACCTTTCATGATGTGCTCTCCTCGCTCGTCGTGCCGAATACCTTGTCCGGGTTGAGGATCCCGAGGGGATCGAATGCCACCTTGATCCGCCGCATGAGCGAGATGCGAGTCGGGTCCTCGAGCGACAGAAACGCCGCCTGTTTCGCCGTACCGATACCGTGCTCACCGGAGATGGCGCCCCCGAGGGCCATCGCCGATCGGAACAGCTCGAGCAGGAATTGCTCCCGTACGTGGGCATCGGGCTGGAAGACCGAGAGATGGATGTTGCCATCACCCGCGTGACCGCATCCCACCGAGAAGCACCCGTGCTCCGACGAGAGCCGGCCGACCTGTTCGAGGTAGACGGCGATCTGGTCGCGGGGCACCACCACATCGATGACGTCGTCGGCGCCGGCGGCCTTGGCGACGAAGAACGCACGCTCGCGCGCCCGGATGAGCGAGGCGGCAGCTGCACCTGGCAACACGAATGTGTCGACGGCACCGGCTCGCTCGAGCAGGTGACCCACTGCCTCGACGTCCTCGTGCACTCGGTCGTCGGTGCGTTGCTCGAGCACGACGACGAGGTAGGCGCTCGTTTGCAGCCGGATCACTTCGGGGATCCCGAGGTCGAGCCGCTCGGCGGCGGTGATCGAGGCCATCGTGAGCGAGTCGATGTACTCGAGGAGCGTAGGGGCGAGCCCGCTCGCCACGACGGCTGGAACAGCCGCCGCCACCTCGGGCAGCGTCGAGAAAGCGGCCAGGACGGTTGCGGAATGCCGGTAGAGAGGCTGCAGTTTTAGTGTCACCTCGGTGACAAGAGCCAGTGTGCCCTCCGAGCCGATCACGATCTGAGCGAGGTCGTATCCGGTAGACGACTTCACGTACCGGCCGCCTGCGCGCACGACTTCGCCCGTGCCGAGCACCAACTCGAGCCCGAGCACGTTGTGCCGGGTCACGCCGTACCGCACGGCCCGCATGCCGCCGGCGTTCGTGTTGACGTTGCCGCCGACGGAGGAGCTCAACTCGCCGGGATACACCGGATAGCCGAGGCCCTTCGGCGCGAGGGCGGTCTCGAGCTCGGCGAGCGTCACGCCGGGCTGCACGACGGCGACGTGATTGGACTCGTCGATCTCGAGGATGCGGTTCATGCGGGCGAAGGACACGACCATGCCGCCGGGAGTGGGCACACAACCCCCGGACAAGCCGGTCCCACTGCCGCGCGCCGTGATGGGAATGCCCGTCTCGCGTGCGAGTGCCACCAGGGCGGCGACCTCGGTCGTGGAGGCCGGCATGACGACGGCCAGTGGCGTGGTCGGTACCGAGAGGAGGCCTTCGTCGTGCATGAGGTCGTCGGTGACGGCATCACCGTGCACGACGGCACGTTCCCCGACGATTCCGACGAGCTCGTTGATCAGGCGCTCGATCGGCATCACCCCGGCGAGGCTACGGCGTCGGGAGGGCGCCGGCCAGAACGCGCCCCTACGATCGAGCTCCGTGAGCCGCGCACGACGCCTGTGGAGGGACGCCGGGTGAGTGGCGCCGTCGCCGGAGCCGAGGACTCGCTCTTCCCGATCGAGAATCTGCCCTACGCCGTGTTCTCTCCGAATCGGGGCGCTCAGCGAGGCGGAGAGCCACGTGTGGGCGTTGCCGTCGGCGACTTCCTTCTCGACGTGCCCGGCGCTGCGGCGGCAGCCGGGCTGTCGCCCGATCACGCCGCTTTGCTGTCGGCGCCGGTGCTGAACTCCTTCATGTCGGCGGGCCCGACGGTCTGGGCGGCCGTTCGCGAGAGGCTCACCGAGCTCCTCGCCCATGAGGCCAACCGGGCGGTCGTCGAGCCTCACCTGCACCAGCGCCAGGACGTCGCCTTCCACCTACCCTTCGAGGTGGCGGACTACGCCGACTTCTACTCCTCCGAGCAGCACGCGGTGAATGTCGGGCGAATCCTGCGGCCGGGCAGCGAGCCACTCACCCCCAACTGGAAACACCTGCCCATCGGCTACCACGGCCGCGCCGGCACCGTCGTCGTGTCCGGCACGGCCATCCGGCGGCCTCGGGGCCAACGGAAGTCGGCGGAGGATGCGGCACCGAGGTTCGGCCCTTCGGAGAGGCTCGACGTGGAGGTGGAGGTGGGTTTCGTCGTCGGGGTCGGAAGCCGAATGGGAACGAGCGTGGAGGTCGGCGCCTTCTCCGAACACGTCTTCGGGCTGTGCTTGCTGAACGACTGGTCGGCCCGCGATCTTCAGGCCTTCGAGTACGTGCCGCTCGGACCGTTCCTCGCGAAGTCGTTCGCCACCTCGGTCTCGCCCTTCGTCGTGCCGCTCGCGGCCGTGCAGGCGGCACGATGTGAGCCGCCCCGGCGGGACCCGCCGGTACAGGATTACCTCCGTGACCGTGAGCCGTGGGGCCTCGACCTGCGCCTCGAGCTCGAGTGCAACGGGACGGTCGTGAGCCGTCCCCCGTTCTCCGGCATGTACTGGACGCCCGCACAGCAGCTGGCCCACCTGACGGTGAACGGCGCCAGCATCCGCACCGGGGACCTGTACGGGTCCGGCACGGTGAGCGGGGCCGAGGTGGGGGAGCGGGGCTCGTTTCTCGAGCTGAGCTGGAACGGAGCCGAGCCGGTTCGCCTCGGCAACGGGTCCGAGCGCTCGTTCCTCGAGGACGGCGACGTCGTCACGATCCGGGGCACCGCCAGGGGCACCGCCGGTGCCCCCATCAGCCTCGGCGAGGTGACCGGCGCCATCCTGCCGGCCTGAGGGTCCGCGCTCGGCGGCGTGCTGGCCGCGACAATCGGGGCATGCAGGCCCACCTTGTCTTGTCGGACGGTTCCACTGCCGAGGCGGATACCGAGGCCGTCATGCAGGCAGTGGCATCGAAGAAGTCCTTCTGGCTCGATCTCGTCGATCTCGACGATGTCGGCGTGGCGTGGCTCACCGACGTCTTCCGGTTTCACCCGCTCGCCATCGAAGACGCCGAACATTTCGGGCAGCGACCGAAGCTCGACCGCTACGACGACTTCGCCCAGCTCGTGCTGTACGGGGCCGCCGACGAGGAGGCGCATTCCACCGAAGTGCACGTCCTGTACTCGGACGACTACGTCGTGACGGTGCGTCGCGGCGCCTGCCAGGTCATGGACGCCGTGCGGGAGCGAGCCGTCGCCTGGCGCCATCACGACGCCGCCAGCAGCATCATGCTCCTCTACCGGATCGCGGACGCCCTTGTGGACAGTTACTTCCCGGTGATGGCGCGCTTCGACGACAAGATCGACGAACTGGAGGAAGCGATCCTCAAAGAGCCGACCGAAGCCCAGGTCGGGACGCTGTTCGCCATGAAGCGCCAACTCATCTCCCTCCGAAAGCTGGTCACACCCGAGCGCGACATGATGGCCTCGGTGCTCGTCGGAGGAAGCGACCTACCGGGGATGACCGACGACGCCGAGCGGTACTTCCGGGATCTGTACGACCATCTCATCCGCCTGAGCGACCTTGTCGACAGCTACCGGGACTTGCTCACGAGCGCCGTCGACACCCATCTGTCGACCGTCTCCAACCGGCTCAACGACGTGATGAAACAGCTGGCGGTCATCGCCACGATCTTCCTGCCGTTGTCATTCCTCACCGGCTTCTTCGGCCAGAACTTCGCCTGGCTCGTGAACCGCATCGGCGGCTTCTGGCAATTCGCCCTCCTCGGTCTCGGAGGGGAGGCGCTGGCGATCTTCCTCCTCCTGCGGATGTTCCGGCAACGGAGATGGATATGAACGGGCAATCCCGCCGCCCTCGTTCGGCGTATGTCCTGTCACGCCAGTGAGAAGGAGCTTGAACATGGTCACACGGTCCTCGCACCCCACGCAGGGTGCCCGCTCGGCGGGTCGCCTCGGTCGCCGCTTGAAGCTCGCCTGTGCTATGGCAGGGATCGGGCTCGTGGCCGCCGCGTGCGGTTCGTCGAGCGCCGCAACGACGACGACGACGGTCGCCCCCGGCGGAGGTCCCACCACGACCTCGGCAACTGGGAGCGGGACGGTGACGGTGACGGCCACGACGGTGGCGGGGAAAGCCGCCCTCGTCGACACGAAGGGCTTCACGCTCTACCAGTTCGCCCTCGACAAGCCCGGCAAGATCGCCTGTACGGGCGCGTGCACGACGACATGGCCCCCGCTGCTCGTACCCTCCGGCAGCCATCTCTCGGCCATGAGCGGTCTCGCGACCGAGACGCGGCCCGGCGGCCAAGTTCAGGTGACGTACAAGGGCTCGCCCCTCTACACGTTCTCCGGCGACACGGCGCCGGGACAGGCCAACGGCGTCGGCATCCCGGACTGGTCTGTCGCCACGAGCGGCTCCGGTTCGAGCGGCACCGTCACGACGACGACGTCGAGCGGCGGGGGATACGGCTACTGAGCCTGCCCAGGGCTGACGGGCGGGGCGCCGGCACTACGGTGCCAGCGCCGCCGCCCGTTCGGCGAGGGCGGGGTCGTCGAGGTAGGCGCACACCGTCTCGAAGTCTGAGGTGGCTCCCGTCCAGGCGAGATCGCCGGCGGAGTCGAGCAAGGACGGCTCGACGACCAGCCGGGCGAGCTCCCGGAACAGCAACGCCAGCTCCATGCCCTCGGCGAGGGCAGCCGCGAGGGCTGAGGCCCTCACACGTCGGGCGATGCCCGGGTCCCAAGAGCCGGCGTCGCGGGGGATGTCCTCGATCCTGTCGTAGTGGTCGAGCACGGTGGCGGCGGACTGCTTGCCCCACCCCGGGATCCCTGGGAAACCGTCCGCACTGTCACCGACGAGCGCCAGCCAGTCCGGGATCGACGCAGGCCACACGCCGAACTTCTCGTGGACTCCGGCGGCGTCGATGACGAGGCGCTTGCGGCGGTCGAACTGCACGACTCGCTGTTCGACGACGCATTGGCCCAGATCCTTGTCCGGCGTCCAGATGACGACCTGGTCGACGTCCCCGTCGGCGGCGCAGACGGCGGCAGCCGACGCGAGGGCGTCGTCTGCCCGACGCCCGTCTTGTAGCCGGGCCACAGATCATTGCGGAACGACTCGATGACGTGGTCGGTGGCGACGCCGATGTGGCGCTCGCCGGACTCGAGCATGGACACGACGGAGGCGACGACTCCCCAGGTGGCACCGATTTCCTTACCGTCGACCGCAAGCCTGGCTTGCCGGCGCTGGCCGAAGAACTGCCGAAACAACTCGTACGTCCCGTCGACGAGGTGGACGATCACGGAGCCGAGGGTAGGTCAGCAGGGTGGGGGAGTGCTGCGGTCTTCTCTGCTTCGCTGTTCACTTCGGCGCCGATGAGCACGGCGAGACCCGTGAGGTACAACCAGAGAAGGAGCACGGCCACGTCGGCGAAGGCGCCATAGCTGCGCGTCTCGTCGCCGAACCGGTTGAGATAGAGCGAGAAGGCGGCCGATGCTGCGAGCCAGCCGAGGGTCGCCACGACGCTGCCGGCCGTGATCCATTGCCAACGGAAGTGGGTGCGCCGGGGGCCGACGGCGTAGTACGTCGAGAGCAGGAGCATGATGAGAACCAGGGCGCCTCCCCATCGCACCGCTGCCCAGGCGGCGCTGGCCGCAGGAGCGACGAGCGGGAAGTGAGCCGGGAGCAGCGAGCGGATCGGATCTCCCAAGACGAGCAACGTGGAGGCGCCTCCGCCGAGCACGAGCGTCAACACGAGCAAGGGAACGGCCATCGCCCGCCTGCCGAAATAGCCGCGGTCCTTCTTCACCTCGTAGGCGACGTCGAGCCCGATCTGGAGCGCCGCCATTGCCTCGGTGGCGCTCCAGACTGCGACGAGAATGCCGATCACCACTTCGAGCCGGCTCGTGCCCCGGGTCGAGTGGTGCGTGAGGGCCTGGGAGAGGATCTGGGACGTCTGGGACGGCATGAGCGTGCCGACACCGTGCAAGATGCTGTGGAGCGTCCCTGGCGAGAGCCCGACGAGCCCCGCAATGCCGATCAGCGCCACGGCGGCAGGGAAGATGGCGAGGAACCAGTGGAACGCCAAGCTTCCGGCAATCGTGGTGACGCGGTCGGCAAGCACCTCTGCCACGGTGCGCCTCGACACCGTGACCAGGCGCCGTGCCCACTGCCGGGGCGAAGCCGCCGGTCGCCGGCCATGGGGTCGCCGGCCATGGGGTCTCCGGCGATCGGGCCTCCGGTGGTGCGATCTCCCGGGATTCATTGCACGTGATCCTGCCCGATGTAACGTCGCCGGTCGATGCAGGTGCCCGAATCGCTCGACGCCGAGAAACGCCTGGCGGCGGAATCTGCCGCCGCAATCGTCGAGGACGGCATGCGCGTCGGCCTCGGCAGCGGATCGACGGTCGCCTTCCTGCTGACCGCACTTGCCGCCCGCCGCCTCGACATCGTCTGTGTGGCGACCTCGGCGGCCACCGAGACGACCGGCCGTGCCCACGGGCTCCGGATCGAGCCGTTCGACCGGTTGGATCGGCTCGACATCGCCATCGATGGCGCGGACCAGGTGGCCAGCGACTTCTGGCTCGTGAAAGGAGGTGGCGGCGCTCATACGAGGGAGAAGATCGTGGCGGCGGCAGCCGATCGCTTCGTGGTGATCGTGTCCCACGACAAGCTCGTGGAGGTGGTGGGGGGACCGGTGCCGATGGAGCTGTTGGGTTTCGGGCTGGAGGCGACCCTGAAGGCCCTTACGGCATTGGGGGAGTGCCGGTTGCGCGGTGTCGCGCCGTCCCCCGACGGCGGCGTGATCGCCGACCTCTACGGCGAGCTCGGCGATCCGGTGGCGATGTCGGCGCGCCTCAGTGGCACGCCCGGTGTCATCGGTCACGGCTTGTTCCCACCAGCGCTGGTGCACGAGGTCGTCGTTGCCCGCGCCGGTGGTGTCGAGCACCTGATCCGGCACTGAGCCCACGCACCGGGCGGCGAGCCTCGATACGCAGGATCACCGTGCTCATCGTGGCCGGTGGCCGAAAGGCACGGTCCGGCAGCGGTCGCACGACGCCCAGCCGGAACTCGTCGTTCCATCGGTGCCTCGCCGGCGCCGCCGGCGACGTCCACCGCTCGGCGACGTGACGAGGAACGACGAGATCGGCGCGCACGAGTCGGCTCCCGGGCGCCAGCAGGCGCCGCAGGAGCGCCGTCG
The DNA here is from genome assembly GCA_050008715.1 of Acidimicrobiales bacterium. Lineage (GTDB taxonomy): Bacteria > Actinomycetota > Acidimicrobiia > Acidimicrobiales > Bog-793 > JAKACA01. Next base: position 787 of record JBEKMC010000122.1, on the reverse strand, counting down.
TGATGGCGAATGGAGGGTTCGCGACCACCCGGAAGGGCCTGCGCGGTAGCCGCAGATCGCTGGCGTCGGCCACTACGACCACCACCGGCTCGCCCCGGAAACGCTCCCTCAGCAGGCGGGCACGCTCGTCGTGGAGCTCGATGGCGATGACGCGGGCGCCCGCACGATGCCGGAGAGATGCCCGCGGCTAACCGGTTTGGCGTTGGAAGCCGACCGGCGCAGGACCACCGGAAGTGGCTGTGGTTTCGGGTCGCATCCGACTCGAAACCACAGCCAGATCCTCGACACACGACGGTGCCCGGAGCGCCTCGGGGGAGGAGACCGCAACCGATCGGCCGCCATCGGCCTTGGCGCGGTACAGGGCGGCGTCTGCATCGTGGACGATCCTCCGGGTCGTGGGCTCCGCGGGATCAAGAGCGGCGAGACCGAGGCTGAGCGAGACGCCGATGTCGTCACGTTCGGCGAGTGCCGCCAGCACTCTCTGCGCCACGGAAACGGCATCACCGCCAATCGCCCGGTGGCCGATCACCCGGTAGCCGATCACCTCGCGGCCAGCGGCCTCCAGCTGCGTCTCCGGCAGGATGATGGCGAACTCGTCGCCGCCGATCCGGGCGACCGTGTCCGAGCTCCGAAGACACTTCATAAGGACGGACCCCACCTCCGCGAGCGCAGCGTCGCCGGCCTGATGGCCGTGTGCGTCATTGAAGGCCTTGAGGAGGTCGACGTCTGCCAGAATGACGACGAGCGGGTGGCCGTACCGCAGGGAGCGGTCGATCTCGGCCCCGAG
>JBEKMC010000121.1:0-10269 GCA_050008715.1 Acidimicrobiales bacterium | reverse complement strand
CCGAGCGCGCCGACCCGGGCGGCGAGCGACGAGCCGTCGCAGTCGACGACGCCTCGAGTGCGCTCCTCCGCTTCTCCGGCGGCGCTGCCGGCGTGTTCGAGGTCGCCCGTACCTGCGCGCGGCGCCCCTGCGACTTCACCGTCGAGGTGAACGGCACCGAAGGCACCCTCCTGTTCGAGTACTCGCGGCTGAACGAGCTGCGGCTCGGACGCGTCGGCGACGACGAGCGGCTCTACGGCATGCGCACGATCAGGGCCGAGCACCCGAGCCATCCCTACGCCGGCAACTGGTGGGCGATCGGCCAGGGCGTGGGTTACGGCTCGAGCTTCGTGAACCTCATCGGCGACCTCCTCTCGAACTGGCCGGAGGGGCCATGGGCGCCCGGTCTCGACACCGGCCTGCGGGTACAGGCCGTCTGCGCCGCCATGGAACGGTCCACCGCCGAGCGCAGCTGGGTGCCGGTGGCCTGAGGCACCGTGCGGGCGACTCGCTGCGCCGTGCCGGCGGAGGGTCGATGATGGGGGCATGGAGACTGTGATGGAGATCGGGGAAGGGTTCGTCGGCGAGGGTGTCGACGCTGCTCACGTGAACACGGTGCTCGGCGACAAGTCCGGGCCGGTAGGCATCGCCTGGGCCTCGGGCCTCGCCGGCCCGAGCGCCGGGCATGCCGCCTTCATGGTCGTCGGCCAACCGGGCGTCGCCGCCGTGCCGGCGACACTGTTCGTCAACAAGGCGCCGATCGAAGGGGCCGATCACGGCCAGATGACCTGGGGACCGGCCCAGGCCGGCGTCGCCAAGGGAGTCGCCCTCGCGCTCGGCGAGGGCATCATCGACGCCGCTGCCGCCCGGCATCTCGTCCTCGTCGCCGCCGTGTGGGTCAACCCGGCCGCCGCCGACGCCGACGCCGTCTTCGCCAACAACACGGAGGCGACGCTGCAAGCACTCCGCAACGGGCGCGAGGGCCTCCCGTCGGTGACCGATGCCGTGGCAGCCGGGCTGTCGCCATGGAACCCGTTCTTCCAGCCCTGAAGCCGGCGGTCAAAGGCCGTCCAGGAACGTGACGATGGCCCGTCGGAATTCCGGCTGGACGACGGCAGAAAGGTGATCGCCCGGCACTGACTCGGACCGGGCGCCCGGGATGAGCGCTGCGAGGTTCTCGGCCGGGCCGGTCATCGTGTCGTTGACCCCGTTCACGACGAGGGTGGGCACGGCGATCCTCTGGAGATCCTCGAGGTTCGGCAACGAACCATCCGAACGCAGGCTGGCAGCAAGGGCGAGGCGATCGGCCTTGGTGGCATCGGCAAAGTTGCGAAACGCCCGCGCCCTCGCGTCCACGACCTCGCCGGCGCCGGAGGCCTCGAGACCATCGGCGATGCGCAGGGCGCCGCCGCTCGTACGATCCCGCATCTGTCGGAGTCCGGCGCCGCCAAGCACGAGCGAGGCGAGGCGAGGCTCGATCGGTGCCAGGGACATGGCGACGAAGGCGCCCATCGAGTAGCCGACGAAGTGCACTCGCTCCAGGCCGAGGAAGTCGAGCAGTGCGCGGGCGTCGCGCACCATTGCCCCGCCGGCATAGGCAGCGGCGTCATGCGGCTTTCCCGACTCGCCATGACCCCTGGCATCGACGAGCACGACTTGGCGCCCCGAGTCGACGACCGCCTGGGCGACTCCCGGTCGCACGAAGTTCGTCCGCGAGTCGGAGGCAAACCCGTGATGCATGACGACAGCGTCCCCCTCGCCAAGGACGTCGTAGGCGATCTCGACACCGTCGAAGCTCTCGAAGCGCTTCATTCCACCACGATCCGCACTCGCTTGTTGCCCTTGCCTTTCGACTCGGTCTTCACGACGCGGACATGGCCGACCTCTGCAGTCGAGCGCACGTGGGTCCCGCCGTCGGCTTGCTTGTCGAGCCCGACGATGTCGACGACGCGCACATCGGTGACGTGCTCGGGGACGAGGTTCGTCTTCGTGCGGATCAGGTCCTCGTCGTGCAGCACTGCTGATCTCGGCAGGAAGGTCACCGCGATGGGGCGGTCCGCCACGATCTCCTCGTTGACACGCCGCTCGATCGTCGCCGCGAAGCCCTCCGGCAGGGGGTCGAACTCGAAGTCCATCCGGGCGGCCAGCGGTTCCATGTTCCCACCGGTCACCGGCGTGGCGTACTCGTGCCAGATCACCCCGCACAGGATGTGGAGGGCCGTGTGGGTCCGCATCAGCGCATGGCGGCGCGGCCAGTCGACGGCACCGGAGACGGCGTCGCCGACGCCCGGCAAGGGGCCGTCGAGGCGGTGCCAGGCGACTTCGCCGTCCTTTGTCACCTCGACGACACGTGCCTCTCCGAGGGTACCCGTGTCGTGGGGCTGGCCTCCGCCGGTGACGTAGAACAGCGTGGCCGCGAGCGCCACCCGATCACCGTCGATGGCGACAACGGTGCTGTCGAATTCAGTCCGGTAGGCATCGTGCAGGTACAGCAGATCCGTCCTCGGGAGATCGCTCATCGCTTGCAATGCTCGTCGTTGTGCGCCTCCGCGCGCCAGCCGCCCCGCGCCTCGGTGTTCACCCGCCGTTCACGCCGGAGACGTGCGGCCGGGCTCTCCGGACACGGTCACCCCCCGGCCTGGACGAGCGCCTGTTGAAAACCCTGCTCGTGGCGTCGCGCGGACAGCGTGGATGCGCTGGGTCCGCCGTAGCTCCGAAGCTGCCGGCCGCGCGCCCACCGACCCGTCGTCCAGAGACTGTGGACGACCAAGCAGGGCCTTTCCGCTGGCCGACCCGTCCACCGGCAGTTCACCAGGTGTTCACCGCTTGCCGGCTGGCTCAGGGTCCGAGGTCGAGGACGAGCTTGCCTCGCACGCTCCGCTCGACGAGCCGGGCGAAAGCGTCGTTGACCTCGGCGAGCGGCACGACCGAGTCCACGCACACATCCATCCGGCCGTCCGCCACGGCCTTCAGCGCGTCGCTGATCCCTGTGGCGATGGCTTCGTCGCTCTCCATCAAGCCGCCATAGCCGAGAACCCTCAGCGACTTTCGGTAGAGCGCCTGCAGCGGAACCTGCCCGGTCGCGTCGGCGGACGTGCCGAAGGCCACGAGGCGGCCCCGGGGCGCCATGGCTTCTACGGCGGCGCCGAAGAAGGGGCCGCCGAGCGGGTCGAACACCACCGTCGGCTGCAGCCGGGCGAGCTCCGAGACGAACGGGGCGAGATCGCTCGAGCTCGTGACAGCGACGTGTTGGGCCCCCCGTTCCGCCACGAACGAGCGTTTTGCCCCATCGCCGGTCTGGCCCCAGACCGTCGCGCCGATCCGCGAGACGATGGACACGATCATCGACCCCACGCCACCGCTCGCACCGAGCACGAGCACGCGGTCGTCGGACGTGACCTGTGCGAGCTCGTGCACTGTCCGCCAAGCCGTCACACCTGCGACGCCGAGGGCGGCGGCGGCATCGAGGCGTACGCCCTCGGGGATGTCGATCACGGCGTCTGCGGGAACGACGGCATGCGTCGCCCAGAGACCGTCGCGTCGCGATCCGAGCCCGTGGCCGCGAACCACGACGCGCCGGTCACCGTCGACGAGCCCGGAGCCCTCCGAGCCGAGCGTGCGCGGCAGCGGCCCGTCCGGCGCCACTCGCCCGAGCGCGCCGTATCGGTCGACGGGGTTGACTCCCCCGAACGCCATGTCGACGACGAGCTCGCCCGGCGACGGCTCCGGGAGATCCACGGACTCGACCGAGAGCGGCTCGCCGTGGGCGACGAGTCGTGCTGCGTGCACTCGCATGCCCCGAAACTAGTGGGCCGGCGCTCAGGGTTGGCCGGCGCTCAGGGTTGGCCGGTGCTCAGGGTTGGCCGGTGCTCAGGGTTGGCCGGTGCTCAGGGTCGGCCGGTGCTCAGGGTCGGCCGGCGCTCAGGGTCGGCCGGTGCTCAGGGTCGGCCGGCGCTCACGAGGCCGGCGAGGTACACGGGCGTGTAGGCGACGTTCGTGCCCGGCTCGGCTGCCTGGATGGCCGTGGCGATGCCGTAGGGGCCGCTGCCGATGTACATGACAACGTGCGTGATGGCCGTGTTGCCGTCGTTGGCGAAGTGGTAGAAGAGCAGGTCACCTGGCCGTAGATCTTTCAACGGCACCGGGGTCGACTCCTCCCACTGGATCGTCGCCGAGTGGGCGAGGTCAACTCCGGCGGCGGCCCAGGCCAGCATTGTCAGCCCTGAGCAGTCGACGCCCGACTTGCTGGAGCCGCCCCACACATACGGCACACCGAGATACTTTCGCGCCGCTGCCGCTGCGGCTCGCTCCTGCTTGAGCGAGGCATGCGACAGCGCATCGACGCCGCCGAGGTTCCTGCCCTTGTAGGGCGCACCAGCCGGCCAGCCCGAGAACAACCTGGCGAATTCCTTCGGGCCGACGAGGCGCAGCAGTTTGGCCGAGATCGTCCGGTACCGGCTGGCCGCCTCCTTCACGAGACGCGCCGCCTCCACCCGCAGCTCACCGATCTGGGCGATCTGCAGCTGGATCCCCATCTCCGCCGCGATGGCGTCGTCCCGGCCATCGGTGATCTCCTTGTTGAGGGCGACATACCGGTTCAACGTCGCTTGCAGGTCGTCGTCGGCGAAGCCGGCGTAGACGGCAGCCATCTCCCCATCGCTTGCGTTGTTCGTCAGCAACGGGGAATTGATGTTCTCCAACTCGCCGGAGACATAGGCGAGGATGGCGGCGGTGCGCAGCTTGAGCTTTGCGCTCTGGACTTGGCTCTCAGCGAGCGCGACGCGGGCGTCACATGCCGCCACGAGCTTGTCGGCCGTCTTCAGACGCGTCATCGCCTGGTCGTAACTCTCACCGAGCGATGCCGCCTTGGCGTCGTCGGCCTTGACCTGGCCGGCCGCGACCAGCAGCCCTTGCAGCAGAGGTGCGGCGGCTCCCGGGATCGTGCTCGTCGTGGTCTTCGCCGAGGGGTGCCGCTTGGCGTGGGGCTTTCCGCCTTTGCCTTGCGCTCCCAGAGCGGTCAGTTGACCACTCAGAGTGGCGATGAGAACCGCCACAAGTGCCACGATCAGTTTCTTTTTCATTGCGATCTCACTCCCCAACTGCGGCTCATCGAGCACTTACTCGGTCGGCGCGCAGTGGTCGCCAGCGATTTCTGCAGGTCAGCCTACACGACAGGCGTATTCCTACACAAGCGACGGGACCGGAAAGGTCCTATGAAGGCCCTTCCGGGGCCGCTCCTGGCCTCAACGCCGCCTCAGGCGGCTCGCGAGCCTCTTCCTTGAGCGCCGACGAGCGGTACCTGGTTCTGCCGCACGACGGCCTGCAGCGTCCAGCGGTACAAGACGCCCACGACATGACCGTCGCTCATGACGGCGAGCTGGTTGCGAGGAAAGCGGCTGAACGCCTCGACCGCCGCCGGGAAGAGCGGCTCGGTGGCGTCGAGGACCGGAGCCGTCTTGTCGCACGCCTGACCAACCGTCGCCCACGGCTGCACGATGAGATCCTCCACGGCGGCGATACCGAGGTAGTGGCCGTCCTCGACGATCGGGACGGCGCGGCCCGGGTAGGCCTGCAGCCAGGGCAGGAGCTGTTGGGCCGTGACCTCGGAAAGGACGGTCGTCGGATCGTGAGCCATGACGGCGCCGACGCGGATGCCGTTGAACGACGCCTGCACGCTGGCCGCTCGCCGCTCGGCGTAAGCACCGAACATCACGAACGAACCGATGAACACGAGCCACAGGTCGTACCCAAAACCGACGACGACCATTGCGGCACCGAGCACCACGGCGACACTCGAGGCGATGCGAGTGGCTTTCAGCGGGTCGCCGTGGCCGGCGAGGACGGCGCGGAGCACGCGCCCGCCGTCCATCGGGAGCGCCGGCAGGAGGTTGAAACCGCACAGGACGAGGTTCATCCAGGCGAGGTCGGCTACGAGCGACCCGGTCGTCAACGCCGGCGGCCATATCTTCCCGCCGGACAGGAATGCCGCCAGGCCGAGCACGACTGCCAGGGCGAAGCTGGCGGCAGGCCCGGCGATGGCAATGTCGCGCTCGACCTTCGGTGCCGCCGGCAGCCCCGTGATCTCAGAGACGCCGCCGATGGGCAGGAGGATGATGTCGCGGACGGTGAGGCCCCTGCGGCGGGCGACGGCGCAGTGGGCGAGCTCGTGGATCGTCACGGATGTGAACAGCGCCACGACCCAGACCACGATCGGCCAGATCGTCGACCAGGTGCCGTGGGGGTTCCCGAGAACGAGAAACACGACGAGGAAGACGAACGTCCAGTGAACTTTGATCGGCACGCGCGCGATGCGCCCGATCTGTACTGCGCCTCTCATGGTCGTCCTGTGCTCACTTTCTGCCGATCCCGGCCACACCAGTGTGCCCCACGACGCTGTGAAGCAGCTGTGCACTCGCTGAACGGTCGCTTCGACCGCTCCTCGCACCGCCGGCGCCACCCGCCGGGCAGGATAGGAGCATGCCGCCGCCGTCGATCGACCTCAACGCGGATCTTGGCGAGACGGACGGTGACCTTGCCCTCATGACGATCGTCACGAGCGCCAACATCGCATGTGGCGGTCACGCCGGCGACACGCGTTCGATGGCGGCCGCGGTCGAGGCTGCCGTCGCCCGAGGGGTCACGATCGGGGCACATCCCTCCTACCGCGACCGATCTGGATTCGGGCGTACCGAGCTCGGGCTCGGAGCCGGCGAGGTCGCCCGCGATGTCGTCGACCAGGTGGCGGCGCTCGGCGGCATCTCCAGCAGGGTGGGCGGAGCCATCTCCTATCTGAAGCTGCACGGCGCGCTCTACCACCGGGCGAACCACGACCGCGGCTGCGCGGATGCCATCCTACGCGCCCTCGCGGACGCCGGCCTCGGCCCGCTGCCAGTGCTCGCCCAGCCCGGCGCAGCGCTCCTCCTGGCCGCCGGCGATCTCGGATGGCCCGGGGTCGAGGAGGGATATTGCGACCGTTCCTACCGGAGTGACGGGTCCTTGACGGACCGGGGCGAGGCGGGCGCCGTGCACCGCAGCCCGGAGGCCGCCGCCCGCCAGGCCGTCGAGATCGCCGTCGGCGGCGGCGTGCACAGCCTCGACGGCTCCTTCGTGAAGCTCCGTCCCGCGTCGCTGTGCGTCCACGGGGACACGCCCGGGGCGCTCCAGGTGGCGGCCGAGGTACGCCGCGCCCTCGAGCTGGCGGGCGTCGTGCTGGCACCGTTCGCTAAATCATGACCGGAGACCCCGCACAGCGGCGCCGAACGGCCACGATGGGCAGGAACGCCGGCATCGTCTTCACGGCGGGGCACGAGGAGGCTCAATCGCTCGCCGAGGCGCTGCGGTCCGCTCAGCTCGAAGGCGTCGAGGACATCGTCCCGGCGGCGGACAGCGTGGGCATCCTCGTTGACCCGGAGCGTTCCCAGCTCGCCTCAGTGCTCACGTTCGCTGCCGGCCTCACGTTCGAGGACCGCCCGAGGACTGGACGAGTCGTCGAGGTCGAGGTGTGTTTCGACGGGGCCGATCTCGGTGCCGTCGCCGACTTCGTCGCGCTCGACGTTGCCGGCGTCGTCTCCCATCTGGCGGCCGCGACCCTCCGCGTGGGTTGGCTCGGGTTCATGCCGGGCTTCGCCTATCTCGTCGGGCTGCCGGACTCGCTGGCGTCGGTGCCCCGCATGGCTCGGCCACGCGCACGCGTGCCGGCCGGGTCGTTTGCGCTCGCCGGCGGCTATGCGGGCATCTACCCACGGGCGAGCCCGGGAGGCTGGAACGTGCTCGGCCGCACGGCCGTCCGGCTGTTCGACGCGGACCGACCCGAACCGGCCTCGCTCGTCCCTGGGGACGTCGTCCGGCTACGCCCAGTCGCCTCACTCGTCTCGCCCGAGCCAGGGCTGCCCGAGCCAGGGCCGCCCGAGCCAGGGCCGCCTGAGCGTCGTGCCATTTCGGCTGCCGGGCCGCGCCGGATCTCGGTGCTCGACGCCGGCACCCTCACGCTCATCGAGGACCTCGGCCGTGTCGGGATGGCCCATCTCGGGGTCGGCCGGAGTGGGCCAGCCGACCCCTTGCGGCACCGGATCGCCAATTTGGCGGTCGGCAACCCGGCCACGAGCGCCGTCCTGGAGATCACTGCGTCCGGGCCCACGCTCCGGTTCGACTGTGACGCTCACGTCGCCCTCGTGGGTACGTGCTCACTGCGCATCGATGGGCAGGAGGCGCCCCCGGCGAGTGTCCATCTCGTGGAGGCCGGGCAGACGGTGTCGGTTGGCACGGTCAGGCAGGGGCTGCGCAGTTACCTCGCCGTGAGCGGCGGCATCGAGACGCCGCTGGTGCTCGCCAGCCGCGCCACCGACGCCCGATTCAGTCTGTGGCCCGGTCCCCTCCGCCGAGGTGACGAGCTCGACCTCGGCACGGCCGGACGGCCGCGAGGACGCTTCTTCGAGCCGGCGTTCGGCACGGTGCTCGGAGTCGAGGAAGGTCCGGACGGCTGCAGGGAGCCAGCAGCGGCAGCAGCCTTCCAGATTCTGCTGGACCATCGGTGGGAGGTGACTCCCGACAGCGACCGCGTCGGGACGCGGCTGCGCCCCACCGAGCCGGCCGGCGCGCGGGTGGCGGCGGACGCAGCGCGCCGCCTGCCACCGATCGCATCTCGGGCAACTGTGACGGGCGCCGTGCAACTCCCGCCGGACGGCTGCCCGATCATCCTCGGGCCTGAGCACGGGACAGTCGGCGGGTACCCGATCGTGGCCGTCCTCACCCCGTCGAGTGAGTCACGCGGCGGTCAGCTGCGGCCGGGGGAGGTCGTCAGCTTCGACGCAGCGAGCTCGGCTCCGAGCACCGTTGCCGCTCAGGCGGCCCAGGCCGTGGCAGGGTGGATGCCGACGAATCTCGGCGGCTGACGCTCGGCCGGCATGCAGCCAACGGGCGCGACGGGGCATGATCGTGCCATGCCGGCCATCGTCACGGACTTCGAGCAGCGCACCACCTCGATCGACGGCCTCCTCGTCATCCGGACAAAGCACGTGGACGACGAACGCGGCACCGTCCGCGAGCTCTACCGCCGGAGCACGTTCCAGGGCTCCATCGCCGCCCCACGGCAGGTCAACCTGACCAGCTCGAGACTCGGTGCCATCCGCGGCCTTCATGGCGAGGACATGACAAAACTCGTCGGGCTCGCCGCCGGCCGCGGCTACGGCGCCTACCTCGACGTGCGCCCGGCATCGGCGTCCTTCGGCAAGCTGCTCATGCTCGAGCTGGAGCCCGGCACCCAGGTGCTCGTCCCGAGCGGCGTCTGCAACGGCTTCCAGGCCTGCAGCGAGGAGTGCCTCTACTTGTACTGTTTCGACTCCGAGTGGGAGCCCGCCATGCCGGGAGTGGCCGTGAACGCGCTCGATCCCGCTCTCGCCATCGCCTGGCCGATCGCCATCGACCCGACCGACCGCTCTCTCATCTCGGAGAAGGACGCCACTCTCCCGAACTTCGCCGACCTCGGGCTCGCCCGTGAGCTGGTGAACTAGGTCATGGCGCTGAACGTCCTCGGAACCGATCTCGAGCCCTGCAGCTTCGACCCGCTCACCGGCTTCTACCGCGACGGCTGCTGCAACACCGGGGGCGAGGATCTCGGAGTGCACACGGTGTGCGTGCGGCTGACGGCCGGTTTCCTCGAGTTCTCGAAGGCCGTCGGCAACGACTTGAGCACGCCAAGACCCGAGTACGGCTTCGCGGGCCTGCAACCGGGCGACCAGTGGTGCCTGTGCGCCTCCCGCTGGCAGGAAGCCTTCGAGGCCGGTGCCGCCCCGGAGGTCGTCCTCGCCGCCACACACCGGTCGACGCTCGAATGGGTGAGGCTGGCGGACCTGCAGGCGCACGCCAGCACGTGACCGGAGCGCCCCCGCGCGATGTGACCGGAGCGCCCCCGCGCTACGGGTGCCTGACGTTGACCACGGACTACGGGTGCGGGGCGGGTTTCGTCGGGACGCTGCACGCCGTGGCATACCGGATCGCCCCGCGGGTCGCTGTGATCGACCTCGACCACAGCGTGCCGCCCCAGGACGTGCGGCTCGGAGCCCTCCGGCTCGAGCGCTTCCTCCGCATTGCCCCTGCCGGCGTCCACGTCGGCATCGTCGATCCGGGCGTCGGTGGCAACCGGCGGCCCGTGGCGATCACGGCCGGCGACCATGCCTTCGTCGGGCCCGACAACGGCCTTCTTCCCTGGGCAGCCGAGGCGGCCGGCGACGGGATCCGTGTCGTCGTCCTCGACCGTCCCGAGCTCTGGCTCGAGGGTCGCTCGCGCACATT
>JBEKMC010000120.1:0-10289 GCA_050008715.1 Acidimicrobiales bacterium | reverse complement strand
GCGTTGCTGCGTCAGGCTTTCGCCCATTGCGCAAGATTCCCCACTGCTGCCTCCCGTAGGAGTCTGGGCCGTGTCTCAGTCCCAGTGTGGCTGATCGTCCTCTCAGACCAGCTACCCGTCGTTGCCTTGGTGGGCCGTTACCCCACCAACAAGCTGATAGGCCGCGAGCCCCTCCCGAAGCGGTAATCCTTTCCTCACAAGCCCATGCGAGCTCGTGGGGACATCCGGTATTAGCGGCAGTTTCCCGCCGTTATCCCGATCTTCGGGGCAGGTTGCTCACGTGTTCCGCACCCGTTCGCCACTGAATCTTCACCAGTGTTGCCACTGGATGGACTCCGTTCGACTTGCATGTGTTAGGCACGCCGCCAGCGTTCGTCCTGAGCCAGGATCAAACTCTCCATCGAGATCTCGCACCAAGAAGTTGCCTTCCCAGCACTTTGATCTGGAGAGCCGGCATCGGGGAAACGGTCCCCCTTTGCCGACTGGCATCAGAAACGGAAAATTTTGTTGTCCGTTTTCCAATGCATTGACTTCTAGCAACCGCGTGCACCCCGAAGGGCACAGTCGGTTGCCCGCACTGATTTTTGGCTGTTCCTTCTCCGTTGTCAAAGAGCGACGGCGGGACACGCTTCCTTGCGGAAGGAGGTGCCACCGCGCTCGGCGGGCGATGCTTCCCTGAAGGAAGTGCCCACCTTGAGGCCCCCAGCCGCAGGCGTTGCGCCTGCATAGGGGGGCCGGTTCAGAGCAGAACTCCGCTCTGAGCGGCTCTTGATACTAGCAGAGCCGCATATCCTGTCAAATGAACCCCTGCGGATCGCAGCGGCCACACGGACCCCGATGGGGGTCGAGCAGACGGCGGAGCAGGAACTTCACCCGACGGGACCTTGCCAGAGTACCCGGGGGTCGGCGGGGGCCGTGCGGTTTCTCGGAGAAACCCTCACCTGGACACGTTGGGATCGCCCGCGACCCAGAACCGCCAGGGCTCTCCTGCCGTGCTGAGCTGGGCGGAGATCCCGATGCGTGGCCCGGTCGCAAACTCCGAGCCGGTGGGTGCGGCGGTGCCGTCGTCGAGGAGGCGCACGCTGCTGGAGCCCGCCAGAAGATCGACACCGTCGTGGATGCGGTCGATCCCGAGCGCCTGGCAGAGCTTGCCCGGCCCGGAGCAGAGATCGCGGTCGCGGCGCTGAGCTGGGCGCCGGTTCCGCATGGACTCGAGCCCCGTGATCGGCGCCAACGCCCGGAGGAGGACGGCACCGGCGACACCGTCGGGACGGCAGACGATGTTGCAGCAGTAGTGCATGCCGTAGGTGAAGTAGACGTAGAGGTGGCCCGGTGGCCCGAACATGACGGCGTTGCGCGCCGTCCGGCCCCTGAAGGCGTGCGAGGCGGCATCCTCAGAACCGCGATAGGCCTCCACCTCGACGATCCGGCCCGAGACCGGACCGCAGGCGAGGACCTTGTTGAGCAACTGCGGAGCCACCTCGACCGGGTCGGACGCCAACAACCGCCGCAGCATCGCCGGACTGCTGCGCAGGGTCGGGCTGGTCCTCGGCATCGGGGGGCGCCCCAGGCTCATCCTCGCCCTCTCAGCGGCGCCAGCGGGCCACGCGCTCGGCGTCCTCCTTCAACCGGGCGGCGAATCGCTCGAGCTGGACTGCCACAGCCTCAGGACCTGAGCTGCCGGCCGTCCTGCGCCGGCGCAACGCCGCCACGGGCTCTAGGAGGGTTAGGGCGTCGGAGCCGAAGGCCGGGTGCGACTCGATGAGCTCGGCCATCGGGACGCCGCGCTCGATCGACTCGCGAACAAGCGCTCCGACGAGGTCGTAGGCGTCCCGGAAGGGCATACCCTCCGCCACGAGCCACTCCGCCAGCTCGACCGCCGCCATCGCCGCACCGTCCGCGGCCGCCTGCATCCGCTCGGTGTCGTACTTGAGGGTGGACAAGAGGCCCTCGACTGCAATGAGCGCAAGGCTGACCTGGTCCGACGCGTCGAAGAAGGGCTCCTTGTCCTCCTGCAAGTCGCGGTTGTACGCGAGCGGCAGGCCCTTCAAGGTCGTGAGGAAGCCGACGAGATGGCCGATGAGCCGCCCTGCTTTGCCTCGCGCCAGCTCGGCGACGTCCGGGTTCTTCTTCTGCGGCAGCATCGAGCTACCGGTCGCCCAGGCGTCGTCGAGACGGAGGAAGCCGAACTCCTCGGTCGAGAAGATCACCACCTCCTCGCCGATGCGGGAGAGGTGCACGCCGATGAGGGCGATGTCGAAGAGCGCCTCGGCAAGGAAGTCGCGGTCGCTGACGGCATCGACGGAGTTCTCGAACCTCCCCGAGAAACCCAAATCCGCCGCCACGGCGTCCGCATCCAACGGGAGCGAGCTGCCGGCCAGGGCGGCCGCACCGAGCGGCGAGACGTCCATGCGCGCAAGTGTCGCGAGCAGCCGGTCGACGTCGCGGGCGAACGCCCAGCCGTGAGCGAGGATCTGATGTGCGAGCAGGATGGGCTGCGCCCGCTGTAGGTGCGTGTAGCCAGGCAGGTACGTCTGGCCGGCCTCGTTCGCTCGCCTCGACAACGTGCGCTGCAACTCGAGGATGAGGTCGGCGATCCGGCCGAGCTCGTCGCGGACATGGAGCCGGAGCGCCGTCGCCACCTGGTCGTTGCGGCTGCGACCGGTGTGCAGCTTCGCCCCTACGTCGCCCGCCAGTTGGCGGACGCGACGCTCGATCGCGGTGTGGATGTCCTCGTCGCCGGGCTCGAACTCGAACACGCCCCGGGACAGCTCGTCGCCGGCACGCTGCAGGGCGTCGAGAAGGGCCGTCGTCTCCTCCGCATCGAGGATGCCCGCCCGGCCGAGGCCGCGGACGTGTGCCATGGACCCCTGGATGTCACTCGGCGCCAGCCGGCGGTCGAACGACAGGCTTGCGGTGAACGCCATCATGTCCTCGGCGGGCGGGACGCCCATCCTCGGGGCCCAGAGGGTCATGAGGGTGGCGTCCCCCGCAGCGCTCCCTGGCGGGCTGCCCACGTCTCGATCCCGAGGCCGAACAGCCGCACGAAGCCCTCGGCGTCACCGTGCCGGAAGGAGTCGGCGGCGTCGTAGGTGGCGAGGTCGTGCACGTAGAGGCCGACCGGGCTGCGTCGCCCGACGATCTCGAGCCCCCCGCCCGGCGTGAGTCGCAGGCGCACCTCGCCCGTGACGTAGCGCTGCGTGTCGCCCATGAAGGCGGAAACGGCCTCGCGAAGCGGCGAGTACCAATGGCCGTCATATGCCAGCTCGGCAAAGCGAGGCTCCAGCCGCGCCTTCTCGTGGGCGACATCGCGCTCGAGCGTCATCCCCTCGAGGTCGAGGTGAGCGGCGATGAGCGCCAACGCGCCTGGGCACTCGTAGACCTCGCGGCTCTTGATTCCGACGCGACGTCCCTCCACCATGTCCACCCGGCCGTACCCGATCGACCCTGCAGCCGCATCGACGCGCCCGATCAGCTCGACGAGGCCAAGCTGCTCCCCGTCGAGGCTCACGGGCACTCCCGCCTCGAAACCCACCACGACCTCGAAGACCTCAGTCGCCGTCGGCACCGTACGGGTGAACACGTCGGCAGGAGGTGCCTCCCATGGGTCCTCGAGGATGCCGCACTCGATCGAACGGCCCCAGAGGTTCTCGTCGATCGAGTAGATGCGGTCTCGTGAGATCGTGATCGGGAGATCGTGCTTCTCGGCATAGTCGATCGTCTGCTCCCGGGACATCCCCCAGGTCCGAACGGGCGCCACGATGTCGAGATCCGGCGCCAGCGCCCGCGTTGCGACGTCGAAGCGAACCTGGTCGTTGCCCTTGCCGGTGCAGCCGTGGGCGACTGCGACGGCACCGAACTGGCGGGCCGTCTCGACGAGGTGCTTCACGATGAGCGGGCGCGACAAGGCAGAGACGAGGGGGTACCGGCCCTCGTAGCGGGCGTTCGCCGCCAGCGTCGGCACGATGATGTCGTGGGCGAACTCGTCGCGTGCGTCGATGACGACGGCGTCGATGGCGCCGGCGGCGCGGGCACGCTCCGGCAGCGGCCCGAGGTCCCCACCTTGGCCGACGTCGACGGCGACGGCGATGACTTCGTAGCCGAGCTCCGAGCCCAGCCAGTGGACGGCCACGGACGTGTCGAGGCCTCCTGAATATGCGAGCACTACGCGCGGTGCCATGTGATCCGACCTTCCTTCTCGGCGCCTGGCGCCGTCTCCCTCGGCTCGGCGCCGAGCGTACTGATTCTGAGACTTGTCTCGATGCCGCCGGTCCTCGATGCCGCCGGTCAGAGGCCGGCGATCTCCGCCAGGCGGTCCGCTAATTCGGCGCCCCCGCCGTCCGCCGCTGCGACGACGAGGACGGTGTCGTCGCCGGCGACCGTACCGATCACACCGTCGACGCTCGTGCGGTCGAGGGCGGAGGCAACCACGTGCGCCGATCCCGGCGGCGTCCGCAGGACGACGAGATTGCCGGACGAGGCCACGTCGACGACCCACTCCCCGAGGACGCGGCGCAAGTGCTCCGTCGGCACGACCTGATCCTTCGGCAGCTCGGCGAGGGCATAGACCGTCCGTTCCATCCCCGGTACCCTCACTTTCACCGCACCGATCTCCTCGAGATCGCGCGAGACGGTCGCCTGCGTGGCCTCGATGCCCTCCTCCGACAGCAGTTCGGCGAGCTGTTCCTGGCTCGTCACGGTGTTGTCGGTGAGCAGCTGGGCAATGACATGTCGTCGCCGGGCCTTCGACACCTTTCTGCTGGCGTCGCCGTCCGGCACCGCCGCCGGGATGCTCGCCCGTGCCTCGCTCACGCCGGCACCTCCAGGCCCGCATCGTGACGACCGTTCGCCTCCGCCTCGAGGACGAGGAACTCCAGGAGTCCGCGGGTGGCGTGCATCCGGTTCGTCGCCTGTTGCCACACGAGGCTCTGCGGACCCCCGAGCACGCCGTCGGTGATCTCCTCCCCGCGATGGGCAGGCAGGCAATGCATCACGACGGCATGCGGCGCTGCCTTGGCGACGAGCGACTCGTCGACGGTGTAACCCTCGAAGGCCTGGCGCCGGGCGGCCCTCTCCTCGGCCTGGCCCATCGACACCCACACGTCGGTGTAGATGACGTCGGCGCCGTCGACTGCTTCGGCCGGCGACGCGCACGCTTCGACGTTCCAGGCGGACGGCACGTCGGTGGTGTCATGGATGCCGTAGCCGGGAGGCGATGCGACACGGACCGTCGCGCCGAGGGCAGACGCCGCCCCGACGAGCGAGCGACAGACGTTGTTGGCATCGCCGATGAAGGCAACGACCCGCCCTTGGAGGTCGCCGAAACGCTGCCGGATCGTGAGGACATCCGCGATCGCCTGGAGCGGGTGCTCGACGTCGGACAGCAGGTTCACGACGGGTACGGTCTCACCGGCCGCGTCGAGGGCAGCAGCCATCCGCTGCAACGTGGCATGGCGCTCCACCCGGGCGGCGATGACTGCGTGGTAGCAGGACAGGGTGCGGGCGACGTCCTCGGCGGTTTCTCGCGTGTCGATGCCGACTTCCTCGCCCCGGATCGTCACCGGATGCCCGCCGAGCTGCACGACGGCCATCTCGCAGGCATTTCGGGTCCTGGCGGACGGGTGCTCGAACAGCAGTGCGACCCCGAGGCCGCTCAGTACTCGGGTCGCCGGCCGGCCATCGGAGCGGTCCAGCACGTCGGTCAGCTCCGCAGGGCTGAGGTCGGCCATCGTGAGCAAGTGGCGGGTCATGCGGGCTCCTCCAGGATTTGTCGCAAGATGGCGACGGCTTCGTCGATCTCGGCATCCGAGACATTGAGCGGTGGCGCGAGGCGGATCACGCCGGGCACAGGGGCGTTCACGACGAGTCCCCGTTCGAGCGCCGTGCGCACGACCGCTTTCGCGTCGATCCCGGGCTCGAGGACCACCCCGAGGAGGAGGCCCTCCCCCCGCACGTGCGACACGCCGTCGATCGCCGCCAGCCCGTCCGCCAACCGAGCACCCGCGTGCGCGGCCGCCTGCGGGGCGTCCAGGTCCTCGAGTGCCTCCAAGGTGGCGATGGCGGCGGCGCATGCAAGCGGCTGGCCGCCGAAAGTGCTCCCGTGGTCCCCCGGCTGGAAGGCGGCCGCCACCTCGGCGCGCGCCCAACAGGCACCGATGGGAAAGCCGTTCCCGAGCGCTTTCGCGATCGTCACGATGTCCGGCTTGATGTCGGTCCGCTGGAAGGCGAACCAGCGGCCCGTGCGGCCGAGGCCCGTCTGGATCTCGTCGACGATCAGCAGCATCCCCCGCTCGTCGCACAGATCGCGCACCGCTTTCAGGTAACCGGGCGGAGCCGGGACGACCCCACCCTCGCCCTGGATGACCTCGATGAGGACGGCTGCGACAACCGGGCCCGTCGTTGCGTCCTCCAGCGCGGCCAGATCCCCGAAGTCGACATGGGCGAAACCCTCCGGCATCGGCGCGAATCCCACGTGTTTCTCGCTTTGGCCCGTGGCGTGCAACGTCGCCAGCGTCCGTCCGTGAAAGGACCCATAGGCGGACACGACCACGTGACGGGCGATCTCGCCCTCACGTGCCGAGCGGCTGAAGTAGCGGCGTGCGAGCTTGATGGCGCACTCGTTCGCCTCGGCGCCCGAGTTCCCGAAGAAGACCCGCCCCCCGGCCGGCTGGCCGTCGCCGACGAGCCGGTCGATCGTGCGAGCGAGCGGCGGGCTCAGTTCGTTGCCGAACAGGTTGGACACGTGCACGAGCCGGTTGGCCTGGTGCTCGACGGCCTGCGCCACGTGCGGGTGCGCATGGCCGAGCGAGGTGACGGCCAGTCCCGAGAGGAAGTCGAGGTAGTGCTTGCCGTCGGTGTCGACGAGGAGCGTGCCGCTGCCGCTCACGAACGTCACGGGCGGCGGCGGGTACGTCTCCATGAGAGAGGGCGCATGTGTCAGTCGAGATGTCACTTCAGAACCACCATCGTACCGACTCCTTCCGGTGTGAGCAGTTCGAGGATGAGGGCGTGGTCGACACGGCCGTCGAGCACATGGGCGCTGGCAACACCGTGCCGGACGGCTCGCGCACACGCCTCGGCCTTCGGGATCATGCCGCCGGCGATGACGCCGCCGGCGATGAGCCCGTCGACCTCCTCGGCGCCGAGCCGCGAGATGAGGCTCGAGGCGTCGACCGGGTCCTGGCGTATGCCGTCGACGTCGGTGAGGAAGACGAGCTTCTCGGCGTCGAGCGACTCGGCGACGGCCCCGGCAACCGTGTCGGCGTTGATGTTGTACGCCTGGCCGGCAAGATCCGATCCGATCGTCGCCACGACGGGGACGAGGCCTTCGGCCACGAGCCGGCGCAGTATGGACGGGTCCACGGAGTCGACGTCGCCGACAAAGCCGAGCGAGGGGTGGCGCTGGCTCGCGACGATGAGGCCGGCATCCTCGCCCGAGAGACCGACTGCAAGGGGGCCGTGCACGTTGATCGCACCCACGATGTCCCGGTTCACCTTGCCGACGAGCACCATTCGGGCGATGTCGAGCGTCTCGGAGTCGGTCACGCGGAGGCCGTCGCGGAACTCGGGCACTTTGCCGAGTCGTTCCATGAGGGCGCCGATCTGGGGACCGCCGCCATGGACGACGACCGGCAGCATGCCGATCGACCGGAGCAGCACGATGTCCTCTGCGAAGCGCGCCAGCGTCTCCCGCTCGTCGCCGATGGCGCTGCCGCCGTACTTGGCCACCACGATCCTGCCGGCGAATCGCCGGATGTAGGGCAGGGCGTCGCACAGCACGGCGGCCTTCGTCGCCACCGACAGGCCAGCCGTGCCCGCCCGTTCGCCTGAGATCGGCGTCGTCGGGACAGGCGTCACGGCGACAGGCCCACGAGCGGGAGCCCGGCGGTCTCGGCCAGCCCGAGGGCGACGTTGGCCGCCTGGATCGCCTGCCCCGATCCGCCCTTGACGAGATTGTCGATCGCCGACATGACGATCACCCAACCGGTGCGCTCGTCGAAACGAGCCGTCAGGTGGACCACGTTCGACCCGTAGGCATCGGACGTCGACGGGAGGCCCGCCGTCACGTTGACGAAGGGCTCGCCGGCGTAAGCCTCGGCCAGGTACGACAGCAGCGACTCGGTCGTGACGGGATGAGCCGGGCGGGCATAGCACGTGGTCAGGATCCCCCGCGTCATGGGCGCAAGGTGCGGCGTGAACAGCAGCTGAGCGCCGATCACCTGCTCCATCTCGGGCGTGTGGCGATGGTCGAGCACCCCGTAGGCGACGAATCGCTCATTGGCGAGCGAGTGGTGGAGGTTCGGCGCCGGGGCCTTCCCAGCGCCCGAGGTGCCACTTGCGCCGTCGACGATGATGCCGGCCGGCTCGACGAGGCCGCCGGCGACGAGCGGTCGCAACGCGACGGCCGCCGCCGTCACGTAGCAGCCCGGGGCGGCGATGAGTCCCGCGCCGGCGAGCTGTGGGCGGTAGAGCTCGGGTAGGCCGTAGACGGCTGATGACAGCAACTCCGGAACGGAGTGCTCCCACCCGTACCACTGCGGGTAGGCGCTGGCATCTCGCAGGCGGAAGTCCGCCCCGAGATCCACCACGAGGCCGACGGTACCGGCGAGCGCAGCCACGACACCCTGAGACGTTCCGGAAGGAAGGGCTACGAAGACGACGTCCAGCTGCTCGAGCGGGGCCGGGTCGAGACGTTCGACGACGAGGCCGCCATAGGCACGTCCCAAAGCGGGATAGATGTCGCCGATGGCCGAGCCGGCCGTCGAGTCGGCCTGCGCCACGGCGACATCCAGCACCGGGTGGCTCGACAGCAGTCGCAGGAGCTCGGCGCCGAGGTAACCGGTCGCACCGGCGACACCGCATTTCATGGCATCATTATGCAGATGTCTGCATAACTATGCAAGCCTACGCTCTCGGGGCTTTGCACCAGAACTCCCCGAGAGGGGGTGATTTAGGTGCATCCTGACTTTCTGCACCTAAACCGGGGAGGGTTCTGCCCGCTAGACGGCGAAACTGATTGCAATCCAGGCAAGGGCGAAGGCGATCCAGCAAGCGCCTACCACGCGACGTTTGGCGACGGGATGGCTTGTCACGCGGGGCTTCGTCGTGACGGCCCGCGCAAGGCGACCGTCTGGTTTCAAGATGACCGAGAACCCGGACCACAGGAGGATCGCTGGGGGAACAACTGTGAGTATCCAGGCGATCAGCACCACTTCGAACGGTACCTCAGGCGCTCGCTTGGGCCGTACCCTGATCCCCCATGTACGTGTTCGCCTCCGTCTGGGACGCCATCGGCCGCGGGATCACCGATCACCACTGGCTCACCATCGTGACTGGTGTCGGCTCCTTCGCTACCGCTGCCGGAATAGGAACGGGTGCGGTGTTGGCCGTTTTGTACGGCCGCAAGGCGAGCGTTTCCATATCGGCGGAAGCTCACCTCACGGAGTCTGGCGTCGTCGTATCGGCTCGACCGATGGTGAAGGCCGTAGGGATCTTCCGCGTCAAATTTCACGTCACGGAGGGGGTCTCGGTTCGCCTGACGGAGGTGTACGTGGAGAATGGTGACCTGAAGGAAGGTCAGTTTTGGACCAAGGGTGGCGCTTTCGGGCAACAGTACGTCGACTCGGGTGAGGAACTGACCACGACGGTCGTGTTTTCGCCAATGAGTCCCGCACCTTCCGTCATTGGGTGGCTGGTGTACCTCAAAATTGCAGCGCCGACGCGGCTCACAAAGTTCCGCACCGCTTGGTGGGCTGACCAAGCCTTCGTCCCGCGCCCGGGTATGACTGCGACGGTAACCTGATGTCGAATCGGAGGGACTATGACCAAAGAGACGCGGGATCAACGACCGCAAGAGAATCAGAGTTATGGAGAGCGCGGGGGCAAGGTGGGGAAGGGGGCAGCGACCGACATTCCGCCTACACCCAACTTCGTGCCGAGTCAGCCAGCCGGAGGGTCCCCGCCACCGGACGCACCCCAAGCGCAACAGCCCGCCCCTGCGAGTGCGCCAGTCAGCTCAGAGAGCGGCGACCAGAGCTAACCCGCGAGACTGGGCGTCCTATCGAACTGCGGCACCTCCAGCCCCATCTCATGGATGCAGGCGATCAGCACGCAGAGGTTGTGTGCGATCACCTTGCACAGAACCTCGTTCATCATGCCGGTGTCGGACTTCGACCGGAGCGAGTCTCCGAACTTCCGCTTGATCATGGAGAAGGTGCACTCGACGTTCGACCGCTGGTGGTAGCGGGCGAGGAAGGTGTCCCGCTGGTAGGCGAACATGTGGCCCATCT
>JBEKMC010000012.1:0-90762 GCA_050008715.1 Acidimicrobiales bacterium | reverse complement strand
GATCGAGAACACGCGCCGCCGGCCGAAGCGATCGCTCAGCGAGCCTCCCAAGAGCAGCAAGGACGCCAACGTGAGGTAGTACCCCGTGACGACCCACTGGAGAGAAGTGACACCCACATCGAAGCCTCTCCCGATCGTCGGCAGGGCGATCCCCACGACCGTGGCGTCGAGGGCGGCGATGCTCGAGCCCATCACGGAGGCGGCGATGACCCGGTGCCCCGTGGATGACCGGTACCGCAGCGTGCCAGCTGCCTCAGGCACGCCAGGTCACGCTTGTCAGTGCTCGAAGCGGAAGTCCGGCAACGCGATGGCATTCGCGACCGAGGCGACGAGATCAGCGTCGTGCGGGTAGCTCATGTGGGCGGCTGCTTCGGCAAGGTGAAGCCACGCGAGGTCGTCGACTTCGTCGAAGCGTTGGTAGCCGCCTTCGAGCGGCTGCATCAACCAGTACTCGACGACCTTCTGGCGCCCCCTGCGGTCGAGGTACTCCACCTCTCCGGCGAACCGGCCGAGGGCACACCTCCAGCCGGTCTCCTCCAGCACCTCCCGCAGCGCGCACTGAGGGGCGCTCTCACCTGGTTCGAGCTTGCCCTTTGGCAAGGTCCAATCCTGGTGGAGCGGCCTGTGGACGAGGGCGACCTCCCAGCCTCCGGCGCTGGCAGCCCGGAGCACGATCCCGCCAGCAGCACGCACCACCCCGGCAGCGGCAGCGGCGTCGTCGCCCTGTGGTTCGGTCCCCTCAAGCGTCACGGGCCGGACCCGGTCGTGTAGCAGCGAGCCCCGTGAGCATTGAGCCGACGATATCCCCGAAAGAGGCGTTGGGCGAGGCGAGTAGCGTGAAGGACGTGCCCCGGGCCGATCAGCAGCAGAGCGACGTCGAGGTCGAATGGCAGCTGGACGCGATCGCCCTCAGGCCCGTCGAGCGCTGGTTCTCCGCCAGGAGTGCCAGCCCCTCTCGTCCGGCGCCGGGTGGTTCTCGCCGCACGGCACGGGCTCGAGCAACCCCGCAGCCCGAGGACCACGACCCGCCGGCGAACGACTCGGGTCCCATTCCGTTGCTGGCGTCCGTGCCGGGGCTCGAGGCCGTCGCACAACCGGTGAAGCGACTGGTCGACTCGTACTTCGACACGGCCGACTGGCGTCTCGGGCGGTCCGGCTACGTGCTGCGGACACGTCAGCGTGCGGGCCGGCACGAGGCGACGTTGAAGGATCTCTCGCCGTCGACCGACGGGCTGCGTCGCCGGCTCGAGGTGACGGAGCCGCTCGCCTCGGCCGACCTCGGAGGGCTCGACCCGGTCGGTCCGGTCGGGCGCCGCGTGCAGGCGCTCGTCGGATCACGGGCACTCGCTCAGGTGCTCGATGTCCGGACACGCCGGCGCCCCTATGCGCTCGAGGTCCGTGGCACCGCCGTCGGCGAGGTTGCCCTCGACGACACCGTGATCATCGCCGGCGAGGAGCATCATCGCATCCGGTTGCAGCGGGTCGAAGTCGAGGTACTGCCGGCGTGGGTCGACTCGTTGTCGCCCCTCGTAGAGCAGCTGCGCCGCGACTGCGGCCTGCAACCGGCGACGTTGTCGAAGTTCGAGGCCGGCCTTCTCGGTGCCGGCTTCGTCATCCCGAAGCCGTCGGAGCTCGGGACAGTCCCCATCACGGCCTCCTCGACGGTGGCAGACGTCGCCTACGCCGTCCTTCGCAAGGACGCCGCATCCATGCTCGCCCACGAGCCGGGCACACGGCTGGGCGAGGACATCGAGTCACTGCACCAGATGCGCGTGGCGACACGGCGTATGCGAGCTGCCCTGTCGCTGTTCCAGGCGGTCCTGCCGGTCCGGGCCAACCGAGTGAACGAGGAGCTGGGCTGGCTCGCAGGCGTGCTCGGCGCTGTCCGCGATCTCGACATCCAGCTCGGGAACCTCGACTCGTGGACCGAGGAGCTGCCAGGCGGGCATCGACAAGCGCTCGATGAGCTCGGCGACCTGTTGGCACACCATCGGGAGGAGGCCCGGACGAGCCTCCTCGAGGCGCTCGACTCCCGGCGCTACGAGCGGCTCGTGGCCGCTCTCGCCTCGATGCTCGAGCAGGGGCCGCTGCGGCGGGCTCCGCTCGCGCACGTTGCCGCGCTCGTGGCGTTGCCGGAGCTCATCGATGGGCGACACCGGGAGGCGGAGAAGGCCGTTCGGCGGGCACACCGGACGGGGGTCGTCGACGATTTCCATCGGTTGCGCATTCGGTGCAAGCGTTTGCGCTACGCCATCGAATTCACCGGTGATCTCTATGGCGGCGACGTGAAGCGGTATGCCCGTCAGGTTGCGTCCCTCCAAGACGAGCTCGGTCTCATCCAAGACGCCGAGACGGCGGCCAACCGACTGCAGGCCATCGCCGCCGGCGACGAGGGCGCCCTGTTGTCGCGGGCCACGGTGTTCGCCATGGGGATGGTCTCCCAGCGATGCGCGGCGGAGGCGGTGACTCGTCTGGCGAAGCTCCCGCCGGCGAAGCACCTCGTCAACGGTCGGCTGTGGGACAAGGCTCGCGACACGATGGATCGCCGTCGCCAAGAAACCGCCAACGCCGCAGCGGAGGCGGCCGAGGCCGCGCACCGCGCCACCGCGGAGCGGGGCCTGGAACCATCTCGAGTCCCGGGACGCGTCCGGCCGGCGCTGCCGAGCGTGCCCGTGCCGGCGGCACCCCGGCGGGTCCGCCGGGTGGCAGGACCAGCTACGACGACACCAGCGACAAGGCGGACATCTACGGCCGCGCCGGGCGGAGCCGCATCCCGACCCCGCTCCGCCGTCCAGTCGCCGCCCCGGGCCGGCGCCGGCCGCTAGACCGGTCCGGCGTTGGCCTCCACGAGATCGTCGGGGGACCCGTCCCGGCGGGCTCCCGCGGCCGCCACGAGGGCGTCGAAAAGGGCCTGTTGGGTGGGGTCGTCCTCAGCCGTCATCTCCGGGTGCCACTGAACGGCGAGGGCGAACGGATGGGGCGCGACCGGTTCGATCGCCTCGACGCAGCCATCGACAGCCCAACCCGTCACACGAAGCCCCGTCCCGATGACATCGACTGACTGGTGGTGGGCGGACGTGCACCGGGAGACTCGCTCGGTGCCGACGGCGGCGGCGAGATGGCTGCCGGCCTCGATCTCGACGGCGTGCTCGCCGAGGAACATGTCGTGTGGACGGCCGTGCAGGTCGTCGTCGTAGCCGGGATGTTCGGAGACGTGCTGGTGCAAGGTCCCGCCTTGAGCCACGTTCACGACTTGGCAGCCACGGCAGATGGCCAGGATCGGGATGCCGACAGCCAGGGCATGGCGGGCGACCTCGAGCTCGAGCTCGTCGCGCAGTGCGTTGAAACCGTAACTCGTCGGGTGTGCGGCCTGGCCGTACGTCGATGGATCGAGGTCGCCGCCGCCGATGAGGAGGACTCCGTCGGCACCGGCGAGCAGCTCCTCGGGCGGGCAGTGGGGCGCTCCCGTGATGGCCGGCAACATGAGGACCCGGGCCCCGGCGCGATGGAGGCTCTGCACGTAGCGCTCCGAGATGGCGACGTGGCCGGCAGGGCGGTCCGGTGTCGCCGCCTGGGGTAACTCGTAGGCCACGACGGCGATGACGACGCGCCGGCCGGGATGCTCGTCAGGGTGGGTGCCCCCGTTGCTCGACGGCGTCACGTGCGTGCTCGTCCTCCTGTGAATCAGGTCATGCCGATTCAGGCTAAAAGAGCCTATCGACAGCCTGCTGCGCCTGGTCCGTGCCCGCTCACTCTTGACAGGCTCCCTTGACCGGCACGGAGAACCGTAGGACGATTTCAACCTGCCGGATCGCCCCCTCAGGTGCGCGCCGCGGTCGAGCACGGAGGAGTCGGGACGTTGGGGAAGAAGATCGGACTGCTCGTCGGGATGGAGAACACCTTCCCTGTGCCGTTCCTTCAGGCGGTGAACGAGAAGGGTGCAGCCGACGGGATCGAGGCTGAGCTCGCCGTCATCGGCAAGGTGACCGAGTTCGACGTACCGCCGCACTACGACGTCATCGTCGACCGCATCTCGCATGAAGTCGGCTTCTATCGAGCCTTCCTCAAAAGCGCGGCATTGAACGGCACCGTCGTCGTCAACGATCCCTTCTGGTGGGAGGCCGACGAGAAGTTCTTCGAATGCACGCTCGCCCGCCACCTCGGCGTCGCAGTCCCGAAGACCGTGGTTCTCCCGAACAAGAGCTACGAGGCCGGCATCGTGCCCGAGAAGTCGCTCCGCAACTTGCAATACCCGCTCGACTGGGACGAGATCCTCGCCTATACGGGCCTGCCCGCCGTGCTCAAGCCGAACACGGGCGGCGGCTGGCGCGACGTCTATGTCGTGCACTCGCTGGAGGAGCTGCTGCGCGACTACGACCAGACGAGCACGAAGACGATGATCCTGCAGGAGTTCATCGACTGGCAGGACTATGTCCGCTGTGTCGTGATCGGGGGCGAAGTCCTCGTGTTCCGCTACGACCCGCGACGGAGCTTCTTCGAGCGTTACGTCACCGACGACCCCCCGCCGCCGTGGCTCGTCGAGCGGGCTACTGCGGACGCCCGCACGCTCACCGACTCCCTCGGCTACGACATGGACACCGTCGAGTTCGCCGTGCGCGACGGGGTCCTCTACGCCATCGACTGGCTCAACCCGGCTCCGGACTTCGACAACTTCTCGATCAAGGAGGAGGGTTTCTCCTGGGTCATCGACAAGATGAGCGATCTCGTCCTCGCGTACGCCCGCGGTGAGCGCACGCCGCCGTGGCGCGGCGAGCACCGTTGGTGGCGATACGTCGACCGCGACAGCTGACAGGCCACCTCGTGACCGGAGCCGTCGAGGCCTACCACGATCTGCTCGCCGACGAGGAGCTGGCGGAGGCGAGCGCCGACCAGCTGCAGCGCGCCCAGCACGAAGCCAACCTGTACTTCGGAGAGCATCCACTGTCGATCTCGCTGCGCCCACGGCTGATCTCGCGGGCGGACTGGGAGCGGGCCGTCTCGGCCGCCGAAGCGGTCGGCGGGGCGCTCGCCGTTCTCGAGTCGGCGCTGCTGGCCGACGCGGATCTTCGACGCGAGCTGGATCTCGACCCCCTCGAGGAGCGGCTCGCGCTCGCCTACCCGGGGTGCCGTCTGTCGTCGCCGTCAGCCCGGCTCGACAGCTTCTTCGCCGACGAGGTGCGCTACGTCGAGTACAACGCGGAGTCTCCCGCCGGCATGGCATACGGCGACGCCCTGGCCGAGGTGATGGACACTCTGCCCGTCATGCGGCGCTTCCGCCAGCGGTGGCAGCTCCGGGCCCTGCCGACCCGTCAAGCGCAACTCGAGTGCATGCTGCAGGCGTTTCGTGAGTGGGGCGGCGCCGGGGTGCCGTCGATCGCCATCGTGGACTGGAAGGGCGTGCCGACGGTTGCCGAGTTCGAGATGTTCCGGCAGTACTTCCTCGCACACTCGGTCCCGTGCGTGATCGCCGATCCGGAGTCGCTCTCCTATGACGGCACGGTGCTACGCGCCGAGGACGGCACGGCGATCTCGATCGTCTACCGCCGCGTGCTGTCGAGCGAGCTGCTCGCCCACAGTGGCGGCTCGGATCCGGTCTGCCGCGCCTATCTGGACGGCAACGTCGTCGTCGTGAACACCTTTCGCGCCAAGCTGCTCCACAAGAAGATGAGCCTGGCTCTGCTGTCGGACGACCGCTACGCATCGTTGTTCAGCGCGGCCCAGCAATCTGCCATCGACCGGCACATCCCCTGGACGCGGCGACTCCGGGAAGGCCGCTCCACGCGACGTGGCGAGGCGATCGCCGATCTCGTCGCCTATGTGGGCGAGCACCGCCAGACGCTCGTGCTCAAGCCGAACGACGAATACGGCGGCAAGGGCGTCGTGCTCGGTTGGACCGTTGACGACCACGAGTGGGAGCAGGTCGTGAGGATGGCTCTGCACGAGACCTACGTCGTGCAGGAGGCCGTTGCCGTGCCCCGAGAGGACTGGCCGCTCGCGGTCGGCGGAGCCATCGAGATGGTGGACATGGCCGTCGACATGGATCCGTATCTGTTCGGAGGTCGCGTCGGCGGCGCGCTCGTCCGACTGGCGTCGTCGGCGCTGCTCAACGTGACGGCAGGAAGCGGCAGCGTCGTCCCGACGTTCGTCGTCGAAGGAGAAACGGGGGATTGGACGTCATGACCATCGACCTCGGTCGCGATCTCACGATCGGCATCGAGCAGGAATTCCAGATCATCGACGGCAACGGGGAGCTCACCCACCACATCGACACCTTGCTCCTCTCGACACGGGACCAGTTCGGCGAAGATGTCAAGGCGGAGATGCTGCAATCGGTCGTCGAGATCGGCACGCAGATCTGCGCCGACATCAGCGAGGCTCGTTCCGAGCTCATCCGCCTCCGGGGCGGGCTTGTCGAGATCCTGGCCCGCGATGGCCTGCGGCTCGCATCGGCGGGAACGCACCCGTTCTCGCACTGGGCGGACCAGCGGGTGACCGAAGCCGATCGCTACAAGATGCTCGAGGACGAGATGCAGGATCTTGTCCGGGAGCTCCTCATTTTCGGCACCCATGTGCACGTCGGCATCCCGGATCCCGAGCTGCGCATCGACGTGATGAACGAAGCTCGCTATTTCCTGCCGCACCTGCTGGCGCTCTCCACCTCGTCGCCGTTCTGGCTCGGCCGCAAGACGGGGCTCAAGTCGTACCGCAGCGTCGTGTGGTCGCGCTTTCCCCGCAGCGGCATCCCGCCGGAGCTGAGCTCATACGGCGAGCTCGACGACCTGATCCAGCTGCTCGTCAAGACGAATTGCATCGACGACGGGAAGAAGGTCTGGTGGGATCTGCGGCCCCATCACCTCTACCCCACGCTCGAGTTCCGGGTCTGCGACGCCGTCACGAAGATCGAGGAGGCCCTCTGCCTGGCTGCGCTCACGCAGGCGATCTGCGCGAAGCTGCTGAAGCTGCGTCGTGACAACCTCGGCTTTCGGCGGTACTCACCGCACCTCATCGCCGAGAACAAGTGGCGGGCGATGCGCCACGGTGTCGGTGGACAGCTGATCGACTTCGGCCGCCAGGCCGAAGTGCCGATGGTCAATCTCGTGGACGAGCTTGTGGAGTTCGTGGACGACGTCGTGGACGAGCTCGGCTGCCGCGCTGAGGTGGCCTACGCCCAGAGGATCGCTCGGGAAGGCACGAGCGCCGACCGGCAGCTCGCCGTGTTCGACGCGACGAATTCGTACCATGCCGTCGTCGACTCGATTGCCGCGGAGACGATGGAGGGCCTGGATCTCGGCTGAGCGCCCTACAGTGGAGCCGCGCCGACTCTGTGCCTGATCAGCAGTGGCGGGGGAGATGGTACGCCAGCTGTCGCTGCCACCATGGCCAGTCGTGGGCGGCGTCGTGGCCCCAGATGTCGAGCTCATGCGGTATCTGCTTCGCATCGAGCAGCGACGCCAACCTGCGTGTGCTCGGCAGCGCGCCACTTGCGCTGTCGTCCTCCCAGGCACCCTGACCCGCGACAAGGGTGAGCTGGACACGCCGGCGCAGCCAGTCGAGATGATCGCCGTCGAGATTTGCCACGTAATCGACCGGGTTGTGGAAGTAGAACGAGTCGCCCCGCTCGCCCCAGCCGATTCGCGACATGTCATACGCGCCGGACAGGCAGATCGCTCGCGGGAAGAGGTCAGCACGCCGGAGGGCGAAGTTGGCGGCGTGATACGCGCCAAAACTGCACCCCGTCACGAGCACATCCCGACGCCCGCCGCAGTCGTCGTGGATGAACGGGACGACGTCGTTGACGACGTAATCCTCGAATCGCTGATGCTCTTTCGCTCTCAGTTCGAGGGGTAGGTCGCTCCGGCGCCAGCTGCCCGATTCGAAGCTGTCGATGCAGTAGATCTTGACTCGGCCGTCCTCGACCAGCCCGGCGACGGATCCGAGGAGCCCGTTGTTCTCGAAGTCGTCGGCCCGACCGCTGTCGGAGGCAAAGACGAGGACAGGGCGCCCCCAGTGCCCGTACGCGATGACCTTGCTGTCTCCGATCGGTACCGAGTGCAGCACGACGGTGTCGCGCCTCATGACCAGGCCTCGACGAGGAGGTCGACGAGATGGGGCGTCCATGCGTCACGCCAGGCGATCCAGTTGTGGGCGTCGCGGACGACGCGCAAGACCGCCGGGTATCCCTGGGCGACAAGGGCCGCGACGCAGTCACGGTTGTTCTCGAGGTTCTGCTCGACGGTGCCGCATGTCATGACGACGCGGATCGGGTCGTCCCACGACGGAGCGGAGGTCACGTCTCCCACGAAGCGCTCGATGCGCTCGATGTTCGCAGATCCGGGCAGGCTGCCCGGCTGGAAGAAACTGCTCGACTGGAGGAAGAGCGCACCGAGGCTGCGCGGGAATCGCCGGTGGGCGTGCAGGAGGGCGAGGCCTCCGAGACTGGCACCGAGCCCTACGCGAAAGCGAGGTCCTGGGGCGAGGGCGCCGAGGTCCTCGACCGCAGGGATCAACTGGCGGGCGAGGTACTCGGCGAAGTCCGGGCTTGCGGTGTAGTGCTCGTCGCGGCGGGTGGGTTGGCAGAGGGCAGCCCGCATGGGTGGCAGGCCACCGCTGGCAACCTCCGCGTCGAGCAGGTGCAGCAGACCGGAGAAGCGGGCGAACTCCTCACCGTCGAGCGCGATCAGCAACGGCAGTGGATCCCGAGGGGACGTACCTGCGGCCGACCATACGAGGGTGGGCTGCTCCTCGCCCAGCAGGGCGGACGGTACACGGATCTCCTGCACCGCTCCGGCCGGCGGGTCACTCGGCAACCACTTGGGCGGCCGGTACTCGGGGAACTCGATCACCGATCGTTCGCCGAAGGCGCCCGGCGCCCGCAGCGGGTTGGCGGGATCGAGGAGGGTGTCGCGGGCGCCGTCGAGGCGTTCGACCTCGAGCCGGTACTCGAGACGATCCACCGGGGGGCGCTCGAGCTCGGCGGCCCAGAGCCCGCCGCGTCGCCGCTCCAGTGCAGGCCCGTTGCGGGGATTGGTCACCTCCTGTACTACCGAGACGCTCGCAATCGCTTCGTCCGGGTCGAGGTAGCGGAACGTGACGCCCGCGGTCTCGACGACGGGGCCGGCGGCCGCGGGCGCGGGCAAGTCCCGGAGCTGGTTCGAGTTCCCAGCGGAAGCAGCGATCTCGTGCAGGCTCAGCCGGGTCCCGCCTCGGTGAGGGCCACGGAATCGACGCCGGCGCCGCTCGTGACGGCGAGAATCGTCTTGCCGGTCGTGACGTCGATCTCGGCGATCTGCCCGCTCCCCGAGTCGGCGACGAGGACGAATCGGCCGCTCGGGACCATCACGAGCGCAAGGGGTGCCGATCCAGCCGAGCCGGTCTGGGTCACCGTGAATCCATGGATCGTCACCTGCATCAACGTACCCGAGTCGGAGACGACATAGGCGACGTCGGACTGCGCCGACACGATCATTCCAGTCGGCGACGGGACCGTGACCTGGTGCCGGATCGAGAGGTTCCAGACCTCGACTTTGCTCAGTTCGTTGCCCAGGCGGCTGGCGACGAGGACGGAGTAGCCGTTCGGTGACACCACGAGGGCATCCGGTCCGGCCGGCACGCTGACCGTACCTTGCGCGTTGCCCGAAGAGAGGTTGATGGCCGTCACCGACGCCGAGGTGTAGTTGGCGACGAGGGCGACACCTGACGCGGTGATGGCGACGGCGTCCGGATGAACGCCGACGGTCACGGTTCCCGTCACCTTGTCGTTGGACAAGTCGATCAGGCTCGCCGTGCCGGAGCCATGGTTGGCGACGACAGCTTCGGCGCCGGCGGTGTCGATCGCGATGGCGTCGGGACCCTCACCGACCGCGATGCCCTTCCCGATTGCACCGGTGGCGGCGGTGATGGGAACGATCTCGTTCTTGGAGAAGAGCGTCACCCATAGCGTCTTGCCGTCCGGTGTGACGGCGGCGTCGACTGGTTGGCCGGCGAGATGAATCGGAGCCCGTGGGGCGACGACACCGAGGTCGACCTCGGACAAGCGGTTGCCTGAGTAGTCGGCGACGAGGAGCGCGTTGCCGGCGCTGCCGAAGGCCTCCGCTGTCGGCCCTGCTCCTACGGTGATGCCGGGCTCGGGCACGAGGTGCGAGATGGCGACCGGGAAGACCTGGCCTGAGTGGAAGTCGGTCACGTACGACGTGTGCCCGTCGCCGGAGACGACGACGCTCGTGGGGTCGGTCCCGACCGCGACCGTCGGGCCGACATGACCGGTGGCGACGGTCACCTCCACCAGCCGGCCCGAGCCGTAATCGACGACCAGGGCGGTGGCGCCGTTCGGCGTGATCGCCACACCGTCGGGCTCCTCGCCGACCTTGAGGGCGGCGCCGGCCTTGCCACTGCTGAGGTTCACGGGAGTCACGGTGGCCGAGCCGAAGTCGGCGACGTAGGCCCACCGCCCGTCAGGCGTGACGGCGACGGCCTCGGGCTTGGAGCCGACCGGTACCTTGAACCGCCACTGGCCAGTCTGGAGGCTGATCCCCACCAGCTGGTCGCTGAGCAGGTCCGTGACGTAGGCGACTTTTCCATCCGGCGACAGCTCGACGGCGGACGGTCCGCTGCCGGCGTGGAGCCCTTTGTGGACGGCACCGGTGGCCAGCGTGATCGGAACGAGCAATGCCGAGCCGTAGCAGGCGACATAGGCCGTGGAGTCGTCCGGGGCGAGAGCGATGCCGTCGGGGTTCTTGCACACCTCGATCGGCTTCTCGGCCTTGAGCTGTCGCATCTCGATCGGCGTGACCGTGCCGGTGCCGTAGTTGGCTGCATAGGCGGTATCGGTGGCGGCGTCGAAGGCCACAGCCGCCGGACCGCGGGTGGTCACAGCGCCGGCGGCGACATCGGTGTCGAGGTCGATCGGCGTGATGGTCGAGGCGACTCGGTTGACGGCCCACGCGAAGCCTCCGACGCCTGCTGCCTGGTGCGGGTAGCTCACGGCGGGTGCCGCCACGGTGGATTTCGTGGTGGTACGGCCGGGCGCCGAGGCCCGTGCGACGGGCGCGGCGGCGACAGCGGCGACAGGAAGGAGAAGTGAAAGGGCTGCTACGGCCGCGGGCCGCGACCGTCGCCCAGCAGACCGGAGCGGTCCCGCGCCGTGCGTGGCGCCCGCATCAGACGCGAAGGGGGTCATCAACAGCCGTGCGGTGGGCATGTCGTGGTCGTCACCGGGAGCGTGGTCGTCGTGGTCGTGCTGGTGGTGGTCGTCGTCACCGGTCTGGTCGTCGTCGTTACCGGCCTCGTCGTCGTAGTCACCGGTCTGGTCGTCGTCGTTACCGGCCTCGTCGTCGTCGTGGTCGTCGTCTTCGACGGCTTGGAAGCGCCGTGGTGCTTCTTCCTGACCGGTGCACGAGTCGTCGTCGTTGTTGTCGTCGCCGCAGGACGGCGGTGAGTCGTCTTCACCCGCCTCGGGATGGCGATCGCGTGGGCACGAACGGTCGACGTCGGCGCGAGGGTCGTGGTGGAGACAGCCCCACTTGGGTGGCTGCCGGCTACCGCGACGACGACGGCGAGGGCTACGACGCATGCGACGAGGATCGGGAGACCCACGCGGGAGAGCCGGTGCGGTCGGCGCTTGCCGGAACGCGCCGCCAACGCCTTGAGCTCCAACTCGAGCGGCGCCGGAGACTGGTTGTGCCGCGGGAGGGTGTTGCTGGCGGCGACGCGGCTGCCCGCCCACTGCACCGTGTCGACGGTTGGGGAGGTCTTCGGCCACGGGCCGCCCGACATATCGGCGCCCATGGCTGCCCAGGTGCCGGCGAAGCCGATGCCGGTGTCCGCAGTATCTGCGCGCCCCATCTGTTCCCGGAGGGCTGACGCGCCTTCCCCTGTCGGGGCAGCGTCGAGTGCCGGCGGCGGATACGGCGGCCCGAACAGGGCATCAGCCCAGTGCTCGATGCTGTCGCCCCCTGCCTCCTGCGTCTCAGGGCGTCCGGCGCGTTCCGTCCCAACGTCGAGCGGTCCGAACAGTGTGTCCGCCCACGCCTCGATGCTGTCCGTAACGGCGCCAGCCACAGCCGGATCGGCAGCGGTGCTTCGATCCGCTTCGGGTACGTCAGCGGCGCCACCGGGGACGATTCCGGCCAGCTGCGGCCCGGGCTTCTCCCCACTGCTGCTCGCTGCGGCTCGGCTGGGGCGGGCACGACTGGCGGCGGCTCTCGGGCTGCTGGGTGCAGCCCTCCCGCCATCCGAGGCGCGACTGCCGGAGGCGGAGCGGCCTGAAGTCCCGGTGCTCTTCGTGCCGGCGGTGCTCTTCTTGGCGACGCCGCTCTGCGTTGCGACGCCGCCCGCCTTCTTCGCGGCGCTGGTCGCCTTTCTCGCGACGCCGGGCTTCTTCCTTGCCGCGCCGGCTGCCCCTGCGGCGCCGGCTGCCGTTGCAGAGCCGGCTGCCGTTGCAGAGCCGGCTGCCGTTGCAGAGCCGGCTGCCGTTGCAGAGCCGGCTGCAGCCTTCGCAACGCCGCTTGCCGGCACGGACGCGTTCTCGGCGCCCGGCCTCGGCGTGCCCGTCGCTCCCGAGCCGGCCTTTCTGGCGCTCGTCCTGGCGGCTCCGCCCGGACCGGCCGCTTTGGTGTCCCTCGTCCTGGCGGCGACACTCGCCGGCGTGCCGTGGGCGCCGTGGCGGGGAGTGGGACGAGCGGCGCGCGACGGGTCCGACGTGTCGTCCGCCACGAGTCCTCCTCCCTGCTCGCCCTAGAGGGCCTGCTCATGCACGACGCCGGAGCGCGTGCCTGGAAGCGGCCCGTCGGGGTTGTCAGGCGGGGTCGTCTCGGCCCGCGCCGACTCCATCTGGGTCGCGATCACCGGCATCTGCAGGGGCGCCGTCGTCGGCGGCAACCTGTGCTGCGTTCGCCTCGACGACGGCGCCATCTGCACCGCCGAAGTCATCTATATCGGCATCAGCGCCGTCGATCTTGAGGGGCTCCGGTTCGGGCGGTTCGGGGTTGGCCCACGGGTCCTGACCGGGCGAACCGTCCTCGGGTCGGGGCGGGCGCGCCCGGTGGCGATCTCGCACGAGCAGCCAAGCCGTGAACGCCATCCCGACGACGATGAAGGCACCGGAGACGACCTCCACAGCCGTACCGGCGGCGCCGTGGGCAAGCAGCACCGACTCGTCGAACAAGCGCGATATCCCGTACAGCGTCACGGTTCCCATCACGACGACGCCGAAGGGCCCGCCGCGCCGAGCGACGTATTTCTCCACCTGCAGCGCGAGGAGGTACACGACGAAACACTCGATGCCTTGGAAGATCGGCACCGGCACCCGCTTGCCGACTTGGCCGGCGTACTCCATGCCATACCACGCCTTCGTGGGGTAGCCGCCGCCCGAGACCATCAGCTGCGGCCCGAGCAGCCGCCCGATCGCCCAGGCGAGGGCGAGCACCGGGGCGACGATGTCGAGGGCGACGACGAGGCGGAGCGACTTGCACCACCTGTGGGCGAGGTAGAGGCCGGTGGGCACACCGCCGAGGAGCCCCCCGTAGCTCGAGAGCCCGCCGTGCCAGACGGCGAGGATGTCGCCGGGGTTCTTCGAGTAGAAACCCCACTCCGAGATGACATGTACCGCTCTGGCCCCCACGACCGAGGCCACGATGATCCAGACGAAGGCCTGGCCGAGCCAGCCGTCGTCGTAGCCATGGGCGCGTAGCCTGCGGGCGAAATACCGGTACGACACCCAGAACGTGATCGCGAGCCCGATCCCGTAGGTATGGATCTGGAGCGCGCCGATGTGGAAGACGACGGGGATCGGCTTCACGGCGTCATCACCGTCCGATTATCCCCTATTCGGAGCTCGGGGCGGGCTCGCCGGGTTCGCCGGGCTTGTGGGGCTCGTGGCCGCTACGGTGGCTGACCGTGCCAGCTACGGCGAGGTTCTCGGGACGGGTGGCGTTCGTGACCGGAGCGGCCTCCGGCATCGGCCGGGCGACTGCGGAGCGCCTGGCAGCCGAGGGCGCCGCCGTCGGCTGCGTGGATCGCGATGCCGGTGGCTTGGAGACAACGGTCGCTACCCTGACCGAGGGCGGTGCCCGCGCCGTCGCCCTTCCGTGCGACGTCACCGACCCGGTTGCTGTCGAGGTCGCCTTCGCGGCGCTGGAAGCAGCCGCGGGGATGCCGGACGTGGTGTGCAATGTGGCGGGCGTAGGGGGTTTCTCGCATACGCACGAGACCACCGACGGGGAGTGGGCGACGATGGTCGGCGTCAACCTGACGGGCACGTTTCTCGTATGCCGGGCAGCGCTCGCCCGCTGGAGCGCCCGCGTCGCCGAGGAGCCGAAGCGCTACCGCCGCCGCCGGTCCACGCCGGCGGCTGACGTCGTCCCCCGACCGGCCATCGTCAACGTCGCCTCGTCCGCCGGGCTGATGGGTCAGCCCTACAGCGCGGCCTACTGCGCCTCGAAGGGCGGTGTCGTCGCCCTCACGAAGGCCCTTGCCGTCGAGTACCTCGAGGTTGGGTTCCGCGTGAACGCGGTCGCTCCGGGGGGCGTGGACACGCCGCTGCTGTCGAGTTTCGAGCTCCCCGAGGACGGCTCGGAGCGCTTGCTGGCGCGCCTCGTCTCGCCGTTCGGGTTTGCGCCGCCGTCGGACATCGCCGCCCTCATCGCCTTCATCGCCTCCGAAGAGGCTGGGCCTATGACCGGCTCGATCGTGCCGCTCGACGGAGGCTTGACGGCCTGACTCAGACGGCCTGACTCAGACGGCCTGACTCAGAGGGCCGGGCGGCGTCGCCCGTCAGGCCCGTCGCCCGTCAGGCCCGTCGCCCGTCAGGCCCGTCGCCCGTCAGGCAAGGCGCTCGACGATCATCGCCATGCCCTGCCCTCCGCCGACGCACATCGTCTCGAGGCCGACGGACTTGTCCTGGTTCTCGAGGCCGTTGAGGAGTGTCGTCATGATGCGGGCGCCGGTCATGCCGAACGGGTGGCCGATGGCGATGGCCCCGCCGTGGACGTTGAGCTTGTCCCACCCGATGCCGAGGTGCTTCGCCGAAGGGAGGACTTGTGCGGCGAAGGCTTCGTTGATCTCGACGAGGTCGACGTCGTCGATGGTCATGCCCGCCCGCTTCAGGGCCTGGCGGCTGGCCTCGATCGGGCCGAGCCCCATGATCTCGGGGTCGAGGGCGCTGACGCCGCTCGACACGATGCGGGCGAGTGGGCGGATGCCGAGCTCTGCCGCCCGTGTGTCGCTCATGACCACGACGGCGGCAGCGCCGTCATTGAGCGGGCAGGCGTTGCCCGCGGTCACGCGGCCGTCCGGGCGGAAGACCGGCTGCAGCTTGGCAAGTCCCTCCACCGTCGTCCCGGCGCGCGGGCCGTCGTCCTTCGAGACGACGGTGCCGTCGGCAAGCGGGTAGGGCGTGATCTCGCGTTCGAAGAAACCGTTCTCCTGGCTCTCGACCGCCCGGTTCTGCGAGAGAGCGGCGAACTCGTCCATCTCGTCGCGGCTGACGTTCTCGTATTCCGCCACGTTCTCGGCCGTCTGGCCCATGGCGAGGTAGATGTCGGGCAACCCGGTGGGGGGCTCCCAGGTTGAGGCGCCGCCTTCAGAGCGCTTGGCGCTGTGCTCCTCGGCGTCGGCGAAGAGGGGGTTGTGCGTACCGGGGGAGCCGTCGGAGGCTCCCGTGAAGAACCGGCTGGTCGTCTCCACCCCGGCGGCGACGAAACAGTCCCCTTCGCCCGCCCGGATCGCGTGGGCAGCCATGCGAATCGTCTGGAGCGAGGACGAGCAGTACCGGTTGACGGTCACGCCGGGGACGCTGTCGAGACCGGCGAGGATGGCCACCACGCGGGCGATGTTGAAACCCGCCTCGCCGGCGGGCTGTCCGCATCCCAGGATCAGGTCCTCGATCTGCTCGACGGGGAGCGAGGGCACTTTCTCCAACAGGGCCTTGACGACGTAGGCGGCGAGGTCGTCGGGGCGCACGTCCTTCAGGGATCCCTTGAAGGCGCGGCCGATCGGACTGCGGGCGGTGGCGACGATGACGGCTTCAGGCATGCGCTGAGCATAGGGTCCTCCGCCTCCTCCCGAAAAACTAGAACGCGTTACACTTTCGCTGCGCACGACCGCCCGCAGGCGAGTGAGGGGGAGGGCTCGATGCAGATCGGCTTGGACGAGGACCAGCAGTCGCTCCGCAAGCAACTACGCGAGTACTACGCCCGGATCCTCACGCCCGAGGTCGTGAAAGCGCTCGAGACCCCGGGCATCACTCCCACGCACAAGCAGATCGCCCGGCAGATGGGTGCTGACGGCTGGCTCGGGATCGGCTGGCCGAAGGAGTACGGCGGCCAGGGCCGCTCCACCATGGAGCAGTTCATCTTCTTCGACGAGTCGATGCGTGCCGGCGCACCTGTTCCGATGCTGACGATCAACACCGTCGGCCCGACGATCATGCGGTTCGGGAACGACGAGCAACGGCAGCGCTTCCTG
This sequence comes from Acidimicrobiales bacterium, assembly GCA_050008715.1. Classification (GTDB taxonomy): domain Bacteria; phylum Actinomycetota; class Acidimicrobiia; order Acidimicrobiales; family Bog-793; genus JAKACA01. The sequence goes on along the minus strand of JBEKMC010000012.1, from coordinate 74,301 downwards.
CCGCCGATCCTGCGTGGCGAGATCCATTTCTGCATCGGCTACACCGAGCCCGGTTCCGGCACGGACCTCGCCTCGCTCACGACTCGGGCGGTGCGTGACGGCGACGAGTACGTCATCAACGGCGCCAAGATCTTCACGAGCCTGTCCTCCGACGCCGACTACGTCTGGCTGGCGGTGCGCACCAACCCCGATGCCGGCAAGCACCGCGGCATTTCGATCTTCATCGTGCCCACCTCGACGGAGGGTTTCTCGTACACCCCGATGCGACTCCTGCACGGCCACGACATCAACCAGACCTTCTACGAGAACGTGCGGGTGCCGGCGGAGAACCTCGTCGGCGGTGAGAACCAGGGCTGGACGCTCATCACGAACCAGCTGAACCACGAGCGAGTCACGCTCTGCTCGGTCGGGCCGATCGAGAAGGCGTTCGAGGACGTCGTCGCGTGGGCCGCCGCAGCTCGTCATCCGGAGGGCGGACGAGTGCTCGACGACGCCTGGGTGCAGCACGAGCTCGCCGTCATACGAGCCAAGCTGGAGTTTCTCCGCTTGGCCAACTGGAAGGTGGCGAGCTCCCCGACTCTCGACGTGGCCGACGCCTCCACCGTGAAGGTGTTCGGCACCGAGTTCTACCTCGATGCGCTGCGACGCCTCATGGAGATCGTGGGGCCGCAGGCGTACCTGTCCGGCGACTCGCCGGCGTCGGTGTTGCACGGTCGGTTGGAGAAGCTGACGAGGGGTTTCTTGATCCTGACCTTCGGCGGGGGTGCCAACGAGATCCAGCGTGAGCTCATCGCCATGTTCGGGCTCGGGTTGCCCCACTCCGGCCGCTGAGCCGCAACCCTTCCCGCCCTGAGGAGGCACCACGATGGATTTCGAACTCGACGACGACCAGAAGGCCCTCTCCGAGCTCGCCGCCCGCATCCTGTCGGAGCGGTCCAGCCCGGAACGGCTGACGGCAGTCGAAGACGCCGCCAGCTCCGGCGGTGACGGCGTCGACCACGAGCTCTGGGCGGACCTGGCGGCTACCGGCCTCGTGGCGGCTCCCCTGGCGGAGGAGCACGGAGGTGCCGGGATGGGATTCATCGGCGCGTGTGCCGTGCTGGAAGAAGTGGGCCGGGCGGTGGCGGCCGTTCCGTACCTCGACACCGTGGTGAGCGCGCTGGCGATCGAGCGCTTCGGCTCGCCCTCCCTGCGGGCTCACCTGTCGGCGATCGGCGCGGGGAGCCTTGTCGTCGCGCCGGCCTTGGCCGAGGCGCAGGCCTCGCCCCGCCGGCCGTCGACGCAGGCGGTCGCGGTGGCGGGCGGTTGGCAGCTCGACGGCGAGAAGATTTGCGTGCCCGCAGGCCTCCGAGCCGACGCGTTCCTCGTGCCCGCCCGCTTTCCGGACGGCTCGTCGGGCGTGGCCTTCGTGCCGGCGGACGCCGGCGGCCTCGTACGCGAGCGGCAGGACACGACCTCAGGCCGTCCCGAAGCGCTCCTCCGCCTGACGTCGGTGCACGTGCCGGCGGAGGCCGTGCTCGGGTCGGAGGTGGCGCAGCGGGCCGACGTGCTCGACTGGCTCGTCGACCGCGTGACGGCGGCGCTGTCGGTGACGGCGGCGGGCTGCCTCGGCGAGGCAGTTCGCATCACGGCGTCCTACGTGAAGGAGCGCCGGCAGTTCGACCGTGTGATCGCCACGTTCCAGGCCGTGGGCCAACGTGCCGCCGACGCCTTCATCGACACGCTCGGCGTGCGCCTGACGGCTTGGCAGGCCGTGTGGCGGCTGTCCGCCGGCCTGCCCGCGACCGACGAGGTGACGATCGCCAAGTACTGGGCGAGCGAGGCGGGCCAACGTGTCGCGCACACGTGCCAGCACCTCCACGGAGGCATCGGCATGGATCGCGACTATCCGGTCCACCGCTACTTCCTCGTCGCCAAGCAGATCGATCTCGCCCTCGGCGGCGCCGCCCCGCAGCTCGCAGACCTCGGGAAGCGCATCGCCGCCTCCGCCTGAGCAGGCGAGCCGGCCGGCTCGGCGCCGTCAGCCGGCGAGCTCGGCGAGCAACCTCATCTGCGGGACGCCACCGCCCACGAGCAACGTCGTCACGAGGGATTCGTTCCAGGCCTCGAGGTCGTCGCGGATCTTCTCCCGCGGGCCGATCAACGACGTCGCCTCCACGAGCTCGGTCGGCACTGCGGCAGCTGCCTCGTCCTTGCGCCCGTCGAGGTACAGATCCTGGATGCGATGCGCCGCCGCCTCGAAACCCATTCGTGCGAACACCTGGAAGTGGAAATTCACCTCCCGGGCGCCCATTCCCCCGATGTAGAGGGCAAGGGAAGGGCGCAGGACGTCGGCGGCCTTCTCGATGTCGTCGGACACCACGACGGTGGCGGTAGCGATCACCTCGAAGTCTCCCGGCGTCCGGCGAGCGCCCCGCCGCGAGAAACCCTCCGCCAGCGCCTTGCGGTACTCCTCGTCGTGGGCGGGCGCGTAGAAGATGGGCAGCCAGCCGTCGGCGATCTCGGCCGTGAGCGCGACGTTCTTCGAGCCCTCGGCTCCGATGATGATCGGCAGGTCAGCCCGAAACGGATGGACGATCGGCTTGAGCGCCTTGCCGAGGCCCGTGCTGGCCGGGCCGAGGTAGGGGAGCGGGTAGTGCGGTCCGTCGCTCGTGACCGGCGCTTCGCGTGCGAGGACCTGGCGCACGATCGAGACGTACTCGCGCGTGCGCGCCAGCGGTCGCTGGAACGACTGGCCGTACCAGCCCTCCACGACCTGGGGCCCGGAGACACCAAGGCCGAGCACGAAACGCCCCCCGCTCAAATGGTCCATCGTCAGCGCCGCCATGCCCATCGCCGTCGGGGTCCGGGCCGAGATCTGGCACAGCGCCGTGCCGAGCCGCACGCTGGACGTACGTGCGCCGAGCCACGCGAGCGGCGTGAGGGCGTCCGAGCCGTAGGCCTCTGCCGTCCAGATGGAGTCGAAGCCGAGCCGCTCCGCCTCTTCGACCTTGGCGGCCGCGTCCGCCTGAGGCCCCGATCCCCAGTACCCGAGTTGCAGGCCGAGCTTCATCCGACCGACACCGGCAGGTGTTTGATGCCGTTGATGAAGTTGGAGCAGAGGCGCTGGGTCTCGCCGGAGAGCTCGAGCTCGGGCATCTGGCGCAGGATTTCGGTGAACATGATGCGGATCTCGAGACGGGCGAGGTTGGCACCGAGGCAGAAGTGCGAGCCGCCTCCGCCGAAGGCGACGTGCTCGTTGGGCGACCGGGCGACGTCGAACCGTTGCGGTTCCTCGAAGACCTCCTCGTCCCGGTTGGCAGAGATGTGCCAGAACACGACCTTGTCGCCTTCTGCGATCGCCTGGCCGCCGATCTCGGTGTCGCGTGTGGCGGTGCGGCGGAAGTGCATGACCGGTGAGGCGTATCGGAGCATCTCCTCGATCGCCGAGTCCAGGAGCTCGGGATGCTCGAGCAGCTTGCGACGCTCGTCCGGATGCTCGATGAGGGCGAGCATGCCGTGGGAGAGCAGGTTGCGGGTCGTCTCGTTGCCGGCCACGGCGAGCAGCATGAAGAACATGTCGATCTCGAGCTGGGAGAGCTGGTCGCCGTCGATCTCGGCCTTCGAGAGGAGGCTCACCAGGTCCTCGTGCGGGTTCGCCTTGCGCTCGAGTGTCAGTGCGTCGGCGTACATGAACAGCTCCATCGCCGCAGCGGTGGCGAGCTCGGGAGCTTCGAGGAACTCGGGGTCGTTGGAACCGACCATGCGGTTGCTCCAGTCGAAGACCTTGTACCGGTCCTCCTGCGGCACGCCCATCAGTTCGGCGATGACTTGGAGGGGGAGCTCGGCGGCGACGTCGGTCACGAAGTCGAACTCGCCTTTCTCGCGGGCGGCTCCGACGAGCTGGCGGGTGCGTTCGGAGATCGCCTCCTCGAGCTCGTGCACCATGCGGGGCGTGAACCCCTTGTTCACGAGGCGCCGGTAGCGAGTGTGCATCGGCGGGTCCATGTTGAGCATCATCATCCGCTGCTGGCCGAGGACCTCGTCGTTCCAATCCATCATGAGCGCCCCACCCTTGTAGGACGAGAACGTGTGCGAGTCGCGGTTCACGGCCACGAGGTCGTGGTAGCGCATCACCGACCAGAAACCCGCCCCGGCCTCCTCCTCGTGCCAGAAGACCGGAGCCGTCCTCCGCAGCTCGGCGAAGAGGTCGTGCGGCACGGCCGGCACGAACAGCTGAGGATTGCACAAGTCGATGTATGCGAGATCCATGGGTCTCCCTCCCGTGCGGCCCACGAGGCGACGGTGGCGGTCGGCGCTGCCGAAGGAGCTTAGATTAGAACACGTTCCAGTTTCTCGGGTGTAGGGCGGCGCTGGTGGCCGGACCAGGCCTGGGCCGCGCAGGCCGTGGACGCGGACGGGAGCCCGGACGCGGAAAGGCCCCGGGTAGCCGGTGGGCTTGCGCCTCCGTACTTCCCGGGGCCTGCTCCAGATGACGAGGGTTTCCTGCGGTTCAGCGGGTGCCTTGCGGCTGCCCGACCGGCCCGCCCGGTGCTCCGACCCCGAAAGGTCAGCTCCCCGGTGTGGTCGCCCATGTCACCGTTTCCTCGGCGGATAGCCGTGGCTCCTCCCTCCGGCCTCCCTTACGGGCGACCTTCGAGCACGAGCCGGTTCCTTCAGTCGCACCTCCCTTGCGGGTGGCGCTCCGTCCGGTTCCCGTTCCTTCGGAACTGCCTCCCTTGCGGGTGACCGTTCCTCCGGACCGTGCCCCTCGGATCCGGTCCTCCCTTGCGGGCGACCTTCACTTTGGAGCGGCGCTTCCGTTCGAACCCCCCTTGCGGGTTGCTCTCCCCTCTGCGCCAAGCCCCGGCCTTCGGGTGTTCCTTGCGGTCTACCTTCGTTCCGGCGCTTCGGCGTCTCCGTCCTTGGCGAGGCACACTCTGCTGCAGAACCCCATCGGCGTCAACCGGACTTGGGCTAATTCGGAGGTTATCGACAGCAATCCGAGGGTTGTCGACAGGAAAAGTTCACTTTCCACCTCTCGTCCCCAGGTTCGTCCACACCCGAGCCTCTCGCGTCAGGCATCCCCGAGGGCTGGCTCGTCGAAACGGTCCACGAACGTGAAGCGCTCGACGGGCCACCGGCGCAGTCGTGTCACCTGTCTGACGGGATGTCCGAGAACGATGAGGGCTGCGACGGCGAAGGCCGTGGGCACGCCGAGGAGCTCCTTCACCGCCTCTTCCTGCCGGCACAGCACCGTGGTCATTACGCCGCCGAGGCCCTCGGCGCGGGCGGCGAGCAGGACGTTGTGCCCGAAGGGGTAGACGGAGGCGCCACCGACGATGCTCTGGCGCCCGAGCCCGTTGTCCGTCACGGCCAGCGACCCGAGATGGGCGAGGAGGACGAGCATGACCGGTAGCGACGCCAGCTGGTCACCGAAGGCGTCCGGCGCCGGTCGCTCCCGGGCGACTTCGAGATCGACGGCCGGCCCGTCCCAGCGCCCGTCGTCGCCGGGAGCGAAGGGGACGAGCCCACGCTCCACGTGTGCCCAATACTCCCGCCAGCTGAGCGAGTAGAGGTGGGCGATCTCCTGGCGGATGGACGGGCTCTCGATGCGCACGACCCGCCAGGGCTGGCGGTTGCCGCCACTCGGGGCGAAGCGCGCCGTGTCGAGGACTCGCTGCAGCGTCTCGGGGGCAACGGGCTCGGAGGTGAACTCCCGGCAGGCCGCCGTGGTTCGCATGACTTCTGACAGCTCCACTTCGGTGCTCCTCTCGATCGTCGGGTTCGGGCGTCCGCTCGGGGCTCCGGCCCTCGGGCCGTGGTGTCGGGCGCCGGCTCAGCGGGCCGGTCCGGTGCTCCCCACCGGGAGCTCACCGTGTTGGCGACATCGTGCCACCCAGGTCGTGGGTGCCACTCTCACTGCGAGGCGGCGGCCGCACTCGGGGCAGTGACGAGGCGGCTCGAACGGCGTCGTGCAGCCACCTCCGGTCGGGCACTCGGCCGACGGCCGCCCGCAACCGGTGCAATGGGCCGCCGGCTCACAGGGTCGCCGGCTCACAGGGCGGCCGAAAGCGCCGAGACCGGCATCTTGAGGTCGGCGAGCATGGCGAGGTCGGCGGTGGGCGACCGCCCGAGTGTCGTCAGGTAGTTCCCGACGATGAGAGCGTTGATGCCCGACGTCATGCCCATTGCCTGCAGCTCCCTCAGCGTGACCTCCCGGCCGCCGGCGTATCGCAGGATCACGGCCGGTAGGCCGAGGCGGAACAGGGCGATCCATCGGATCGCCTCGAGCGGGCTCACGAGCTTTCGGATCGCGAGCGGCGTCCCCGGTCGAGGATCGAGGAAATTCATCGGCACCTCGCACGGCTCCAGATCGGCTAGCTGGCCGAGCAGCTCGAGTCGCTGAGCCACCGTCTCGCCCATGCCGAGCAGCACGCCGCAGCACAGCTCCATGCCAGCGTGCTGCACGCGCCGGCACGTCTCCCAACGTTCCTCCCAGGTGTGGGTCGTGACGATGGAGGGGAAGAAGCTGCGAGCCGTCTCGAGGTTGTGGTTGTAGCGATGGACACCGCCGGACGCCAGGCGCTCGGCCTGCGATTCGTCGAGGATGCCGGCCGATATCGCCACCTGGAGGCCCGTCTCGGCGCGTACGAGCGGCACGAGCTCGAGGATGCGTCGCAGGGTGCGCTCGTCCGGTCCACGGACCGCGAGCACGATGCAGAACTCCGTGGCGCCGAAACGTGCCGTCTCCCGCGCGGCCTGGAGCACCTCCTCGGTGTCGAGGAAAGGCGTCGCCTGCACCGGCGTGTCGAAGCGGGACGATTGGGCGCAGAACTGGCAGTCCTCGGGGCAGCCGCCGGTCTTGGCCGACAGGATGCCCTCGACCTCCACACCGTCCCCACACCACCCGAGTCGCACCTCGTGGGCGAGCGCCGCGAGGCTCGGGACGGCCTGGTCCGGCACCTCCGCCAGCTCCGCCAGCTCGTCCGCTCGGAGTCGCCGGCGCTCGTCGAGGAGCGCCGCGGCGGCGGACTGGAGCACGGTTCGTGTCTCGGCAGGCGTCACGGCGTCACGCTAGTGCGCGCCCGCGCCCGAACCTCGTGCGGAGAGCGACCGGAGAGACCCCTGTACGGTGAGCTCGTGCACGAAGTTGCGGCGGCAAGTATCCGCGTGCCGACGTGGCCGGCCTGCGACGGCCGGCAGCGACGGACAGCCGAAGCGGAGCCGGTGCTAGGTTCCTGAGCAGGTCACACCCGGAGGCTCGATGACCACGGAATGGAACGGGCAGGGTCTGCCGCCAGCTGCTCAGGCGAGAATGGAGCGCGAGAGAGCCGGTGGTCCGTCCGCGAGCCTCTTCGGGATCTCGGGGCAGGCGGCGCTCGAGGCGTGCGGTTTCTCGGTTGTCGGCGAGGTGATGGGCTGCATCGTCCAGCACATCGGTTTCACGGGCTACGGCGGGTGCGGTTACTACCAAGCCGGAGGCATGGCCTTCGGTGGGGGCACCGCCTGGTCCGCCGGCGGCAACCGCGGGTACGGCAACACCCCAGGGGTGCGTACGAGCTCCGGCGGCGGTCTCGCCGGCTTCGCACCGTATGTCGACGCCCTCTACCACGGCTACGACACTGCCGTGCTCCGAATGTTGCTGGAGTGTCGCGACCTGCACGGTGACGGCGTCGTCGGCGTCCGCCTCGAGCAGCGGCGGCTCGGCCAGGACAACCGGGAATTCATCGCCTACGGAACGGCCGTGCGCGCACACGGCAAGACCCGTCCCGCCAACCTGTTCTCGACGATGTTGCCCGCCCACGACGTCGCCAAGTTGCTGCACGGCGGCTGGGCGCCCGCTGCCATCACGATCGGCATCTCGCTCGCCATCCGCCACGACGACTGGACCACGATCCAGCAGGCGCGGACCTGGGGCGGCAACACGGAGGTGTCCGGCTACACCGATCTCGTCAACCACGTCCGCAGTGATGCCCGCCAGCAGTTCGCCCGCCGGACGGCGGCCTACGGTGCCGACGGGGCGATCATGTCGGCGATGAAGCTCGACATCTGGGAGATCGAGCCGGGGGAGGGCCATCGCGACCACGTCGCCCTGTCCTTCGTGGAAGGGACGGCCGTCGCCCGATTCCATCAAGGGGCGGCAGCACCGACGTCGAGCCTCAAGATCTTGTCTCTCTCCGATCGACACGTTCTTCCTGGAAGGAAAACATGACCGAGATCCAAGCGACCGACCTGGGCATCCCCGAAGATGCGATGAAGCGCCTGGCGGAGATGAAGCCGGGGCAACCCGGGGCGCTCTTCACGTCCGACCTGACGGTGAACGAGTTCTTGTTGGTGAGGGAGGCGGGTTTCCGACCGGTGGGGCTCGTGCTCGGCTCGAGCATCTACCACGTCGGCATCCAGATCGGCCGCTGGTCGAAGAACATGGAGCTCGACACGCTGTCACAGGCCATGTACCACGCTCGTGAGCTCGCCATGACACGAATGGAGGCGGAGGCGGCCGCTCTGGGCGCTGACGGGATCGTCGGCGTCCGGCTCGACATCGAGTTCAAGGAATTCGGCAACGACCTCGCCGAATTCATCGCCATCGGCACGGCGGTGAAGGCCGACGAACCGGGCAACTGGAAGAACAACCAGGGACAGCCGTTCACGTCGGATTTGTCGGGGCAGGACTTCTGGACCCTCGTGCAGGCCGGCTATGCGCCCCTCGGCATGGTCATGGGCAGCTGCGTGTACCACATCGCCCACCAGGGGACGCTGCGAGCCATGGGCAACGTCGGCAAGAACGTCGAGATACCGACGTATACCGAGGCGCTCTATGACGCCCGGGAGCTCGCCATGAGCCGCATGCAAGCTGAAGGTGAGGCGCTGAAAGCCGAAGGCATCGTCGGCGTCCAACTGCTGTCGTTGGCGCACAAGTGGGGCGGCCACACGACCGAGTTCTTCGCCGTCGGCACGGCGGTACGGCCGTTGCGGGCCGACCACATCATCGCCAAGCCGCAACTCGTGCTGCCGCTGACGGACTGAGACGAGCCGCCACGTATGTCGTTGACCGAGTCGCCAGAGCCACAGCTCCCCGACGTCGAGCAGTTGGCGGCCGTCCTTCGCGCCGAAACGTCTGATCTCGACTCCTACCACCGTGTCCTGTCGGCGTCCATCGGCGACCTCCTGCCGGAGGGGCTCGTCGAGGTCGACCGCCAGCGGACGATGTCCGACCGGGTGGCGGGACGACCCGGCACGGCCACGGCCATCCGGCTTCACCTCGGTGACAAGACCCTCGAGCTCGTAGCTCACCGCGGCCGGCTCGTGGCGACGATCGCGCAAGACGTCCGCGGGGTGACCATCAGCCGCAAGGAAGTCCCCGTCTCCGAGTGGGTGCAGGCGCTCGCGGTCTATCTCGCGGCCCTCGCCGCCGACAACGCCTCAGCGCGAGAGGCCCTCGGGCGCCTTCTCGGGAACTAGGCGGCGCCGACCGCCGACCGCCGACCGCCGACCGCCCACCGCCGGCCGCCGGCCGCCGGCCGTCAGGCGAGCCGGCGGCGCACCCACCACACGCACAGCGCCGACAGCACGAGCGCGACGGCCACGTAGATCGCCAGCTCGTACCACTGGAACGTCCAGTAGCGGTTTGCCGGCTGGTACGTCGCCACCTCGTGGAACATTCCGGTGAGCTTCGCCTGGCAGACCTGCAGGCTGTTCACGGCACTCGGCGGCGCGGGCGCAGGCCCTGGTCCGCCGTTGACGACTGGTGATCCGAGACTCGGGCAGATTTTCGCGAGGTACTGGCTGGTGAGGCCCTGGCCGGCCTTGTTCTGGATCAGGACGGAGATCGTCCATGCATTCGGAAGCGCCGGCGGATTCGGAATCAGCGTGAACGGACCGCCGTTCGACGACCCGTAACCGTCGATGACGAGGGGGTAGTTGCGAACGACCGGGGTGATGAGGTGTGGCCGCACCCAGTGGTTGAACGCCAGCCTCCACCCGACGAAGACGACCAACGTGGTTGCCATCGCCGGAAGCGTCCGCCGGATGATCACGCCGGCGGTGACGCCCAGCACGAAGGCGAAGGCCGCATACCCGACGGGGGCGAGGTCGCGCTGGTCGAACACTCCGAACAGGTTCAGGTTGACCCGGTCGATGGGGCTCGACCACCACGTCGCCATCAGGCTGAGGAGCCCGGCGACTGCCATGGCGGCGAGCCCGACGACGCCCAGCTTGACGGCCAGCCAGCGCTTCCGGCTGACGCTCTGGGTCCACGCCAGGCGGTAGGAACCGGTCTCGAGCTCTCTGGCGACGAGGGGGGCACCCCAGAAGAGCCCCAAGACGCCGGGCACGACGATGACGATGATGCCGAGGGCGTTGGCGGGCGAGTCGTACGCCTTGAGGAAGTCGTTGGTGGCGGTCTGGCAGTCGCCCCGCGCCTGGCAGTTGGCGACGGTCGCGTCGTACAGGTGAACCAGATGCGGGCCGGTGACGGCCAACACGACGGCCACGACGACCAGCGCGCCGAGCGCCACTGCGGCCTGCGCGCGCGACTGCATCCAAGCGAAGCGGATCATCGGAGGACCCCCAGCTTCTGTCGTCGGGTGGGTCGGGCGTCGCGCGCCCGGCTCATGTAGGCGAGCACGAGATCCTCCAAAGTGAGCGGTTGGACGGTCCAGGCCGGGTCGAAGATCGGCCCGTCGGTGCGGACGACGAGCGTGCTCTGCCGGTCGGTGTGGCTCTCCTCGATCACGTCCATACCCGACGGGAGGCTGTCAGGATGGCGGCGCGGGCCGGAGAGGCGGCGGTGTGTCGCCAGCAAGTCGCTGACGTCTCCCGCCAGCTGCACGTGCGAGGACACGAGGATGACGAGGTAGTCACAGACGCGCTCGAGGTCGGCGACCAGATGCGACGACAGCACGACACTGACCTCGTCGTTGGCGACGACTTCCATGAGCCCTTGCAGGAACTCTCGTCGGGCGAGGGGATCCAAGCTGGCCACGGGTTCGTCGAGTACGAGGAGCTCGGGACGTTTCGCCGTCGCCATGGTGAGGGCCAGCTGGGCACGCTGGCCCCCCGAGAGCGATCCCGCTTTCTGGCGTGGGTCGAGCCCGAGCTGCTCCACCCGATGCTCGGCCAGCTTGCGGTCCCAACTCGGGTTGAGGAAAGCCCCCATGCGGAGGTGCTTGGCAACGGAGAGCCCGGTGTAGACGGGCGTCTCCTGGGCGACGAACCCGACTCGTGAGAGCTGCCGCGCGTCGTCGCCGGCACGGCCACCGAGAACCTCGATGGTGCCGGCTGTCGGCGCCAACAAGCCCACGGCCAAGTGCAGGAGCGTGGTCTTGCCGGCGCCGTTCGGGCCGACGAGGCCGACGACCTTTCCCTCCGGCACGGTCAAGGTGCAGTCCTGCAGCGCCCAGCGCCGGCCGTACTGCTTGCCGAGCGCTTGTGTCTCGAGAACGGCGGTCATGCCACACCCTCTGCAAAGGCGTTGCGGAAGGCGTTGCGGTAGATCGCTTCGATGTCGTCGGGGCCAAGGCCGGCGGCTCGGGCCGACTCCAGCCACGTGCTCATCGAGGCGAGCAGCCGAGCCTGGGTCTTCGGATCGGTGCGGGGGAGGGAGCCCACGACGAAGGTCCCCTGCCCCGGTCGGGCGCGCACGAGGCCCTCGCGCTCGAGATCGCGGTACGCCTTGAGCACGGTGTTCGGGTTGATCGCCAACCGGGAGACCACCTGCTGGGCGGTCGGCAGCTGGTCGCCGGGCTCGAGCAATCCGAGCCGCAACGCCTGATGGACTTGTTGGACGAGTTGCAGGTACGTGGCGACACCCGAGGCAGTGTCCAGCTGGAACTCGATCATAACCACCCTTCCACTAATGAGTTAGTGGAAGGGTAGATCAAACCGCCGCAGTCCGCAAGGGCACACGGAGCGGCGCCGACGGCCTCGGGTGCTCAGCCCCCCGAGCCGGAGCGCCGGCCCTTCGACCTCGACGCCGCACGAGCAAGCGCGACTGCGTCGGCGCATGCCGCCGCCCGCTCCGCCGGCAGGGCAGCCGTCGTGACCCGGATCGCCGGCGGGGAAACGATGCGGAATCGCCCGCCGGGCGCCACCAACCACCCTTGAGCCAGCAGAGCGCTCACCGCCGTCGCTTCGTCGTCGACCGGGACCCAGACGTTGAGGCCGGTGGGCGCCGTCACGTCGATGCCGCGATCCGCAAGCTCGGCGCACAACCCTGAGCGCCGTGCCCGGTAGGTGGCCGAAGCCTCCTCCAGCTGCACCGCCACGCGGGGATCCAACCAGAGCGCGAGGGCGATCTGCTGCACGAGATGACTGACCCAGCCCACGCCGGTGACGATGGACGACTCGAGCCGGCCGATCGTCGTGGCGTCTCCGGCCACGACGGCGAGGCGCAGGTCCGCACCGTATCCCTTTGCGAGCGACCGGACGAAGGCATAGCGGCCGGTCGGGCCGGCGACGACGGAGAGCGGGAGCTCGACGAGGCCGCAGGCGTGGTCGTCCTCGATCACGAGGCGACCGGGGTAACGGGCAAAGACGGCGCGAAGATCCTCCGCTCGCTGCGCCGAGATGGCCGCCCCCGTGGGGTTCTGCGCCCTGGCGGTCACGACGACGGCCTGGGCGCCGGCGGCGAGCGCCTGCCACACGCCCTCGACTGTTGGGCCCTCGGGATCGACCGGCACGGGAACGGGCAGGTAGCCGAGGCGCTCCACGAGATCGATGAGCGCCGCCCAGCCCGGATCCTCCAGTGCGACCCGGTCCCCGGGGACAAGGTTGGAGACGAGCGCACGGCTGATGGCGTCGAGAGCCCCGAAGCTCACCGTGGCATGCTCGCTCGGCACCCCGTCGTCGCCGAGCCGTCGTCTCGCTTCTGCGAGGAAACCCGGATGGGCAACGGTGGAACCGTAGACCGCCGGCTCGTAGGACAGCCCGGCGAGGACGGCGATCGGGTCGGGTAGCAGGCGAGCGTCGGGGTTGCCGCTCGAGCAGTCGGTGACGCCGTCCGGCACCTGGATCGCCTGGCGTATCGGGGCGAGCTCTCCCTTGCGGAGCTCACGGACCCAAGTCCCACGGCGCCGGTCCGAGGACGTGAGCCCGCGAGTGTTCAGCACGCGATAGGCCGACGCCACCGTGCCGGCGCTCAGCCCGAGGGACTCGGCCAGCTGTCGGATCGGCGGCAGCGTGTCGCCGGCCGGGAGCCGGCCATCGCGGATCGACTGTTCGATGGACTCCGCCAGCTCGGCTGCTGTCCGGCCGGTGATGTAGGATTGTAGCGTCACAGACGCGGTATTGTATCAGTACATAGATGGAACGACAAGCCGGCGATCCGGAGGACGAACATGTACCAGACCAGCGACACCACGACGCCCTCTCGTCACAAGGAACGGGCGAGCTGGGACGACCACGTCGTGGACTCGATCCTCGACGAGGCGATCATCGGGCATCTCGCCTTCGTCGACGACGGGCGACCACAGGTCTTGCCGATGCTGTTCGTGCGCGTGGGGACGTCGGTCTACCTGCACGGCTCGACGGGTGCGCACTTCGCCCGCTTGGCCAAAGGCGGCCGCCGTCTCCCGGTGAGCTTCGAGGTCACGCTGATCGACGGCCTCGTGCTCGCCCGCTCGGCGTTCAGCCATTCCGCCAACTACCGCTGTGTCGTCGCTCACGGCGAGGCCGTCCTGGTGCCGGAGGAGGCCCGCAAGGAGGCGGTCCTCGCCGCCTTGATGGACAAGCTCGTGCCGGGGCGCAATGACGAGGCGCGCAGTCCCCGCCCCGACGAGCTCCGCAAGACGGCGTTGCTGGAGCTGCCGCTGACTGATGTCGCCGCCAAGGTGCGCTCTGGCTCCCCGCTCGACGACGAGGCCGACCTCGGGCTCGATGTCTGGGCCGGCGTGCGCCCGATCGTGGCGCACTGGGGGACTCCGATCGACTCCGACGATCTGGCAGAAGGCGTCCGGCTGCCGAGCTACCTGAGTGGCCAGACGTGCGGCAGCGGCCTCTTGCGGGCCGGTTCGGAGGCCGTGACCGCGTGAGGGCTGTCGTCCAACGCGTCACGAGGGCTCGGGTGACGGTCTCGGGCGAGGTGGTCGGCTCTCTCGATCGCCCCGGCCTGTGTGTGCTCGTCGGCGCAACCCACACCGACACGGCGGCCACGGCACGTTCCCTTGCGTCCCGGTTGTGGAACTTGCGGATCCTCGCCGACGAAGGCGGCCGGATGAACCGGTCGTGCGCGGAGCTGGGCGCACCGCTGCTCGTGGTGAGCCAGTTCACCCTCTACGGCGACACGAGCAAGGGGCGACGCCCGTCCTGGGTGGCGGCGGCGCCCGGGCCGGTCGCCGAACCGCTCGTCGATCTCGTCGTGGCCGAACTGCGCAGCCTTGGCGCCACCGTATCGACGGGGCGATTCGGGGCCGACATGCTCGTCGAGCTCGCCAACGACGGCCCCGTGACGGTTCTGCTCGAGATCGAGGCGTGACAAGCGCTCGCCCTCGTGCGTGCGGCTGACTGACAGGCGGCTGACTGACAGGTGGCCGGACCGACAGGCGGCCGGACCGACAGGCGGCCGGCACCATACTGGCGTGATGCGCTATCTCATCCTCGGCGCCGGCGCCATCGGTGGCGCCATCGGCGGCCGCTTGTTCCAACAAGGGCACGACGTCGGACTCATCGCCCGCGGACCCCACCTGGACGCCATCCGTTCCGGGGGTCTCGAGCTTCGTGATCCCGAGGCGACCGTCAGGCTGCCGATCGAGGCGTTCCCGAGTGCGGAGGCCGCTGGGCTCCGCCCGGACGACGTCGTCATCCTCGCCACGAAGAGCCAGCACTCCGAGGCCCTCCTCGCCGGCCTCGCCGTCAACGGGCCCGCCGGCCTCGCCGTCGTGTGTGCTCAGAATGGCGTCGAGAACGAGCGCCTGGCTGCGCGACGCTTTGCCAACACCTACGGGATGCGAGTCATCCTCGCCGGCACCCATCTCGAACCGGGCGTCGTCGAGATCTCGACGGCGCCGATCTGGGGGATTCTCGACCTCGGGCGCTACCCGCACGGCAGCGACATGCTGGCGGAGCAGATCGCGGCCGACCTGTCTGCGAGCGGTTTCGATGCCCGGGCGACGCAGGACGTCATGGCGAACAAGTACCTCAAGTTGCTCAGCAACCTGGCCAATTCCATCCAAGCCGCCTGTGGCACTGCCGAGCATCCGGTGACGACCCAGCTTGCAAAGGCAGCCAGGGCTGAGGCCCGCGCTTGTTACGCAGCCGCCGGCATCGAGGTGGCGGACGAGACGGTGGAAGCGGAGCGGCGGGCGATGCGCGGTCTCGTTCTACCGGTCGGCAGGACGAGCCGGCAGGGCGGTTCTTCGTGGCAAAGCCTCGAACGCGGGACCGGCAACATCGAGGCCGACTGGCTGAATGGCGAGATCGTGCTGCTCGGTCGGCTGCACGGCGTGCCCACGCCGGTGAACGAGCGCCTGCAGGCCATCGCCAACCGTATGGCCCGCGACCGGACGCCCGCCGGGTCGATCGCCCCCGAGGAGCTGGCGGCCGGCCTTCTCTGACCCAAGGCCTCGGGCGCCCGCCGGCCCTTGGCGCCGGCACCGGCTCGTGAGAGAGTCTCGGTCATGGTTCCTTACGAGCTGGGCCTCCACGAAATTGGCGATGGCGTCTTCGCCTACCTGCAACCGGACGGGTCCTGGGGCTACAGCAACTCCGGCCTCGTCGCCGGAGACGGCGCTTCCCTTCTCGTCGACACGCTCTTCGACTTGCGCCTCACCGAGGCGATGCTCGCCGCCATGGCGCCCGTCACGTCGAGCCGTCCCATCTCGACGGTGGTCAACACCCACGCCAACGGCGACCACTGCCACGGCAACCAGCTCGTGCCGGGCGCCCGCTTCATCGCCTCCGCCGCCACGGCCCGCGAGATGGCCGACCTGCCCGCTTCGTCGCTGCACGCCCTCAAGCAACTGGACCTCGGTGCCGACGCCAACACCTTCGTGGCGGAGGCCTTCGGGCGGTTTCGCTTCGACGACATCGACCCCGCTGTGCCGACCGAGACGTTCTCGGGGCGACTGGAGGTCGATGCCGGCGGGCGGCACTTCGTGCTGGAGGAGGTCGGTCCGGCGCATACCGCCGGCGACGTGATCGTGCACGTGCCGGACGCCGGTGTGGTGTTCGCCGGCGACATCCTCTTCATCGGATCGACGCCGATCGTCTGGGCGGGACCGTTCGCCAATTGGCTCGCGGCGCTCCAGCGGATTCGGGCGCTCGAGCCGGCGGTCGTCGTGCCCGGGCACGGCCCGGTCGTATCCGTGGCCGAGATCACCCAAGTGGAGGCGTACCTGAACTTCGTGCACGCCGAGGCGGCGCAGCGGGCGGACTCGGGCATGAGCGTCCTCGAAGCAGCCTTCGACATCGACCTCGGCGACTATGGGACGTGGTCGGACAGCGAGCGCATCGTCGCCAACGTCGACGCCGTCTACAGCGAAGTTCGCTCCGGCCACAGCCGTATGGACTTCATCACCCTTTTCGGCGAGATGGGCCGTTATCGGGCTTCCGGCCGGCCGGCCGGCAGCTGACGCCCAGCAGGTACCGCCGCCCAGCAGCGAGCCGCCCAGCAGCGCCGCCGCCGGCGACGGCCCGCAGCCTGGCTCAGAACCGTCCGGGCCGCTTCTCCCGCAGGGCGGCCACGCCTTCGCGGTAGTCCGCAGCACCCATCATGGTGGACATGAGCGTCTCGGCGTCGGCGATGGCAGCCGCCGGGCCGCCCGTGTCGAGGAGGTCGCGGTAGATCTGGCGTTTCGTGACGGCGATGGAGGATGGCGAGACGTTGTTGGCCAGGTACTGTGCGTACGTCGTCACATGGGCGTCCAGCTCGTCGGCCGGCACGACGGCGCTCACGAGTCCCATCTCGAGCGCCTCCTCGGCGAGGAAGATCCGGCTGGACAGCAGGACGTCGGTGGCACGACCGAGCCCGATGAGGCGAGGAAGCAGCCAGGACAGCCCGAACTCGGCCGGCAGGCCGAGGCGACCGTGTGCAGTCGTGAGCTTGGCGCCCGCCGCAGCAAAACGGACGTCGCAATAACACATCAACGCAAAACCGAGACCGGCGGCGGGGCCGTTCACGGAGGCGATGATGGGTTTCTCGATGGCGAGGTGGTAGGCGAGATCGGCGTCGTACTCGGCTCGCACCCCGTAGCCGGGAGAGGGCGGATCCTCCGGCAGCCCCGATGAGTAGTCACCCCGCTCGAGGAAACCCAGCAACGCCTCGCTGTCGGCGCCCGAGCAGAAGGCTCTCCCCGCCCCTGTGACGACGATCACCCGTACGTTCTCGTCGGCGGACGCCTCGGCGAGGGCCGTCCGGTACTCGAAGCTCATGCGCCCGGTCCAGGCGTTGAGCCGCGCCGGGCGCGTGAGGGTGATCGTGGCGATGCGGTCGGCGACCGCGTACTCGGTGACGTGTCTGTCCACGACCTGCGACGGTAACGGCTCGGGCGCGCGAACCTGGGTAGGTGCTCCTCGAAGCCCCTGATCCGGATGTCGTCGCTCGTGCCGCAGCCCTTGTCGCCGGCGCCTCGTCCGTCGTCGTGCTCACGGGCGCCGGCATCTCGACCGACGCCGGCATCCCGGACTTCCGCGGGCCGGACGGCATCTGGACACGCAACCCCGGGGCTGAGCGCATGGCAACGTTGCGCCACTACCTCGAGGATGCCGAGGTGCGGCGAGCTGCCTGGCGCTCGCGGCTCGAGTCGCCCGTGTGGGATGCCGTGCCCACTGCGGCTCACGCTGCCCTCGTCGACCTCGAGCGGCAGGGGCGCCTGCACACGCTCGTGACGCAGAACACAGATGGTCTCCACCGCCTGGCCGGGACCTCGCCGGAGCGGCTCGTGGAGATCCACGGCACGGCGCACGAATGCGTCTGCTGGTCCTGCGGTGACCGACTACCGACCCGTGTGGTGCTGGCACGCGTTCGCTCCGGCGACGAGGATCCCCACTGCGAGCGCCCGGCGGGTGACTCCGGACGTCGTGAAGACCGGCTGTGCGGGGGGGTTCTGAAGACGGCGACGGTGAGTTTCGGGCAGTCGCTCGACTGGGATGATCTCGAGCGCTCGCAGCTGGCGGCCACGGAGTGCGACCTGTTGCTCGCCGTCGGGACGACGCTCGAGGTTCAGCCCATCGCCGGCGTCGTGCCGCTCGCCCGTCACCTTGGCAAGGCCGTCGTCATCGTGAACGGCAGCCCGACCGCCTGCGACGACCTCGCGGACGCCGTCGTGCGCGGATCGATCAGCGAGGTCATCCCTCAGCTCGTCGGCTGAGGCGAGCGATCGGCTCGGTGTCAGGCTGCCGGCGAACAGGCCGGCGAACACGGCCTCGCCGAGCCGTCGCGCCGACGGCATGACGCCGGCCTCCGCGGCGACCGTGATGTGGTGGAATGGCGCATGCTCGAGACAACCGAGGAGATGCAGCGGCTGCAGCAGCTTCTCGACGAGAGTGCCGCCGGAGCCGGGCCGCACCTGCGGGACATCATCAGCGACGATCGCCGTCTCACCGCCGAGCAGCTCTCCGAGCGGCTGCAAGGAATGTGCCTGCTCGTCGTCGCCACCGTGACGGCTGACGGCCGGCCCCTAGTCGGCCCGGTCGATGCCTATCTGCTGCACGGATCCTTCTGCTTCAGCTCGAGCCGGGACTCGGTGCGCATGCGTCACCTCGCCGCCCGGCCGGCGGTGAGCGCCACGCATCTACCCTCCGAGGATCTCGCCGTCACCGTGCACGGCCAGGCTGAGCTCTTCGACGTGTTGGACCCGGCGCACGGTGAGCTGCGCCAGGCGATGCTCGACAACTACCTACCCAAGCAAGGGCCGGAGTTCGAGATCTGGCTCGACGGAGCCAACCCGATCGGGGCGCGCGTCGTGGCCGACAAGATGTTCACCTTCAGCATGGGGCAGTGACGCCCTCGGTCTGAGGCGAGCGGTTCCCAGTTCCGGCGGGCGTCGGATCGACCGAGGGTCAGGCTGTGACGGCGGCGACGGCACCGAGCACTTCGTCGCGCTTGTCGTCAGGTGTCACCCAGTCGATCCGGATGTCGTCGCAACCGACCCAGGAAGCGGCCTCGCGCAGCGCGGTGGCCAGACCGCGGACAGCCGTAGCTTTCGCGTCCGGCTCCAGGTGAACTCCCTTGGCGACGAAGGTCGTGCCCTCCCGGCCGGGGTCGACGCGTCCGACGAGCGAGTCGCCGACGATGAGCGGCATGGAGAAGTAGCCGTGCACGCGCTTCGGCTTCGGCGTGTACGCCTCGAGGCGGTGGCGGAAGCCGAAGACCCGTTCGGTGCGGTCGCGGTCCCAGACGAGCGAGTCGAACGGCGACACGAGTGTGGGCCGGGAGCGCAGGCCAGTGGTGCCCGCCTCGAGGTGTGCCGTGCTCGCCCAGGCCGGCGGTCCCCAACCCTGCACCGAGACGGGCACGAGTCCGAGGTCGCCGACGAGGCGCGCCACGTCCGGGCTCTTGAGGCCGCAGTAGGTGGCGAAGTCCCGGACAGTGGCGGCGCCGAGGGCGGCGGCCGCTCGTGTCAGCAGGTGTCGCATCTGGTCGTCCCTTGTCGCGGGAGCGCTTCGGAGCTCGGCGGGGACGGCTCGCTCGGGCAGGTCGTAGACCCGTTGGAAACCGCGCCGCTGCGCGCACACGACGTCGCCGACGTCGAGCAGCCACTCGACGGCGATCTTCGTCTCGGACCAGTCCCACCATGGGCCGCCCTTCTTCGCGCCACCGAGCTCGTTCGCCGTCAGCGGCCCGTCGGCCGTGAGGCGATCACGGACGGCCTTGAGCGACCGGTCCGCATCCTCGAGGTGGTGCCACCGCCGCCCCCGGGCGCGCGCAGCTTCCCGGCGGAACTCGTAGTAGGGCCAATCCTCCATCGGCAGCACACAGGCTGCATGAGCCCAGTATTCGAAGGCGCCGAAAGGTGGACCCGCCCAATATGCCGCTTCGATCGTCCGGCGATCGACCGATCCGAGGCGGGCGTAGGCGACGAGCTCATGGGAGCGTGCCAGCACGGAGATCGTGTCGATCTGGACCGCTCGCAGGTGCCGGAGCATCTCCGCCGGACCGCCGCTGATTCGCGGGCCGAGCAACCCCTGAGCGTGCAAGGCGATTCGCCGGGCCTCTCGGGCGGAGAGCGACTGGATGTCGGTCATGCCAGATGTTTCTACCGCCTGAACCGGCCCGCGCACCACGGTGTTGCCTTGCACTGCCCGGCTGGGCGTCATAAGCTACTAAAGCGACAAACTAAGTAGTAATAGGCGGGTGCTCAGGCACCCTCTGGGCCGGGAGTCCGGCTACCCCGATCCCCCTCGCGCGGTAGCCGGACCCCGGACCCGTCGGCCGGCGGTGCCGGCCGCCGCCCGAGCCCGGTTTCAGTTGAACCGAGTGCACGGAATCACCGGGCCACCCCCTACCCGGTCACCCTGTGCACGAAGTTGCCGAGCGGGCCTAGGCCCGCTCGCCGGCTCCGGCTCCGGCTCCGCCGGCAGCGCTGCCCGTCAGCCAGCGGGCCAGCCATGCCACGGTGATGGGCCACGATTCCTTCGTAGCCGTCGGGTTCGAGAACTGCGCCGAGAAGCTGTTCTCGAAGGCGTGCCCCGCCTCGCTTTGCACGTGCACCTCGACGTCGTCACGGGAACTGAAGGCCTGCTCGATCTGCTCCACGTCCTCTGCCGGGATGTACGGGTCGGCTCCCCCGAAGTGAAATAGCACCGGGCAGGAGATCTCCTGCGCGACGTCGAGCCGGCCGGCGACGCCGGAGCCGTAGTAGGACACGCAGCAGGCGGGATCCGATGCCACGGCCAGCTCATAGGCGAGCCGTCCACCGAGGCAGTAACCCATGGCGCCGACGAGGCCGGTGACTTCCGGCAGCCGCTTCAGGTGGTCAAGGGCGGCCGTGAGGTCGGCGGCCGTGACGGCAGGGTCGATCTCTGAGAATCGCTGCGCGAAACCGAAGGCCGTGGCGAGGCTCTGCTCGTCGTGCGGCAGGGCGACGTTCCGCTCGACTCGCCAGAAGACGTCCGGACAGAGGACCACGTAGCCCTCGCCCGCCAACGCCTGCGCACGGTCCTGCAGGAACTCGCCGACGCCGAAAATCTCCTGCAACAGGACGATCCCTGCTCCGTTCGGCTCTTCCGGCACGACGGTGAAGGCGTCGTAGGAGCCGTCGGGCGTCGAGATGGACTCGGTTCGGGTCGTGTTGGCCATGCCGGCAGATTAGTGACCGGCTGATCGGCGAGACGAGCCGGAGGGGGCGCGGCCGGACTCCGGCGGACTCCGGCCTACCGTCGATGGCGTGTCCGACACGAGGCCAGTCGTCGCGTTCGGAGAACCATCTCGAGGCGACACGACTGACGACTTCGGAAGGCGACTCATCCGGTTCGCGGGCGTCGTGAATTTCCGCGACCTCGGTGGCTACCGGGCTCACTCGGGACGCCGGACTCGATGGGGAAGGGTGTTCCGTTCGGACGCCCTCTACCGGCTCACTCCGAGCGATCGTGTCGTCTACGACCAGCTCGGCATCGTCGCCGTGTACGACCTGCGCAGCAATGACGAGCGCGAGCGCCACCCCAATCCGATGCCGTCGAGGCAGGTGGCGCTGGAGAGCCAGGTCCCGCGGGACGAGTTCAACGACGGGAGCGCCCTTCGCAGCGCGGCCGACGCCGAGAGCCGCCTGCGCGACGTCTACCTCGCCATACTCGCGACGGCCGGCCCGTTGTTCGGCGAGCTGTACTCGGGACTGGCCGACCAGGCGCGCCTGCCTGCCGTCTTCCACTGTGCCGGCGGCAAGGACCGCACCGGCCTGGCTGCCGCTCTCCTGCTCAGCTGGCTCGGCGTCGATCGCGCAGCCGTTCTCGACGATTACGAGCTAACGGGCCGGACGCTGACAGTGGAGCGCCATCAGGAGATACTGGCTCGTTTCATCGCGACCGGGATGTCACAGGAAGCGGCCCTCGGTCTCCTGGCGGCGCCACGCTGGGTGATGGCCACCGCCTTGGAGGCGGTCGACGCCGAGTACGGCGGCGTGGAGGCGTACCTGCGCGGTCCTGCAGCCCTGGCGCCGCAATCTCTTCAGGCGTTGCGGGACCTGCTCCTCGATTGACCGACTGCCCGGGTAGCGTCGCCCGGATGGAGCGGATCGATCTGTCGGCCGCATCGGTGTTCCTCGATTTCGACGGCACGATCACGTGCGACGACACCGGCGTGTATCTACTGCAGCGATTGGCGGCACCCGATCGATGGCACGATCTCGAACGTCGGTACATCGCCGGCGAGATCGGCTCCAAGGCGTGCATGATCGAGGAGTGGGCACTGTTGCCGCCGGACCGGGCGCGTGTGGAGCGCGTTGTGGCCGAGGTTGCCCTCGACGACGGCTTCCTGCCCCTTGTCGCCGCCCTCCGAGCCGAGGGAGCCGAGGTGAGCATCTTGTCGGACGGCTTTGGGTTTCGGGCCGAGGAAGTGGGCACCGACGCCGGCATCCCGGTGGTCACGAACGCCATCGACTGGGCGTCCTGGGAGGTGCGCTTCCCGAACGAGGTCACCGATTGCGAGTGTGCGGAGTGCGGTGCCTGCAAGCGGGCCCCGATCCGGGCCGCCCGGTCGCGAGGGCGGACGACCGTGCTCGTCGGCGACGGCGCCAGCGACGTGAAAGCCGCCGTCGTGGCGGACCTCGTGTTCGCCAAAGGCGACCTCGCTGACTGGTGTGCCCGTAACAGCGTCGCCTACGAGCCGTGGGACACCCTCGCCGACGTGCAGCGGACGCTCACGAGCCCCTCCTAGCCGGGACGGTCCGCCAGGAAGTGCAGCAGGAGCGTCCGGTCCGGGTTGTCGACGTTGGGGTCGACGAACACGACGGACTGCCACGTGCCGAGCACAGGGCGCCCCTCCCGCACGGCGAGAACGAGGGAGGGGGAGACGAAGGCCGGAAGGACGTGATCAGCGCCATGACCGCGGGAACCGTGCTGGTGCCGGTACCTGCCGTCGCGGGGCAACAGGGCGTCGACGGCCTGCTGCAGGTCCGCCTCCGAGCCCGATCCGGTCTCCATCAGTGCGACGCCGGCAGTGGCGTGCGGCACGAAGACGTGGCAGAGCCCATCGCCCTTGTCCGCGCAGAAACCCATCACCGCCTCGGTCATGTCCGTCACAAACCGGCGCCCTGTGTGGAGGTGGATCTCGGCGCTCTGCATGCCACGAGACCCTACGGCCCGACGAGTCGACGCGGTGTGCCTAGCCGGGCGAGCAGGACGAGCCGTGGCGGCGGCCGCCGGAGAGCCAGGGGGCCGAATCGGCGTCCGGCAGGAAGTCACCCGTTCGCCCGTCTTGCGCGTAGTCGATGGGCGCCGGCTCGCCGGCGGCCAGCACGGCGACGGCGGCACAGAGTCGTTCGACGTCGCCGGCGCTCCCGTTGATGCCGAAGCTTGCCCGCACGGCGCCCGGCATGCGGCTCCGGTCACCGTGGCGCACCTGTTCCCGGTACTCGAGGACCTCTGCATGACCGAGCCCGAGCAGTCGCATCAGGTATGGGTGGGCGCAGAAACAACCATGGCGCACGCCGATACCCTCCTCGGCCGACAAACGGGCGGCAACGAGCGCATGCGGAAGCCCGTCGATCGTGAAGGCCGCCACCGGGAGCGTCTCGACCCGAGGATCGGGCCCGAGCACGTGGACGCCCGGGATGGACGCCAGGCCCTCGCGGAGCAGGCGAGCGAGGTGCCGGTCATGCTCGGCGATGCTCGGCCAACCGATCCCTTCGAGCTCGTCGATGGCCGCCGCCAGCGCCACCGCCCCGATCACGTTGGGCGAGCCGGCCTCCTCCCGATCCGGAGGCTCGGTCCAGACGACCTCGTCCAGGTCGACGAGGTCGACGGCGCCCCCGCCGGCGAGAAACGGGTCCCCGTAGCGAAACGCCTCCCGTGGGCCGACGAGCACGCCGGCGCCGAAGGGCGCATACATCTTGTGCCCGCTCCATGCGATGAAGTCCGGCGATGTGGGCAGCCTCCGGTGCGGCGCCAGCTGGGCGGCGTCGACGACCACGGGTACGCCGCGGGCATGGGCAGCGGCCACGATCTCGTCCAGCGGCGGCATCCAGCCGGTGATGTTGGAGGCGCCCGTGACGGCGAGGATCCGTGGGACCGGCTGCTCGTCGAGCCCGGCTGTCACGTCGGAAAGCTCGAAGGTCCCGTCCCGGCCGCACTCGACGTGGCGGCAGCTGGCGGCACGCGACCAGGGGAGGAGATTGGCGTGGTGCTCGACCACGGTCGTGAGGACGACGTCGTCGGGCGCGAATCTCAGCCGGTAGGCGAGGTGGTTGAGCGCTTCGGTCGTGTTGCGGCAGAAGATGGCCGTGTCGCTGCTGCCCTCCCGACCGGCGAAGCGGAGGGCGGACTCGCGGGCGCTCTCGTAGGCGTCCGTCGACTGCTGGGACTTGTAGCCGGCACCGCGATGCACGCTCGAGTACCAGGGCAGGAACTCGGTGACGCGGGCGAGGACCGGCTCGAGGGCGCCAGTGGAGGCGGCGGTGTCGCACGAGAGGTACGGGCGATCCTTCCCGTCGACGCAGGGCACGAGCCTTCCGTCGCCGACGAGCGAACGAAGGGCGCTGTCCGGGCGTGGCTTCGCCGTCACCGCTGCATTCCTACTGTGAGCACCTTCACTGTGGGCACCGTGTCTGTCTACTGGTCCCCGGACCCCAAATATGGTCATTGGACCCTTGCCACACTCATGGCCCTCAGGCAGGCTCGTTCTGTGACTGTCCTCCCGGTGTCGCGCGTCCCGACCGTGATCCCGCTCTCGGGTCTCGACGAGTTGTTGGCGGCACTCGCGGAGGACGGCTACGAGGTTCTCGGACCGACGGTGCGCGACGGATCGATCGTGATCGAAGCGATCACGACGAGCAGCCAGTTGCCCCGCGGGTGGGGCGACGACCAGGAGCCGGGCCGCTACCGGCTGGTCGAGCGGAGCGACGAGGCGTACTTCGGCTTTGCAGCTCCCGCCGGCACCTGGAAACGTCATCTGTTCCCGCCGAGAACCGTGCTGTGGAGGTCGCGGCGCGAGGGGGACCGGATCATCTTCGAAGAGACGCAGCCGGCACCGCCGAAGCGGGCGTTCTTCGGGATCCGGGGTTGCGATCTCGCCGCCATCGCCGTTCAGGACCGGGTCTTCCTCCAGGGCGAGTGCACCGAGCCGGTGTACGCCGGGCGGCGCGAAGGCATCTTCTTCATCGGCGTCAACTGCAGCGATCCCGCCTCGACGTGCTTCTGCACCTCGATGGGCACCGGGCCGGCCGTCGGGGAAGGGGCCGACCTCGTCCTCACCGAGCTCGACCCCGGCGATCCGCAACGACACCGTTTCCTCGTCCATCCGATGAGCGATCGCGGGAGCGCAGTCGCCGCCCGGTTGAGCCCGGCGGAGGTCGGCGAGGCCGATCTCGCCGGCGCGGCGCAGGTCACGGAGACTGCAATCTCCCGCATGCAGCGGTCGATGAACACCGAAGGCCTCCCGGCGCTGCTGCTGGCGGCCGTGGACCACCCGAGATGGGATGACGTCGCAAGTCGTTGCTTGTCATGCGGCAACTGCACGATGGCGTGCCCCACGTGCTTCTGCGCGGACGTGGCCGACGAGCCGAACGCTGCCACCGGCACCGACGAGCGGGTACGTGAGTGGGCGTCATGCTTCCAGCTCAGCCATTCCTACCTGCACGGCGGATCTCTGCGAGTCTCCACGAAGGCGCGGTACCGGCAGTGGATGACCCACAAGCTCTCGACGTGGTGGGACCAGTTCGGCGAATCCGGCTGCGTGGGGTGCGGGCGTTGCATCGCCTGGTGCCCCGTCGGGATCGACATCACCGAAGAGGCGCGCGCCATACGCGGGCCTGAGGCGACCGCATTGCAGAAGGAGGACACACGATGATGCCCACCACGATTGCCGAGGAGCTCGCCGAGCATCGTTTCTTCGCACTGTTCCCGGAGGACCTGCGCAGGCGGTTGGCCGAGTGCGCCAACAACGTCGTGTTCGATACCGGTGCTGCGCTCTGCACGGAGGGAACCCCGGCGAAGAGCTTCTTCGCCATCCGGGCCGGCCGCGTCAACGTCGGGGTGCACGTCCCGAGCAAAGGGCTCGTGTCACTCGAGACGCTGCAGACCGGAGACATCCTTGGCTGGTCCTGGGTCGTGCCTCCCTATGTGTGGCACTTCGACGCCGTCGCCGTCGAGCACGTGCGAGCCGTAGAACTGCACGCCGACTGCCTGCTCCCGTACCTGGAGGAGAACCCTGCGGCCGGCTACCGCTTGATGACCGAGGTCGCCAAGATCATGGAAGAGCGCCTGGAGTCAACCCGTATACGACTGCTCGACCTGTTCGGCGACGACCATGGCTGAAGTGGCCGGAGCGGCGCTCGCGACTGCTCGCGACCCGATGCGACCCGTGCTGTACCGGGTCGCCAGCACGCGACGTGAGACGGATGCCACCGTCACGATGAGGCTCGAACCGGAAGACGATGGCGTGCCGGCGATCGCCCCCGGCCAGTTCAACATGCTGTGGTCATGGGGCGCTGGCGAGGTCCCCATCTCCGTAAGCGCGACCACGAGCGACGGCGTGCTCGTGCATACGATCCGAGACGTGGGCGGCGTCACGAGCGCCTTGTGCGCGAAACAACAGGGCGACGTCGTCGGGGTCCGCGGGCCGTTCGGTCGGGGTTGGGACGTCGAGGCGGCGATGGGGCGGGATCTCATCATCGTGGCGGGCGGCATCGGACTGGCACCCGTGCGGCCGGTGATCCACGCGGTGCTCGCCAACCGGTCTGCGTTCGGCAGCGTTGCGCTCGTCATGGGCGCCCGCACCGCCGACGAGCTGCTCTTCCGTTCCGAGCTCGACGGTTGGTGGCACGACGGCGCCATCACCGTGCGAACCATCGTCGACCGCGGCTCGCCCGGCTGGGAGGGCAACGTCGGCATCGTCACGAACGAGCTGCCGCGCCTGACGATCGAACCGGGTCGGACGGTGGCAATCGCCTGTGGCCCTGAGGTGATGATGCGCTTCGTCGCACTCAACCTTGTCGAGCGCGGCGTATCGCCGGACGACATCCAGGTCTCGCTCGAGCGCAACATGCAATGCGCCATCCGACATTGCGGCCATTGCCAGCTCGCCGGGTACTTCGTCTGCACGGACGGCCCCGTCGTCAGCTGGACGACGGCGCGCCCGCTCATGGAGGTGCGCGAGCTGTGACGCAGAGCCTTCCCAAAGTCGCCGTCTGGAAGTTCGCCTCCTGCGACGGATGCCAGCTGACGTTGCTCGACTGTGAGGACGAGCTCTTGGCGGTGGCGGGGGCGGTCGACTTCGCCTACTTCCTCGAGGCGTCGAGCACCTCGGTGGACGGCCCGTACGACCTGTCCATCGTGGAGGGGTCGATCACGACCGCCCACGACATCGACCGCATTGTCGACATCCGTGCGCAGTCGACGATCCTCATCTCGATCGGCGCGTGCGCCACGGCCGGCGGTGTGCAGGCGTTGCGGAACTTCGCCGACGTGAAGGCCTACACCTCCATCGTGTACGCCCAGCCGGAGTACATCGAGACGCTGGCAACCTCGACGCCGATGTCCGAGCACGTGGCTGTCGACTTCGAGCTCCGGGGTTGCCCGATCAACAAGTCGCAGCTGCTGCATGTGATCTCGTCGTACCTGCTCGGCAAGCCGCCGCGGCTGCAGTCGGGCTCGGTCTGCGTCGAGTGCAAGCGACGCGGCACGACCTGCGTGATGGTGGCACACGGCACGCCGTGCCTCGGCCCCGTCACCCACGCCGGCTGCGGCGCGATCTGCCCGGCCTTCGACCGCGGCTGCTTCGGCTGTTACGGGCCGGCGGACACCATCAACACGACGGCGTTCGTCCAGCTCCTGCGGACGGTACCGGTCTCCGACGGCGACATCGGGCGGGTGTTCCACACGTTCAACGCCGGCGCGCCGGGCTTCCGGGAGGTCGGCTCGACCGTCGAGGAGGCAGCGTCATGACGCATCAGAACGGTGCGAGGAGCCTCGACGTCCACTCGCTCGCCCGCGTCGAGGGCGAGGGCGCGTTGCACGTCACGATCACCGACGGTGAGCTCACCTCGGTGCAGCTCAACATTTACGAGCCGCCTCGTTTCTTCGAGGCGTTCCTCGAGGGCCGGGCTTACACCGAACCGCCGGACATCACGGCGCGGATCTGCGGCATCTGCCCGGTCGCGTATCAGATGAGCGCCTGCCTCGCCATCGAGGACGCCTGTGGCGTCACAGTCGACGGCCAGCTGGCCGACCTTCGTCGGCTGCTGTACTGCGGCGAGTGGATCGAGAGCCACGCCCTGCACATCTACATGCTGCACGCCCCGGATTTCCTCGGCTACGACGGCGCCATCTCGCTCGCCCGCGACCACAGGGCCATCGTCGAGCGCGGGCTCCGCCTGAAGAAGGTCGGCAACCGCATTCTCGAGGTAATCGGCGGGCGGGCGATCCATCCGATCAACGTGCGCGTCGGGGGTTTCTACCGCTTGCCGGACGAGTCGCAGCTGGCCGAGCTCGTTCCGGAGTTGGAGTGGGCCCGACAGGCGGCGCTCGAGACGGTGGAATGGGTGGCGGGTTTCTCGATCCCGTCCTACGAAGGCGACTGGGAGCTCGTGGCGTTGGCCGCCGAAGGCGACTACCCGATCATGGGCCGGCGTATCGGCTCGTCGAGCGGCAGGCTTCAGATCCCGATCTCGGAGTTCTCCGAGCACATCCACGAGGAGCATGTCGAGCACAGCAACGCGCTCCACGGCCGCTGGGACGGGGGCGAGTACATCGTCGGCCCGCTCGCCCGCTACAGCCTCAATCAGCACGCTCTCCCGGCTGTGGCGCGCCAGGCGGCGGCTGACGCCGGCCTCGGGACCGAGTGTCGCAACCCGTTCCAGAGCATCGTGGTCCGCGCCGTCGAGACAGTGGCCGCCTGCGACGAGGCTCTCCGCCTCATCGAGGGCTATGTCCCCCCGGCAGCGCCGTCCATCGAGGTCGTGGCCCGAGCCGGCGTCGGGCACGGTGCGAGCGAAGCGCCCCGCGGGCTCCTGTACCACCGATACGAGATCGGAGCCGACGGTCTCATCACATCGGCGACGATCGTGCCCCCGACGTCGCAGAACCAACAGGCGATCGAGCACGACCTGACCCATGTCGTCGAGGCCAACCTCGACATGGACGATGCCGCCCTGACGGCCCGTTGCGAGCACACCATCCGCAACTACGACCCCTGTATCTCGTGCGCCACGCACTTCCTCGACCTGCGGGTCGACCGTCTGAAGTCGTGAGCAGGATCCTCTTCATCGGCGTCGGCAATCCCTACCGGAGCGACGACGGTGTCGGAGTCGCCGCCATCGAGCTGCTCCGCCAGGCGGGGATGGGCGGCGTGGACCTCGTGGAGGAGAGCGGTGAGCCGGTAGCGCTCGTGCAGCGGTGGTCGGGGCGATCCAAGGTGTTCCTCATCGACGCCGTCGATTCGGGCGGCGAGCCCGGCGCACTCCACCGTTTCGAGTGCATCGACGGGCAATGGGACGCCGCCCCGCCGGCGTCTGCGGTCAGCACCCACGGGATCGGTGTGGCCGAAGCGGTGGAGCTCGCTCGCGTGCTCGAACGGCTGCCCGCCCACTTGGTTCTCTACGGCATCGAGGTCGGAGACGTCCGTAACGGTGTCGGACTTTCCCCGCCCGTCGCGGAGGCGCTCGAGACGCTGGTCGACGACCTCGTTGCGGCAGCCGGCGCCGGGTCGGAGCAGGCGCGCTGATGTGCGTCGAGCGGGTCGGTCAGGTCGTGTCCCTCCCGAGTGAGGAGGAAGGGGTGGCGATCGTCGACATCGCCGGCTCGTTACATCGCGTCTCGACGGCCCTGCTCGTGTTCGATGGTGTCGACGTGCTCCCGGGTGACTGGCTGCAGGCACACACCGGACTTGCCGTCCGGGTGCTGCCCGAGGCCGAGGCACGCCGGCTCGCCGCCGCCTACGACGAGATGCAGGCCGCCGTCACCGATCGGACCTGATGGGAGGCCTTCCGACGCGCTCGTCCGACGGCGCGTCGCTCTTCGCTCGGTTCGCTTTCCCGCCGAACTCGCTCGGCTACTGCGGGCCACCGGACTCGGAGGCGCTCCTCCTTGCGGCCGGCCACGATTCGTCTGGCCACGATTCGTCTGGCCAGGCCGCAGCGGCGGAGGATCTGCGCCGGCTGGCTCGCCGCTTCGAGGGTGCGTGGCCCTACCTCCAGTTGATCGCCGCAGCTTCCGGCATCGCCGATCCGCTCGATGTGGCGGTCGTGGAGGCGTACTGGATCGGCAGCCCTCTTCTCGACAAGGTCCCACAGGCGAAGTTGGGCGAGCTGGTGTCGGAGGCGTTTCGCCTTCAGTCCGCCGTCGGCGGGCGCCAGCCCGCTGCCGCTCTCGAGCCGGGTGCCTGCCCCCATCACAACTTCCACGTCTTCTCGGTGTATCCATGGGTGGGTCTCCTGAAGCGCGGTCGCGTGGCCGAACCGCTCCGCGTCCTCGAGCAATGCCGCGTCCGCTGGGGGCAGGTGGAGGACGTCGTGGGCGACGCCGTGACCGCGAGCGGGGAGCCACTTGCCTGGACGGGATCGTCGTTGCAGCTTGGGATGCCGCGGTTCGAGACGGTGCCATGGCGACGGGACGGCCGCTCGTTCATCGACGCGCCCCGGCCGGGCCAGTTGGTCGCCATGCACTGGGACTGGGTGTGCGACGTGCTGACGACCGAGCAAGTGGCAGCACTGCGCGAGCAGACGACACGACAGTTGGCGATCGCCAACGGTCCCGGGCCTGTAGTGGCAGGGCCAACCGGCTGAGCAGCGATACCCGGGCGTTGATCAACCCGCCGCGGCGGTGGTCTCCGTCCTGTCGAGGTACTGCTGGCGCAGCTCCCGTTTGAGCGGCTTGAGCGCACCGGACAACGGCATCGGCTCGGATCGGAACTCGATCGTCTTCGGAACCTTGTAGCCGGCGATCGTCGAGCGAGCGTGCTCCTGCAAGTCCTCCGTCGTGACCTCGGTGCCCGGGTGCAGGACGACGACGGCGTGCACCTGTTCACCCCATGTCTCGTGCGGTACGCCGATGACGGCGACCTCGGCGACGGCGGGGTGTGTGCTGAGGGCGTTCTCGACCTCGATGGAGTAGACGTTCTCCCCGCCGGACACGATCATGTCGTTCGACCGGTCGACGAGGTACAAGAACCCGTCCTCGTCCACGTGCCCGATGTCGCCGGTGTGGTACCAGCCGTCGTGGAGTGCCGCCTCGGTCTCTTTCGGGCGGTGCCAGTACTCGCCGAGGAAGTTACCCGCTCGGGCGCAGACCTCTCCCTCCTCGTGTGGTGGCAGCACGTTGCCGCCGCGATCGCGGATGGCGAGCTTCACACCGAGGACGGGCCGCCCCGCCGAATGGAGGCGCGCACCGCCGGCGCGGTGATCGGCGCTGGTCAGCATCGTGAGCACCGACGAACACTCTGTCATGCCGTACCCCTGCCAGAGGGCGACGTGCGGCAGCACGTCCTGCAATCGGTCGAGGAGGGCCGGCGGCATGGGTGAGGCGCCGTAGACGAGGTCGCGCATCGAGGCGAACCGCTCAGGCCGGAAGTCCGGGTGGTCGAGGATCATTGCGATCATCGTGGGGACGACTGTGGTCCAGTCGACCTGGTACTGCTCGGTGAGCTTCATGACGGCTTCCGGCTCGAAGAGCGACTGGAAGACCGACACGCCGCCGATGGCCGGGATGCCGAGTATCCCTCCCATGGAGGCCGCATGGAACATCGGGATCTGGTGCAGATACACCCTGCCCGGGGCGAGGTCGACCGTCATGGCGATGTGGTAGAGGTTCAGCATCTCGGCGCGCTGGTCGAGCAAGGCGCCCTTCGGCAGGCCGGTCGTGCCGCCGGTGTACATGAGCACGACGCCGTCGTGCTCGTCGGGCTCTTCCGGGACGTTGGGATGACCGAGCTCGATCAGGTCGGCGTAATGCAGGTCGCATTCGTGCTCGCCGTCACCGATGAGGACGATCTTGCGC
Source organism: Acidimicrobiales bacterium (assembly GCA_050008715.1). Taxonomy (GTDB): domain Bacteria; phylum Actinomycetota; class Acidimicrobiia; order Acidimicrobiales; family Bog-793; genus JAKACA01. Next base: position 42,240 of record JBEKMC010000012.1, on the reverse strand, counting down.
AACGGGAGGTTCTTGCGGACCGGAGCGATCGCGCGCAGCAGGTGGTCGGCGAAGAACTCGTCGACGAAGATGACCTCCGACTCGGAATCGGCGAGGATCAGCTGCAGCTCGCGCGGGGCGAGGCGCAGATTGAGAGGGTTGATGATGCCCGCCCCGAGAAAGGCGGCGTGGTACAGCTCGAGGTACTCGTGGCTGTTGACGGCCAAGACGGAGAACGAGTCGGAGCGGGAGAGCCCGAGCTCGCCCCGCATGGCATCGGTGAGACGCAGCACGCGACTGGCGTGACGGGCGTAGTCGGCGTGGTAGTCGCCGTCGTGGAAGCCGACCGTCGTGGCGAAGCGCTCCCAGGCGGGCAGCAGTATCTGCCCGCCTACGAGCTCCTTCACGGCACGACCGGCGTGTCGCTCGTCGCGGCAAGGCGACGGAACATGACAACCCCGCCGAGGAGCAGTAGGAGGCCGATGACGGCCATCCCGATCGGTATGTAGTAGGTGACCTCCCGGATCTGCTTCAGCTGGGATTGTGCCGTGTTCACCATGGCGGCGACCGATGCCGGCGTCTGGCTGTACTGCAGTTCGTAGACCTTCTGCGGTGGTGCGGCCGCAAGGTGGCGGAGCACCACGAGAGCGGCCGGCACGCCCTTCACCGTCGGATGATCCGCCATGACGGCGATGAGGGTGTTCAGCCCCGTCGTGCTCGGCGCGACGGCGATGCCGTCGATGACGTTCTTCAAGTCGATGATGGCACCCGTGCGCGGCTCAGCGGCGAGGAACCCTGACCCGAAGACGTAGTAGTGAAGCGGGATCGCCGTCTTGAGGACGGCGAGGACCTCGGTCAGCTGCGTGTGTGTGAGCGTCGGCGTCAGCGCCCCCTCGAGGGCGGGGACGGAGATGCCGGCCTGGGTCATCTCTGCTTGGACGCTTGCGGGCGAGATGGACATGGGCAGGCCGCGCGCCGCCAGAGCGGTGCGTTCGTATGGTGCCACCGGGACCATGTTCAGGTTGCCGACGAACGTGTCGACCTTCAGCCCGTCGAGGCTGGCGGGCTGCGAGCCAGCTGGGACCGGCTGGAGGGCGTAGGTGGTGCCGGTCTCCGGCTTCCAGATGTTGAGCGGCGTGACACCCGGCTTGATGTTCATGGGCAGCGTGATGTAGTTGCTGCCGGCGAGCGGCGCGGTGTTGCCCGGCACGAATGTGTACGCGTCCGAGCTCGCGACCTCGTCCATGGTCGTGCGGTTGAAGGCGTAGGCGTTCTTCTCGGTCAGGACGGTGCTGCCGTAGTGAAGGACGAGTGTTTCGTCCACCACGGCGGTGCTCCCGGTGCTCAGCGACGAGACCACCTTGACCGTACGGTCGATGGTGAGCGCCGCCGAGCTCGGCGTCGCCAGTGTCGCTCCCGTCTTGGCGTCGAGGTATGTGACGAAGTGACCGCTGTAGTGCAGCGTGGTGTTCGTGCTGAGCGGGAACTTCACCAGCTTCGACACGGCGGTCGTGCTCCACCCGACGGCGCCGGCGGCCAGCAACACTCCGCAGACGATCAAGATCATGCCGGTGCGCCTCATGGGCACCCCTCTCCGGGCGGCCCAGCCACGGAGATTAAGACACGGCCGAGCCAGTTCCCTCGTATGTGGGATCCTCTTCGGCTCCCATACTGCGCCGTTCGCCTGCGCCAGGGCAGGGCCGAAAGTCCCGTCTTGCGGTGGCAAGCCTCCTCCACGGTCAGCGGTCGCCGGTACGCTCAGTCCGATAACTGACGCCGTAGGCCCTTGATGCCAGGGGCGGCCCCAGTGGGCGCGGCCGGGAAATGGAGAACCGATGGATCATGTGCAAGCAGCCGTGATGGCAGCCGTCCTCGCGTTCTCCGACCGGCCGGTGCAGCAGCCCCCGCGCTGGCGGCAGAGTTATGGCAGCCAGACTGTCTCCGGTGGCGCCAATCCGTACGGCGGCGCCGCCGCTCCGTACGCTCCGGACGACAAGGAGGTCCGATGATGAGCGACACGCCATCGAACGCCACGGACTGGACAACACCGGCGGTCGAGGAAGTCGCCCCCGGCGTGCATCGAATCCCGTTGCCGTTGCCGAACGACCTTCTCCGAGCCGTCAACGTCTATGCGATCGTCGACGGGAACGGGCTCGTCCTCATCGACTCGGGATGGTCGGTACCGGACTCGCGGGCGCGGCTCGACGAGGCGCTCTCGTCCCTCGACTGCTCGGCCGCCGACATTCATCGCTTCCTCATCACCCATGTCCATCGTGACCACTTCACGCAGGCGATCACGGTTCGGCGTGAGTTCGGGACGGCCGTCAGCCTGGGCGTCGGCGAACGAGCGTCACTCGAGACCCTTCATGATCCCGACCGGGGGCGGCTCGAGCCACAGCTCGACCAGCTGCTCCGCTACGGCGCAGCCCACCTCGTCGATCGGGTGGTCGCCAGCATGGCGGGGCACCCACCGCTCGACCGTTCCGAGTGGGAGCTCCCCGACGACTGGCTCGAAGACGACGTCGTCGTGGCAACGACCGATCGCCGGCTGCACGTCGTCGAGACGCCCGGCCACACCCGGGGCCACGTCGTCTTCCATGACGCTGCCGGAGGGCTGCTCTTCGCCGGTGACCACGTGCTGCCGACCATCACGCCCTCGATCGGCTTCGAGCCCGTGCTGTCCCCGGATCCGCTCGGGGACTTCCTCGGCTCACTGGCCCGAGTGCGCGAGATGAGCGACGCCCGCCTTCTCCCTGCTCATGGTCCGGTCACCGCCAGCGTGCATGCTCGTATCGACGAGCTCGTCGAGCACCACGGCCGGCGGCTCGACGAGACCGAGGCCGCCGTGGTCGGGGGAGCGGACACCGCCTTCGAGGTCGCCGGCCTGCTGCGATGGACGCGCCGCGATCGCCACATCGACGAGCTGGACCTGTTCAACCAGATGCTCGCCGTCGCCGAGACCGGCGCCCACCTCGCTCTCCTCGTCGCCCAGCAACGGATCGTGCGGACCCTGGACGAGGACGTCTACCGCTACTACGTCGGGTCCTGACCTTCTCGGTCCGTCGCTGTGGCGAGCAACACCGGGATTTGGCGGGTCGTGTTCAGCTGATACTCCGCGTAGGGCGGATACGCCTCCACTGCGCGCTTCCACCACTCCTCCCGCTCGCTTCCCTCGAGCAGGCGGACCCGGACGTCGAACGGAGCGGGCCCGTCCTGCAACGTCACCGCACCGGGCTCCTCCATGAGGTTGTGATACCAGACCGGATGCTCCGGAGCGCCTCCCTTGGAGGCCACGAGGGCGTACTCGCCCCCGTGCTCGACGCGCATGACCGGCGACTTGCGGAGCTTGCCGCTGCGGCGCCCTCGCGTCGTCATCACGATGATCGGCAGCCCTGTGTCGCGAAGCGTGTTGGCCTCCTGGCCGCCTGAACGCTCGTATGCCTCGACCTGCTCGCGCACCCATGCTGAGGGGCTCGGCTCGTACTCCCCCGTGAGCGTCATCTGCCTCCCTTCTGAGGAGCTGTTCGCAGACAAGGATCCTAGGGCTGCGTCGGGCGCCGTCGAGCGGCCGGACCGAGTGTGGCTGCATGGTCCGGTACGTACCGGTACCGTTCGCGCGGAGGTCGCTTGTAGTCGTCGAGCTTGGGCCGTGGTGTCCACTTCGGCTTCGGGATCTTGCGCGGCTCATACGGCACCACGGAGAGGAGATGGGCGATGCAATTGATCCGTGCTCGTTGCTTGTCGTCGGCTTCTACGTCCCACCAGGGTGAGTCCGGCGTGTCGCAGTAGGCGAACATCTCGTCCTTGGCCTTCGAGTACTCCACTGAGCGATTGCGCCCTTCGAGATCCATGTCGCTCAACTTCCAGCGGCGGAGCGGATCCTTCATGCGACCCTTGAATCGCTTCTCCTGCTCATCGTCGGACACGGAGAACCAGTACTTGACGAGGATGACGCCGTCGTCGATGAGCATCCGCTCGAAGGCGGGACACTGCTGGAAGAAGCGCACGACGTCGCCGCCGGAGCAGAAACCCATCACACGCTCCACCCCCGCCCGGTTGTACCAGCTGCGGTCGTACAGGACGATCTCGCCGCCAGCCGGGAGGTGTTCCACGTACCGCTGGAAGTACCACTGCGTTTGCTCGCGCTCGGTCGGGGCCGGCAGCGCGGCCACGCGACACCAGCGGGGGTTCAGGTACTCGGTGATGCGCTTGATGACGCCACCCTTGCCGGCAGCGTCTCGGCCCTCGAACAGCACGACGACACGCCGGTGCTCCTGGCGCACCCACTCCTGCATCTTCACGAGCTCGGTCTGGAGCCGAAGCAGCTCCCGTTCGTACGTCTCGTTGTTCATACCGCCATCCTGCTGCATCGGGACGGCATGAGGGGGTCTGGCCGCCACGCCGGCAACGCTGGGGTCAGTAGACCCAGACTTCGGAGCCGAACGGCGCCACGTTGGTCGCCCAAATCCAGTTGATGGCCTCGTCGCTGACTCGGACGCAACCGTGGGAGACCGGCTCGGGCGGGACGGAACTGTCTCCGTGGATCGCGAAGCCGCCGACGAAGAACCGCGGACGCCACAGGGTTCCGAGCGAGTCGACGTCCACGCCGTCGATGGCGGCGTAGATGTGGAACACCCCTTGCGGGGTGATCGCGACGGAGGTGACACCGCCGCTCGTGTAGGTGTAACCGCCGCCAGTCGAGGTGTTCAGGGTGATCCGGAGCATGCCATGGCGGATGATCATGAGGAGGTCGGAGTTGAGGTTCACTTCGATGAGGTTCCCGGCGGCTGCCCGTATCTTCGGAACGACGCCGAGATCGAGGGCGCTCCAGGCTGCGGCGCCGACCACGCCGTCGCGCGACTGTCCGGCGGCCTTCTGGAGGGCCCACACGGCTTGCTGCGTTGCGTCTTGGAACTGGCCGTCCGGCGTCCCCAGCCAGTAGCCGAGGGAACTGAGGCGACGTTGGAGCGCGAGTACGGCCGCGCCCTGGTCTCCGTACTGGAGGGTCGGCGGACGATCGATCGACCACAGGCCCGCCCCGCGCTTGTTGCAGATCACGACGTTGCCGTCGTTGCGCACGAGGAGGAAGCGAGCCGTCGAGTGCTCGCTGTAGGCCGGCGTCTCCCACAGAGCGGTGCGCCCTTCGAAGACCCCGAACAACCCGTCGCGCCCCAGCTCGGCGACGGTGCCGGCGCGCCCGGTGGTGTGGCTGACCCAGATGACTCGGCCGTGCTGGTACAACGCAAGGTTGCCGTCGTGTTGCAACAGGAGACCGTATTCGTGGTTCGGTGACACCACGGAGACTCCGGGCTCGAGGGCCGAACCGGCATTCAGCGAGGTGACCACCCGTACCGGTGAGGCGCTTGCCGCCGTCGTCTGCGCAGCAGCGAACCCGACCATGCTGAACACGAGCAGGAGCGGGATCCAGCGATGCCGTCCGTGTGCCTCGTTGCCACCAGTTGCCGCGTCGCGGGGCGCGATCTCCTTGTTCACCTGGGTTCCGCCAACCTTTCTGTCGTCTTCGGGGCGGGGCTCGTCCCACCCGCCGCCCCGGACATCAGTTCCCGTCGCGGGGCGCTCTAGCGTGCAGAGTGTACGTCAGCTCTACTTGCGTCGGGTAGCGCACTCGGGGGGTAAGCCGTCGGTCCGGGTGTGCCGTCCGCATCGGCGACGGGTGACACGGTTCCGGCGGCATCGCGCGGCTCTCGAGTGTCAGTCATGTTCGAATTCCTCGGGCTCGTGTCGAGCGGGCACCGGCGCCCGCGAGCTTCTTCGGTACGGCGGACTTGCTGTGCGAACGAGCCCCGCCGGCGTCGCCGCCCTGACCGCCCTGCGCGAGCACGGGGACCCGCGTGTCGACGAGGATGTCGAGCACCTCGCCGATCGTCGGCTCTCGCGAGAGGGCGTCTTTGAACGGGAGGTGACCCTGGATCTCGTAGCGATTTCGCCGACCGTCCTTGTTCTTGACGACGTAACCCGCCGCAGCCAAGTCGTTCACGATCCCGTAGGCGCTGCGCTCGGTGACAGCGAGCTGGTCGGCAATGTCGCGCAGCCGAACACCTGGGTCGCGGGCGATACAGATCAAGGCTCGAGCGTGTCTCGTGAGAAAGCTCCACTCCTCCATGGCCGAGACTGTAGCACGATACTAGAAATGAATTGCTAGTTAGACACTACTAGAGTATGGTTGCCGGAAAAGAGAAAGCGGACCACAACGATGAACAGTTCTAACTACGGCACGGGCATTGCCTTCAGCATCGTGGCGATCGCAGCTGGAGCCATCATGTACTGGGCAGTCACGGCACCGACACATGGCTTCAAGCTCGCCACGGTCGGTATCGTCCTCATGATCGCCGGGGCCGCCGGCCTCGTGATCGCCACGACGCTGTTCAGCACTTCGCGGAACCGCCGATCGACCTACGCCAAGCGATCGGACGGACAGGGCCGTGAGACCGTCGTGCGCGAGGAAGTCCGCTGATCGTCCAGGTGGACTCCACCGGGGTCGCCCAGCCGGGCGCTATGGCACCGTAGTCGTCGTCGAAAGCGTCGACGACGTCGACGAGGACGAGGAGCTCCCGCGGGTCGTCGACGGCGTGCTCGTCGTCGAGCCCCCGACCGACGTGGAAGTGGTCGTCGGGCCAGGCGACGTCGTGGTGGACGTGCTCACCCGGGTTGTCGTCGAAGTCGACGGCGACGGGGGCGCCGACGTCGACGTGACGACCTCGTTGCTCGGCACGTACACGGGCACGTATTCCGGCCGTACGGCGATGTAGGTGGCGAGGGCGGCGACGAACAGGCCCAGCATGACCCAGGTCGTGACGCGCACGCGTCCTTCGCGCTCCCCATGGGCTCGCTCGCCGACCCGGGTCACGATTCCGTCTCGGCAAGCACGTTCTGCACGGTGATGCCGGCTTCACGCAGCGCCGTCGAAATTCGGCCCCGCAGCGTGCGGCTCACCTCGAACTGGCTGCCGGGAAGCGTTCGCGCAACGACTCGGATCTCGAACTGATCGACGGAGATCGTCTCCACACCCATCACCGACGGGGCGTCCAGCAGTAGCGGCCGGAGCGTCTCGTCTGCGAAGGCGTCCTTGCCGACCTTCTTCAGGACGTTCGTCACTGCCGTGATGTCCGCGGTCGCGGGCAGCGGCACGTCGATGACGGCCCGGGCCCAGTCGCGCGACAAGTTCGTCGCAAGGAGAATCTGCCCGTTGGGAACGAACACCACCTCGCCGTTGATCGTCCGGAGCCGAGTGATGCGGAGCGTGACCTCTTCCACCGTGCCGGTGACGATTCCGCTGGCCGACACTGTGTTGATCTTCACGATGTCGCCATAGCCGTATTGCCGTTCGGCCACGATCAAGAAACCCGCCAGAAGATCCCCCACCACCGTCTGAGCCCCGAAACCGAGGGCGACACCGAGCAGCGCCGCTGGCGCCACCAGGCTCCCGAGCGGCACACCGAAACGCTCGAGGACCAGCACCGCCGTGATGAAGTACAGCAAGGCCAGGATGCCGCCCGTGAGCACGCCTGTCACGGCGTGGCGGTGCTTGGCGGACTCCGAGCGGAGGAGGGAGTCCGTCTCGGCGATCCGGGCGTCGATCCGGGCGGTGACCCAACGGCTGACCCAGGTGACGGCCCGCCCGACCAGCAGTGCCCCGGTGATGAGCATGACGATGATCAGCGCGCTCGTGCGGAGCCATGTCCCGAAGTCCGACAGCGAGGAGATCGAGGCAAGCATCAAGGTTCATCCTGCCAGGCGCTCGGGTCGGACGCGCCCCGGGCGCCGAGATGCCTGCCGAGGGGTGCCCCGCGTCGGGCGCCTGTCTCAGAACGTGAAGACGTACGCCATCAACCGGAGCGGCTGACGCTCCGAGTACGGCGGCTGCGTCACCCATTCGTCGAGCTCCGGCCGGCGCTCGAAGCCGATCTTCTCGTACAGACGCCGGGCGGTCGCCATCGCCTCGGTCGAATGGAGGATCACGCGCGGATGGCCGTCGGCTCGCGCCTGGTCGAGGCACGCTTCCGTGAGGGTTCGGCCGATGCCTGAACGCTGAGCGTCCGGTCGGACGGCGAGCACCCGGATGCCGGCCGCTTCAGAGTCGGAGAACCCGCTCATGACGGTGTCCGGGCCGGGAACGTAGGTGACGGCGCCGACGACTTCGTCGCGGTCGTCGAGCGCGACGAGCACGCTGCAGTCAGCAGCCCGCCCCGCGACGTCGCGCAGCGTCAGCTCGTAGTCACCGAGCTCGGTGTCGCGACCCGAGAGGTAGGCCTGCACGGTGATCTCGCCGACCGCCTCGAATTCCTCCGGGCGGGCGAGGCGAATCGTCATCCTCCCACCCTAGGGGTGGGGGCGGTGTCTACGCGAGTCCTCGGGTTTCTTCGATCCTGTACTTTGCGACGATGCCTCCGCACAGCACGGCTGCGTAACCAACCAGGACCAGCCAATTCTCGACTCCGAAGCCGTGCCCGTCCAGCAGTGCCAGGCCGAGGGCGGCGTGATGGAAGCTCGGAAGGATCCGAGCGGCCACCTGCAGGGCGTGCGGCATGTTCGCCACCGGGTTGAACAGGCCTCCGAAGTAACCGAGCACGAACATCAGGGCCGTCACGACCGGGAAGGCCGCGTCGGCGTTGACCATGAAACCGATGAAGATGCCGAGCACCGCGAACGGCAGGGCAGTCACCCACAACAGGGCGGTCAGCCCGCACCAGGAGGCGACCGAGAGGCTGACGCCACCGAATGCGGCTCCGACGATCTCGACCAGCATGATGACCGGAAGGATGACGATCATGCTCGCGGTCGCTTTCGTGGCGACGTACGCCCACGCCGGGATCGGCGTCACCCGTAGCTGGCGGGCCCAGCCCGAGGCTCGCTCGGTGGACAGGCGACCGCCGCCGGCCGTGAGCGCTGCTACGAGCGAGCCGAAGGAGCACATCGACACCATGAGGTACACGCGCCACGGGACCGTGCCGCCGACGACCTTGCCGGCCGTGTTGTCGCCGAGGAAGAGCATGTAGAAGATCACAGGGAAGCCCACGGTGATGATCAGGAACTTCCAGCTGCGCAGGAGGCGTCCGACCTCGAAGCGGGTGAACGCGAGGAGAGGAGTCATCCTGCGGCCCGGCGCTCGACGGCCCGGCGCTCGACGGCCCGGCGCTCGACGGCCCGGCGCTCGACGGCCCGGCGCTCGACGGCCCGACTCTCGACGGCCCCACTCTCGCACGTGCGGTCTTGCCGGGTGAGAGCGAGAAACGCCTCCTCCAGGCAGGCGCCGGTCACCTCGAGGTCACTGAAGGCGATGCGGTGGCGTACGAGCGCCCGCACGGTGGCGTCGGCATCGAGGGAATCCAGCACGACGCCGTTCCCGCGGACCACGACGTCAGTCACGCCTTCCAGCACGTCGAACACGCTCTGGTTCGGGCGGTCGCACACGAAGCGCACGCGCCTGGCCGACACGGCTGCCTTGAGCGTCGCTCCCGGGCCGTTCGCAACCACACGGCCGTGGTTGATCACCACGACCCGGTCGGCGATCTCGTCCGCCTCCTGCAGGTGGTGCGTGGCAAAGACGATCGTGCGTCCTTCTTGACCGAATTGCCGGATCATGCGCCAGAAGGAGCGGCGCCCGTCCACGTCCATGGCGGCGGTCGGCTCGTCGAGAAAGACCAGGTCAGGGTTACCCGCAATGGCGATGGCGAAACGAACCCGCTGGGCTTCCCCGCCGGACAAGCGGTGCGTCTGGCGACCGAGGAGCCGCCCGATGCTCGCTCGCTCGACGGTCAGGTCGAACGGGGCCGGGCGCGGGTAGAGGCGTTGCACGAGCCGCAGCACCTCCTCGACACGGACACCCGGCGGGAGGCCACTTCCCGAACCCGTTTGGAGCATTGCGCCCACCCGGCCCTGAGCGACGGCGCGACGCGGGCTCGTACCGAGCACCTCGACGGTCCCGGAATCCGGGCGGAGCAAGCCGAGGAGCAATGAGATGGTCGTGGACTTGCCGGCGCCGTTCGGCCCGAGAAACGCCAGCGTCTCGCCACGAGCTACTTCGAAGCCGAGATCGTCGAGCACGACACGGGTGCCGTAGCGCTGGGTGATGTTGGCAAACCGGAGTGCAGGCGTCCGCCCGTGCCTTCCGTCGACGCTCCGAAGACGCTGGTCGGAGCATGCTGTGTCGGTCTTCATCTACGCCTCACTGGTTTCTTCTACGCTACGAGTGCGGGGGCCGCGGGTGTAGGGCCGAATGTCACCGCACACCCTTCTGAGGTGTCGGCCTGATGGCAGGCCAACTGAAGCGCGTGAGCCCGAGCCGCGGCCGGCCCCCTCCGGATGCGTCCGGTAGCGTACGTCCGTGCCGTCGGAGTGGCCTGTTCTTTCCTATGAGGCTTGGGCTGCCACCTGCCACACGCTGCACGCACACACCCAGGTGCTCGGCAAGCTGGCGGCAGCCTTGGCTCCTCCCGAGCCACAGCTCCAGCACGCAGCACTCCAGCTGACGGCGCGCGGGTGGGAGACCCGGGCGCTGCCGGCACCCAACGGCTCTGGCGCCATCGCCCTCTGCCTGGACCTCCGGTCGCACGAGGCAGTCGTCGAGCACAGCGACGGGCGGCAGCGGCGACTGGCCCTCGCGCCCGATCGGCCTGTCGCCGACGTGACGCGGGGCGTGCTGAGGGCAGCTCGCGAGCTCGGCGGCCCGATCGACGTCGATCTGCGGCCGCAGGAGACGCCGTGGGACACGCCACTCGACGAGGACGAGGAGCACGCGAGCTACGACGCCGCCCAGGTGGCCGCGTACTTCGCTGCAGCCACGCGCGCCGCCTTCGTGCTCGGGGAACTGCGGGCGCCGTACCGCGGCCGCTCGACGCCGGTGAACGCCTGGTGGGGATCGTTCGACCTCGCCGTGAGCCTCTTCTCCGGGCGCGGGGCTGAACCGCCCTCGACGACGTTCATCGCCCGCAACTCGATGAACGCTCAGGAGGTGGCAGTGGGGTGGTGGCCCGGTGACGACCGCTACCCGCACGCCGCCTTCTACGCCTACGCCTACCCCGCACCTGGCGGGTATTCCTCCGGCACGTTGTCGCCTCCGGCGGCGCGCTGGGAAGCCGCCCTCGGGGAGTACGTGCTCGACTGGGAGGACGTGTGTGCCAGTGCCGATCCGCACGGGACGGCGCTCGGTTTTGCCCGGTCCGCCGTCCGCCACGCGTGCTCGGTCTGCGAATGGGACGCAGCCCTCTCAGCCAGCGCCGAGGGAGTACCCCCGCCGGTGTCCTGAGCGGGCCGGCGCTCGCCTGTGGGATGTGTGCCGGCGTTCCTAAGCGGATTCAGCCGGCGGCGTGCCTGCCAGCCCGTACCGGCGCCGGCGGCTCTCGGCCGCCACCTCCGCCAGCTCCTCGGCGCTCAAGATCCGGGGCGTACCGTGCGACTGAGCCAGCCGGTAGACCCTCGCCAGCCACTCGAGCAGCCTGGCGCGGTGATATGCCTCCTCGAGGCTTGCGCCGTAAGTGATCGCCCCATGGTTCTGCAGGATGGCGGCGGAGCGCCCCTCGAGGGCGGCGGCAGCGCCATCGGCGAGGCCGGCCGATCCGAATCGCACGTAGGGGACGACGCGAACGGGTCCGCCCAGGCCCACGATGGCGTAGTGGATCGCCGGCAGCTCGGTGACGACCGTGGACAGGGCCACGACTTCGGGGGAGTGGGTGTGTACGACCGCCGCCGCCGCCGTGGTGGCGTAGACGGCCAGGTGCATGGGCGTCTCGGAGGAGAGCATACGGCCGTTGTGCTCGATCGCCTGGCCGTCCAGACCCACGACGCAGATGTCACCCGCGGTGATCTCGTCATAGGGGACCGCCGATGGCGTGATGGCCACGAGATCCCCGACCCGAACGCTCAGGTTGCCCGCAAACCCGATGGCGAGGTCGTCGGGCACGAGGGAGCGGCCGAGGAGGGCGAGGGAGGACTTGGCCTCACTCAGCTGTGCCGTTGTCATCCGGCCAGAGCTGTCTCGTGGTCGGCCGCCCAACGGTGAGCCTCGTCCGAGGCCACCCAGGCGATGGCATTGGAGAGCAAGCGACGGAACCCCGCGTTGCCATATGCGGCCGGGCCGTGTCCCGACTGCAGGTATGCGATCGGGCTGCGGCCCGCCGTCTTCACCCAACCGACAAGGCCGCGGCCGGGCGGGTGGGTCCAACCCTCTCGGTCGTACAGCCGGCCCTGGATGGCGTGCTGACCGGAGAAGAACGACTCAGGCGACATGTCGAAGTCCGTGCGCAGCAGCGGCACGACGCTGTCCTCCAGCACCGGGTTCAAGTAAATCTCGTCGACGATGTCGAAACCCTCCTCCAAGCCGGCACAGATCGGATGTGCGGGGTCGATGCACGAGATGTGGTGCTCGACCTCGCGGGTGTAGCCGGACGCCGGCCAGGACCTGCCGCGGAGCTCGCCGGGCACGTAGTTCCAACGCCCGCCCACCACCTCGGCCCACAACGGCCACGTTGGCCACGCCGACATGGCGTGGTGGAGGAACACGATCCCCTGACCGGCCTCGAGCATCTGGCGGAAACCCTCGGCGTACTCCGCAGGCGGCGTGAGGAGACGGGGCAGGTCCGGCTTGTTGAACACGATGCCCTGCATGTCGTAGCACACGATGGCGTCGAACTCTCCGGCCCGCCCTGGCCGGAAGTGTTCCCGCGCCCGAGGTGGCTCCTCGTGCTCCCATGCGATCCCACCGACGGCGTCGAAGATCGCAAGGAACGGCTCTTGTTCGAACGGGTGCCCTCCGGTCACCACGAGCACCTTCAGCGGATCCCTCGCCATCGTGTCTGTCCTCCGTCCCGCCAGATGACCCGCTTCAGCTCTCGCCGAATTGTTCGCGCACGGCAGCAAAGGCGACCTCAGTCGTGGCGAGGGCGTCGTCCACGTCCTCGTCGGTGAGTGCGGCCGACACGAACCAGTTGTGGCGTGGGTGCACGATGACCCCGCCGGCAGCGCAGGTTCCGCTGAACAGTCCCGATCGCTCGAAGCTCTCGTCGCCGACGAAGCGCACGTTCGGCATTTGCGGCGGACCGGTCTGGCAGATGGCCACGCCGGCGGATCGTGCCTGTTCTTCGAGACCTTCGCGAAGGCGAATGCCTCGTTGCAACATCGAGGCGACGGCGTCCTGCTCCCGCAGGGCGGCGATCGTCGCCAACGCGGCGGCCATAGGTGCGGCCTGGTACCAGAAGGATCCGGTGACGAAGATGGACGAGGCCGCCTCTGCAAGGCCGGCGCCTCCGAGGACGGCTGCCAAGGCGTAGCCGTTGGCGATCGCCTTGCTCCATGCGCTCAAGTCGGGTTCGACGCCGAGCGTCTCCCAACTGCCGCCGTGGTTGAGGCGGAACCCGGCCCTGACCTCGTCGAGCACGAGGGGAGCGCCGATGCGGTCGCAGAGCGCTCGCAGACCGCGGGCGAAGGCCGGGTCGACGAGCTCCTGGTCGAAGCCGGCGTCGTGTTTGAACGGCGACACGATGATCGCAGCCACGTCACCGGCTGCTGCGGCGGCGGCGGCTTCCACGCTCGCGAGGTCGTTGAACGTGTAGTAGTGGACCGAGGCGCGGTCCTCCGGCGTGACGCCCTTCACGACCGGGGTCGACCAGGGCGCCGAGCCGTGGTAGGCGCCTCGGGCTGCGAGCACCTTGTTCCTGCCGGTGGCGGCGCGGGCGATCATGAGGCAGATCGTGTTGGCGTCCGACCCGTTCTTGGCGAACATGGCCCAGTCGGCGTGGGAGACGCGTTCGACGAGCAGCTCGGCCAGCTCGACCATGCAGGGGGCCGGACCCGCTTGGGTATCGCCTTTGGCGAGTTGGGCAGAGACTGCAGCCTCGACGGCCGGGTGACGGTGCCCGAGGATGACGGGGCCGAAGCTGCACATGAGGTCGACGTACTCGTTGCCGTCGACGTCCCAGATTCGCGATCCGTCCGAGCGCGCGTAGAACTGCGGGTACTCCTCCGACAGGTTGTTCGCACTGAGGTGCCCGTACATGCCGCCGGGGATCACGTGACGGGCACGCTGCCGCAGGGCGGCGTCGATCTCCCGAGTCCGGTTCATGTTCGCCACGCGAGTCACGACTTGGCTCCTTTCGAGGACGAGAGAAGCTCGAGCGCCTTGGAGGCTATGCCGTTGGCATCGAGCTCGTAACGGGCATACAGGCCGGCTGGAGGGCCGAGAACGACGTGGACGTCGGGAACACCGTGGCGCAACAACGGCGTCGCCGCGCCGGCGTCGGCGAGCGTCTCGGCAACCGCCGATCCGAGGCCACCGGTGCGGTTGTGCTCCTCGACGGTGAGGATGCCACCGGTCTCGCCGGCGGCCGAGAGGATCTCGCCGACATCGAGCGGCTTGATCGTGTGCATGTCGACCACGCGCACAGAGGTGCCCTGCATTGCGAGGAGCTCGGCGGCGTCCAGGCAGGCGCGGACTTCGGAGCCGGTCGTGATCATGGTGAGGTCGTCGCCGTCGCGCAGTCGCACGGCGCGGCCGATCCGGAGGCCGGCCGGCGGCTCGGGGTACACCTCCGGATCCCGTCCGCGGCCGAGGCGGATGTACATGGCCCCCGGCCAGTCGAGCGACAGGCGCAGGAGCGCACGCAGCTCGTTGGCGTCGGCGGCACAGACGACGGTCATGTCGGCGATCGTGCGCATGATGCCGATGTCCTCGAGGGAGTGGTGGCTCGTCCCGTAGTAACCGAGGCTCATCCCTGAGTGGTGCCCGAGGAGCCGTACGGGCATGCCCGGGTAGGCGCAGTCGGTACGGATCTGTTCACAGGCGAGAAGGGCGAGGTAGGAGGCGAACGTCGCCACGAACGGGATTTGTCCGGCGGATGCCAGGCCGGCGGCGACCGACACCATGTTCTGTTCCGCCACGCCCATGTTGAAGAAGCGGTCCGGGTGACGGGTGGCGAAGTCGGCTGTCCGGTTGGCGTTGGCGAGGTCCGCCGTGAGCACGACGATGCGTTCGTCGTGCTCGGCGAGGTCGGCCAGCTCGTCGCCGGCGACGAAGGCCGGGATGGTCCTCTGCTCGATGCCCTTCGAGGACCGTGCGTCCTTCAGGGCATGCTCGCCGCCGGCGCTCCCGCGGAAGACCTCGCTCAGCGCTTGGCCGCTCGCTGGCTGGCCCCCCGCTGGATGGCCGCTTGCTGGCGCAGTCGAGGTCTCGGGCCGGGGAGGTGTGGCGTCTTCAGCCATGGCGAGCTCCGGAGGCGGTGGGGCGTAAGCCGGCTTGCAGCTCCGCGATCACCTCGTCGTAGTCGGTGCCGTTCAGGTTGCCGACGTGCCAGGCGACGTCGCCTTCCATCCGGCTCACGCCGCGCCCCTTGACGGTGTCAGCGATGATGACCTGTGGCGCCCCCACCTCGTTGGTCTCGAGTGACGAGAATGCATCGAGAAGGGCATCGAGGTCGTGACCGTCGACGCGTTGGACCTTCCACCGGAAGGCGGCGAACTTGTCTTCGAGTGGTTCGATGCCCATGAGATCCTCGGTGTTGCCGTCGATGGAGAGACCGTTGCGGTCGACGATGCACACGAGCGAGCCGAGACGGAACTGACCTGCCGCCATCGCCGCCTCCCACACCTGACCCTCGGCCAGCTCGCCGTCGCCGGTGACGCAGTACGTGCGGTACGGCCGGTGTTGCACGCGCCCGGCAAGGGCCATCCCGACGCTGACAGACAATCCGTGGCCGAGCGAGCCGGAGCTGAAGTCGATGCCCTTGATCTTGCGCATGTCCGGGTGATCCCCGAACGGGCTGTCCAGTCGCGTGTAGTCGTCGAGGGCGGAGGCGTCGAAGAATCCGACGTCTGCCAGCACGGGGTAGAGACCGATGGCGGCATGGCCCTTGCTGAGCACGAAGCGGTCGCGATCAGGCCACGCAGGCTCCTCGGGCCGGTAGCACAGCTCGGCGTAATACAGGGCAGCGAGGATTTCGGCGGCCGAGAACGTGCCGGTGTAGTGGCCGGCGCCGGCGATGCGGGTGAGGCGCACGGTCTCGAGGCGGATGAACTTGGCGCGTTCGGCCAGGCGGTCCACGAGCTCCCGGCGTTCCTGGCTCGATCTCGGCGGATGGGGTGATCTGGGCTGTGTCACGTGCTCGACTGTGCCACGATACATATCGAACGCCCGATTATCAAGCGACGGGGCCGTACTCGTGGCAGAGCGGTTCAGGCGGCTGTGGCCCGAGAGGCCAGTGACACAACCGGTAGTCTGCGACATCCTCTCGTACCTCCGAGGATGGGAAGGGAGACAGCTTGCCGAAGATCGTCGACCACGACGAGCGGCGACAAGAACTGGTCGAGGCGACCTGGCGGGTCATCGCCCGGACGGGCATCGTCGGTGTCACGACGCGCGAGATCGCCCGGGAAGCCGGTGTGTCGACTGGCGTACTGGCGCACTACTTCGGCGACAAGGAGGAATTGCTGGCGACGACGCTGCGGCTCTCCCATCGCCAGGTGTACGAGCGGCTGCAAGTCCGGACACAGGGCTTGATGGGGGTCGCCGCACTTCGCGTGATCATGCTGGAGGCACTTCCGCTCGACGACCAACGCCTCCTCGAGGCGCAGATCGAGGTGAACTTCTGGTCGCTCGCGCTGGGCAACGAGAGCCTGCGTGAGTTGCAGCACGACGAGTTCGAGCGCTTCTGGGACGTCCTGCACTACCGGGTGAGCGAGGCACAGAAGCTCGGTGAGATCTCGGCCGACCTCGACACGAGTGCCATCACCCACCAACTGGTCAGCCTCGTCGAGGGGCTTTCCATCGAAGCAGTGCTGTACCCGGAGCGAGCGCTGCCGGCTCGTCAGGAGAAAGTCCTCGAGAGCTTCCTCTCCCAGGTCAGCGCAGAGGGCCGTCGGGGCTGAGGGAGCCGTCGTAATCCGGCTGGATGATATAAAAGGAGGCGTATGGACGAGTCGCTGAGTGGCGCTACGGACGCGACCGGGCTGCCCCGTTACGACGAATTGCCGCTGGCGGACCGAGGGGGGCGAAGCGGCTGGGGGATTTTCGGCTCGGCTGACTGCGTCGGGCTCATGAACCTGCAGACGCCGGAGCGCATCCTTGCCGCCAGCAGGCTCGTGCGGCGCGGAGCGGTCTTTCCGCTCGACGCCGCCCTGGACGGCGTCGACCCGGCACTCGACGACGACCGCGGCCTCCCTCGTCATCGAGTCCTGTACCGGCCCGGGCCGGTGGAGGACTTCGACGACGTCTTCGACAACTTCTACCCGCAGGCGTCCAGCCAATGGGACTCACTCGCGCACGTCGCCTACGCGCCCGGGATCTTCTACAACGGCGCCTCGGCCGAGGACGTCCTGACCGGCGGCCGCAACACGATCGACCACTGGGCGACGCGGGGAATCGCCGGCAGGGCGGTGCTGCTCGACCTCGATCGGACGCTGAGCGCCGACGGTGGCTCGTATACACCCGCCGGGGCAACCGCCTTCTCCGTGGCCGATCTCGAGCAGGCACGCGAGGCCGCCGGCGTGTCCTACTCGCCGGGCTGTGTCGTGTTGATGAGGACTGGGTTTCTCGGCTGGTACCAGGGGATGCCGTACGCCGCCAGGCGTCGCACGGCCCGCCGGTTGGAGGCTCCCGGAGTCGAGCACACCGAGGACATGGCGCGTTATCTCTGGGACAACCGGATCGTGGCGGTGGCTGCGGACACGTTCGCCGTCGAGGTCTGGCCGCCGGACTTCTCGGCGGAGGCCGTCCCGTTCGGGTTCCTCCACCGCGTCCTCATCGGTCAGCTCGGGATGGCGCTCGGCGAGCTGTGGTCGCTCGACGCCCTGGCGGCAGACTGTGCCGACGACGGCGTGTACGAGTGCTTCCTCACGAGTGCCCCGCTGCATGCGCGGGGAGGCATCGGCTCGCCGCCCAACGCCCTCGCCATCAAGTAGCCCCTCGGCCAATCGACAGCCGGCCATCAACAGAGGAGACCTCCGCTGAACAGAGAAACGACCCCATCGTGACGACGCCCATCTTCTCGGGGGTCGGCGTCGCCCTCCTGACGATCTTCGACGGCGACGGCGGCATCGACGCCGCTGCCACGGCCGACCTCGCCAGCGGGCTCGTCGAGCTCGGCGTGCGGTCCGTCCTCGTAGCCGGAACGACGGGGGAGGCCATCGCGCTCGACTCCGGTGAGCGGGGCAGGCTCGTGAGGGCCGTGAAGGATGCCCTGCCGCCCAGCGTCCCGGTGCTCGCCGGCGCAGGATCGGCGTCAGCCCGGCAGGCAGCCGTCTTCACGCGGACCGTGCTCGACGCCGGAGCCGATGCCGTGCTGGCGCTGTCCGCTCCGCAAAGCACGGACCCCCGGCCGTACTTCGAGACCCTGGCAACGGCAGCGGATGGGTCGCCGCTTCTCGCGTACCACTTTCCGGCTGTTTCAGCTCCAGGCCTGCCCGTGGCGGCACTCGCCGAGCTTCCTGTCGTCGGTCTGAAGGACTCGAGCGGCGACCTCGCACGCCTCTACGAAGAGCTCGACACCTTCGACGGCTGGTTGTACACGGGTTCCGCCAATCTCGTCCTCGTCGCGGGCGCCCTCGGTTGCGCCGGGGCCATCCTGGCGATCGCCAATCTGCATCCGGAGCTGGCCGTGCTGGCCTTCTCGGGTGACGCGGACGCGCAGCGGCAGCTGGCCGCCGCAGGGCGCGAGACCTCCGGCCGGTGGCCGCACGCGCTGAAGGAGGCCGTATCGGATCGATTCGGCACCTCGACGGCCTCCCGCATGGGTTGAGGCCTCACGCCGCCATGGACGAGCTGACCGCCCCGCCGGCCCCGGCCGAGAGCTGGCTGGCCGGGGCGCCCCCGCGGGTGCTCACGGTCGGAATCCACATCCTCGACGTGCTCGGGCGCCCGGTCGACTCACTCCCGCCCGGGCAAGGATCCGTGCCCATCGAGGAGATCCGGCTCACGGCCGCCGGCACGGCTGCCGGTACGGCAGTCGATCTCGCCAAGCTCGGCGCCCGAGTGACCTCCGTCGGATGCGTCGGCGACGACGCCGCAGGAAGGCTCGTGGTCGAGCTGCTGGCTGGTCACGGCGTCGACGTCTCCCACGTCGCAGTTGTCGCCGGCTCCCCGACGGCGGCCACCATCCTGCCGATCCGATCGAACGGCGAGCGGCCGGCGTTGCACGTGCGGGGGGCCGCCGGCAAGATGGCGCTCGGCCACGTCGACAGGGCTTTGATGGGCGGCGCCGACGTGCTCCACCTCGGAGGTCCTGATGCGCTTGGGGGTTTCGGCGGGGAGGCGGCTGCGGCGGTGCTCGGCTGGGCGCAGGCGGCTGGTGTCACGACGACGCTCGACCTGCTCCGGCCCGGCGACGTCCAGTCACTGGAGCGCCTGGCGCCCCTTCTTGCCCTCGTCGACTACTTCCTGCCGAACGACGACCAGCTCTTCGGGCTGACCGGCACGCGCCAGCTCGACGAGGCGGCACGCATCGTCTTCGATCTCGGTGTGAAGACCCTGGCGGTGACGCTCGGCGGCGAAGGGTGCGCCGTCTTTAATGCCGAGCGGAGTTTCGCCCTGCCTGCCGCCGACGTCAGCGTGGTCGACACGACGGGCTGTGGCGACGCCTTCAGCGCCGGCTTCATCCGTGCGGTCGGCGCCGGCGCCGACCTCGAGCAGGCGGCCTGGCTCGGCACCGCAGCTGCCGCCCTCGTAGCCCAGGGCCTCGGCTCCGATGCCGGCATCGTCGACCTCGACAGCACCCTGGGCTTCCTCGCCACGTGCGCGTGGCACGCCCGGTAACCCGGCGGAGGCGGACGGCTCAGGGCCGGCGGATGCCGCCGATGGCGGCCGTGAGGTCGATCTCGACCTCGGTGCCCGGTCTGAAGCCGATGCCGGGCAGCGTCGTCCGGGCCGGCCGATGGTCCCCGAACGCCTCGGCGTAGACGGCATCCATTTCGGCGAAGGCGGCGGAGTCGCGCAGGTACACGTGACACTGCAAGACGCGGGCGAGGTCGCTGCCGACACCTTCCAGCACGAGGGCGAGGTTCTGCAACGCCCGCCTCGTCTGGGCGGCGACCCCATCTGCGAGCTCACCGGTCCCCGGATCCACGCCGAGCTGTCCCGAGCAGTAGACGATGCCGCCGTGGACGACGGCGTGCACGTAGGCACCCTTCGGGACCGGCAAGGTCCCTACGAGTCGCCGCTCGATGTCGTCGTTCGCCGTCACGGCGGGGGGAGCGCCGCAACGAGGCGATCGATGTCGCTGCGGTCGTTGAACAGGTGGCAGGAAACACGTATGCGCCCGTCGCGCACGGCGCATGACACCTGTTGCTCCGCCAGCGCGCTGGCGACCCGGGCGGCGTCCCCGTCGGGCACCCGGGCCGAGATGATCCCGGACCTCTCTCCGTCCCTTCTCGAGCTCACGACGGGGTAACCCTTCTCGTCGAGGGCGTCGACCGCCTCGGCGCTCAGTTGCAGGACCCAGTCGTTGATGAGCTCGACGCCGGCACCGAGGAACAGGTCGATGCTGGCGCCGAGCCCGTACATGCCGGCAAGGTTCGGGACGCTCGCCTCATAGCGTCGCGCCTCGGCCGGATACCGCAGGTTGTACTGAAGCTGCTTGTCCAGGAAGGGGGCGTCTTCGATGCTCTTCCAGCCGGGAGCGGAGACGTGAAGCGCCTCCCGCAAGGCTGGGGACACATAGCAGAAGCCGACGCCGTAACCCGAGCACAGGCTCTTGTATCCGTGAGCGGCCACGAGGTCGGCGCCGAGCGAGGCGACGTCGACCCGGAGGGCCCCGGCTGCCTGCACGGCGTCAACGACGAGCCAGATCCCACGCGCACGACAGAGCTTCGAGATTTCCTCGACGGGGGCGCGAAAGCCGTGGTAGCAGTTGACAAGGCTGACGCACACGACCCGCGTGCGCTCGGACAGCACCGCTTCGACGTCGCCAACCTCGAAGCGGTAACGCCCGCCGTCGTGCACGAACCGCGTCCTGACCCCGCGCTCCTCGAGCGCCAGCCACGGGTAGACGCCGCTTGGGAACTCCTGGTCGTAGAGGACGACCTCGTCCCCCGGTCGCCAGTCGAGTCCGAGCGACACGAGGCTGAGCCCCTCGCCCGTGCTGTGGAGCAGGGCGACGTCGGCCGCCTCGCACCCGATCAGTGCTCCCACTTTGGCACGGACCTGGGCCGCCCCTTCCCACCAGTGCCCGACACCCTTCGCCCCGCCGCCGATGGTCATCTCATCGAGAAGGGCGGACTGCGCCCGCACGTTGGAGGCGGGGAGGGGGCCGTAGGTGGCCGTGTTGAGCCACACCTTGTTCCGGGTGACGGGGAATTCGTCCCGGCGCAGCGACGCCAAGGCATCGTTCGGGCGCACGAGTGAGCTCACTCGCCGGCCCCGATGCCGACCTCGCCGACGGAGCGCTCCGTGGCGATCGTCTGGTCGATGACGCCCTTTCCTGCCAGCTGCCCGTGGGCGAGGGCGGCACCGGCAACGCCCCGCTTGAGGCGTGATCGAAGACCACCGAAGTACCAGACGATGGGAACGATCTGGGCTCCGAAGGCGATCTCGGCGGCGGAGTGGAAGATCTGCGGCAGTGTGAAGTCGCAGATGAGGAAGATCTCCCAAGCCATCGACACGACGATGAGCGGTATCGCCCAGCGCCCGAGGTCGAAGCCCTTCGAGGCCGGGATCTTGTTCCGCCGTACACCGTAGGCACCGACGATTGCCAGGTAGACGAAGCTGGCGAAGATCGGCGTGGCACCGATGAGGTTGATGTAGGCGTTGCCGTTCTTGGCTGCGAAGACCATCACGGCGATGTACAGCGCCGTCGTGAGCACGAGGGCGGCGATCGGCGTGCGCGTCTTCTTGTGCACGCCCCCGAACAGTCTCGAGCCGGGGAACATGTTGTCCCTCGAGAGCGAGAAGATCAGGCGGCCGATGGCGGCGATCTGCACGACCATGAGGGCGAAGACCGAGTACACGACCGTCACGAGGAAGATGCGAGAGAAGACCGAGCCGAACCAGTACGTGGCGATATAGGCGATGGGAGTGCCGCTGGCGGCCGCCGCCTGCAGGTTCGGGATCCCGTAGGCGAAGCAGATCAGCGTGATCATGCCGAGGATGCCGGAGATGGCCACCGCCCAGACGATCGCCTTCGCGACGGTGCGCTGCACTCCGATGGCCTCCTCCCCGAGGTCGGCGCAGGCCTCGAAGCCGCCGATCGTGAATGCCCCCATCAACAGGGCCAGCCCGGCGGCGTACCACGGTGCTTGCCCATGCAGCGGACCGTGGCTGAAGATGAAGTTGGCGGCGTGGATGTGGGGCGTCTTCACGAGGAAGGCGACGACGACGAGGACGCCGAGCACGAACGTCCCGAGGATCTCCGTGATCACCGAGAGGTTGTTGATCTTCGACGCGAGCACGACGCCGATGATGTTGACGAGGCCCGCCAGCACGAGGACGATCACCGAGATCGTGATCATGAGCGACAGGCTCCCGGTGTTCAGGCCGAGCACGGTGCCGATCATCGGGGAGAGGAGGAAGAGCGTCTCGCCGCCGCTGGCAAGGGTGAAACATGCCAGCAGGTTGAAAGCGACGAACCAGCCGAAGCCGGGCCCGACGAGCCGGCCGCCCCACTGGTAGGAGTAGCCCGCCAGCGGGATCCTCGAGGCGAGCTCTGCGAGCACGAAGGCGAGGATCATGGCGCCACCGAAGGCAACCGGCCACAGCCAGATCGAGGCCGCACCGTAATGGGAGATGGCGAACTGGAAGTTCGTGAAGATGCCCGTCGTCAGGGAGATGACGGAAAAGGAGATGGCGAACATGGAGAACATCTTCAAGGAGCGATGCAGCTCCTGTTTGTAGCCGAAGTTGCTCAGCAGCTCCTCGTCGCCCGTCGTCGAACTCTGCGTCTTGTCTCTGATGCCCATCAGTTCCCCTCCTTGTCTCGACTGATCTCTTTGTGTCCGAATGCTCGAGATTGCGAGGTGTGACCCGTTTCCCCCTGGATCGCACCAAGTTCCGGCAGCCGCCGGTTCTATGCGGTCGACCGGGTGCTCCACCTCCTCGTCGCCGAACGCTCCACCCGCTCGCTCACGACCGGGAAACCGTTGCCGGGCCTGGTCGGCACCTCGATGCAGCCGTCGCCTTCGACGTCGAAGGTCGGCTCGACGAGATCCTCCGCGTAGAAGATCCGCGTCGGCGACATGTCGGCATGCAGCGTGAAACCCGGGAGCGACGCCAGGGCGAGATTGAATCCGCGTCCGATGCCGGTCTCGAGCATGCCGCCGCACCAGGTGGGCACGTTGCTGCGCACGCAGAGGTCGTGCACGGCCACGCTCGGGATGAGGCCGCCGAGCCGCGGTGCCTTGATGTTGACGATCCGGCCGGCCTTCAGGTGGAGCGCAGTGCGCGTGACGTTCAGGCTGGAGGCACTCTCGTCGAGGCACAGCGCCGTCCGGAGGCCCTCCTGCAGGGCCGCCATGTCGACGAGGTCGTCTCCCGGCAGCGGCTGCTCGATCATGAGCAGCCCGAGCTCGTCGAGCTCGTCCCACGGACCCGTGTCGAGGCGATAGCCGCAGTTGCCGTCGACCGAAAGGGGGAGGGCCGGAAAGGCCGCCTTGACGGCGGCAGCCGGAGACACGTCCCACCCGGGGGCAATCTTCAACTTGATCCTGCCGAAACCCTCCTCCACCCGCTGGGCCACCTCGTCCAACAGCAGGTCGACCGTGTCGTGGATGGGCAAGCTCTCGCCCACTGGAATTCTGTCCCGCACGCCGCCCCAGAGGCCAGCAAGGGGAGCCACCAAGCGCTCGGAGGCGATGGCCCAGGCGGCGGATTCGACGGCGCATTTCGCGTAGTTCTGGCCGAGGAAGCCCGCCGAGGCGGCAGCAACCTCGGCCGGGCTCCCGAACTGGATTCCGACGACAGCCGGCAAGATGAGGTCGACGAGCGCCGACCAGGTGCTCTCGGCGGTGTCGACGCCGAAGAAGGGCCGCTCGAACACTGGCGCCTCCCCCCATCCGGTGACGCCGTCAGCGTCCTCGAGGCGGACGACGATCACGCGCTTCACGGGCGCCGACGCGCCGTAGGCGGACCGGAAGCTGCGCCGAAGCGACAGCGACACCATGAAGACGTCGGCCCGCTCGAGGCGAATCGGCGCCTCCAGCTCACGCAGGCGATCGAGGCGGACCGCGCCTGAACGTTCTGGCTCGACGCTCGGAGATGTCGTTGCCACCGACATCACAGCATCTCCCGGTACTCGGCGACTTCCCAGTCGCTCACGTGGTTGAGGTACCGCCCCCAGTCGAAACGCAACAGCTCGGTGTAGGTCCGCGCGAAGTTCTCGCCGAGCGCCCCCGAGAGCACCGCGTCACGCGACAGGGCGTCGAGTGCTTCGAGGAGGCAGGTGGGCAGGCGCTCGTACCGGATGTCGTCGAAGAGGTTCCCGACGGCCGGCTCACCTGGTTCGAGCCGGCGGCGAACACCGTCGGCGCCGGCGGCAACCATGGCGGAGGCGAGCAGGTACGGGTTTGCGTCCGAGCTCCCGAGCCGGTTCTCGATGCGAGAGTCCGCAGCTGCCGGCAGGTACCGCACGAGCGCAGTCCGGTTCTGTACGCCCCAGCAGATCTGGATGGGCGCCCAGGTACCCGGTTGGTAGCGCTTGTACGCCGTGACGGTAGGTGCGGCGAGCGCGGTCATGGCGGCCGCATGAGCCAGCTGCCCGCCGATGTAGTGCCGTCCCTTCTCGGCGGGCAGCTCCGGCGCGTCCGGGTCGCAGAACAGGTTGCCGCCGTCGGCGCCGAGGAGCGACTGGTGCATGTGGTATCCGCTCGGCGGCGTCTCAGCCCGGTTCGTCGGCTTCGCCAGGAAGGTCGCCTCCAGCCCGAGCGATCGAGCGACCTCCTTGATGGCGATCTTCAGGGCGACGACCTGGTCGATGGCGGCGACTCCGGTAGCGGGTTCGAGGTTGACCTCGAACTGCCCCGCACCGTGCTCGCTGAAGATCTCGTAGAGGCGGATCCCCATGGTCGTGGCAGTGCTCTGCAACGTGTCGACGAACACCTGCGCGAGGCCGAGGGCGTTGATGGAGAACCATGACTGCTCGCCGAAGATCGTGCCGAAGCCGTCCCCCCCGGCGTGTGGGCGGAACACGTAGAACTCCAGCTCATTTCCGAACACCGGCTCGATCTGGAGGGCGCGAGCGTCATCCAGGACTCGGCGGAAGACCGATCGCGGCGTCGCGACGATGTTGCCCTCCTCGTCGTACAGGTCGGTGAGCACATGGGCCGTCGCCGGCGTCCACGGGAGCACGGCGAACGTCGCCGGGTCGAGTCGCAGGACACCGTTGCGGTAGCCGATGTCCTCGCTGTAGGCGCGTTCGCCAGGCGAGTGGCGCTCCCAGAGGTTGCACGCCAGCAAGGGGATGGCGAAGGGATGGCCGTCTGTCAGTGCCCGCTCGAAACGCTCGACGGGGACCACCTTGCCTCGCGGCACGCCGTACAGGTCGGTCACGACGAGGCGGACGTTGCGGATGGACTCGTCCCTCACGCGTTTCAGGAGCTCTGCTCGCGCCGTGAGATCGTCGTCCTCGGAGATCTCCGTCTTGAGCTCCATATCCCCCCTTCCTGTCACTCCGGGCACTGCTGGACTCGCTCCGCCCATTGACGGAGCGGGCTGATCACGTTGCTGCTCGAGGGCCTGCCTTCGCCTTTGCCGTAGCCTTCGTCGGTCGCCTCGGGGCTTTGCCCGGCGCCCGGGACGATCTCGTCACCTGGCCCGCGTCCACTGAGGTCCTGCTCTCGAGTGCGGCGTCGACGGCATGCGCCGTGACGCCGATGTGTTCTCGCATGGCAGCTTCCGCCCCGGTGCCGTCGCCGGCGTGCAAGCAGGCGATCAGCCGTCCGTGGCATTCGACGGAGTCGTTGCGTCGATCGACCGAAGGGTCGAGCAGGTCCAGGCCGGGCGCCAGCCAGACCCGGATGTCCCGTACGGCGTCGATGAGGTACTGGTTGCGGCAGGCGGCGGCGATCGCCTTGTGGATGGCGACGTCGATGGCACGGAATCGCCCGCGCGGAACCGACGGCCAGTGGCGCTCCTCCTCGTGCAGCCGGTCGAGCATCGCCAGCTCGACGGGTTCGATCCGCTCCGCCGCCAGGGCGGCCACGAGCGGTTCGACGGCCGAGCGAAACTCGAAGAGCTGCCGCAGATCCTCCGCCCGCCCCCGCAGTCTGTCTGTTGCGAGATCCAGGCCAGGATCGAGCACGAGGGCACCGCCATAGCGACCGCGCTGCATGCGGACGTACTTGTGGTCCTCGAGCCAACGCAGGCCCTCGCGCACCGCCATGCGGTTGACTCCGAGCTGCTCGCACAACTCGGCTTCCGAGGGCAGCCGCTCGTCCGGCAGGTACTCGTGCAGCCTGATGGCTTGCAGCAGCAATGAGGCGACCTGATCGCCGAGCCGTTGGCGAGTGGGTTGGGCTCCGGCGACGGTGCGATCGGTCGCCATCTCCCTCATCTCGTCACCGCCCGACGCGCCATGCCGGCGACGCGCCTCATAACGTGCCCGGCCCCTCGATCTGACGTCGCTCGGTCGCCTGCGGAAAGACGAGCTCGAACAACGAGTTGTCGGCCGAGTGGAGCTCCGTCGCGGCCACCGTCGTGTCGCCGTTACGGAACGTCCACATCCGATTTCCGTCGTAGCTGCTGTAGAGAGCGACCTGCCCGTTGGTGTCCAAGGTGGCGAGGTTGGCGCGCCCCCCGAGCTTGGAGTGCACCGTCTCGAGCGCCTCCACCATCGGCGCTCCGGCGGCAACGAGGTCCTGGAACATCACGAAGCCGACCTCGCTGTCGGCGGCGCCTGACAGCCGATCCGCGTAGGTCGGGCGGAACTCGTCCTCCGCGACGAAGCGACCGTTGTGAGCGAAAGCAATGTTCTCGTCGTCGTTGAGGAACGGTTGCGTGTCGGCGATCTGTATCGTCGAAAGCTTGCTCGGCCGGCGGACGTGCAAGAGGAAGTGCGTCGAGCGGATATCGGCGAGGCGTTCGGCCGCCTCCGGCTCATCGCTGAGCCTGCCGATAGAGCGATAGCGCTCGATTCGGCCACCCGCGAGCCAGGCGACACCCCAGCCGAAGTTCGCGGAGCCGTAGTACTCCATGGCGCGCGCCGCGTCCACGACCGCCGAGAAGGGTGTCGGATCTGCGCTCGTCACGACCAGGATCTCGCACACGGTTGGCTTTCCCTCTCGTCTCTATCGGTCGCTCACGTAGACGTTCTTGACCTCGGTGAAGTCGTAGAGCCCCTCCAGGCCCTGCTCCTTGCCGAGACCGCTCTGCCCATATCCCCCGAAGGGAGCCTGGATGTAGGAGCTGGAGTCCGAGTTGACGCTCAACAACCCCGATCGGATCTCGCGTGCGACTCGGATCGCCCGCCCGATGTCGCGTGTCCACAACGATCCGCTCAGCCCGTAACGAGTGCCGTTGGCGAGGGCGACGGCCTCGGCTTCGTCGTCGAAGCACAGCACCGTGGCAACCGGCCCGAAGACCTCCTCGGTGGCGATCTCGCTGTCCGGCTTCGCGTCGACGACGACCGTCGGTGAGATGGCGTTTCCAGCATCCAGCCCCGTCGTGCGCACGACGTCGCCACCGCAGACGAGCTCGGCCCCGTCAGTCGTCGCCCTCTCGAGATACCCGAGCACGCGGTCCCGCTGCTCGGACGAGATCAGGCTCCCGAGCCTGATGGCCGGGTCGAGCGGATCCCCCTGCGGCACTGCCGCCGCCTCCTTGGCGAGCAGGTCGACGAACTCCTCGAAAATGGGGCGCTGCACGATCATCCGGCTGCGGGAGCAGCAGTCTTGTCCGGAGTTCGCGAAGACGGCCGCCACAGCGGACTTGGCCACCTCGGCGACGGGGGCGTCGGAGAAGACGACGTTCGGCGACTTGCCCCCGAGCTCGAGGCTGACGCGCTTGATTCCGGATGCCGCTCTCGAGAGGATGTCCCGTCCCGTGGCGGTGCTTCCCGTGAAACTGATCTTGGCGACGTCCTCGTGCGATACGAGCTCCTGCCCGAGCTGCCGGGTCGAACCGGTGACCACGTTGACGACGCCTTCGGGCACGCCGGCTTCGGCGCAGATGCGGGCGAGCGCCAGGGCTGTGAGCGGTGTTGGGGGTGCCGGCTTGAGCACGACCGAGTTGCCGGCGGCGAGCGCCGGCGCCGTCTTCTTGGCAGCGATAGCGATTGGCCCGTTCCACGGAACGATGAGGGCGCAGACGCCGATGGGCTCGCGAAGGGTGAAGTCGAGGCCCGTCGCGTTGACCGGGATGGTCTGTCCGGTCATGTGGTTGACCGCAGCACCGTAGAAGCGGAAATAGCGAGCGGCCGCACCCACTTCGGCTCGGCAGTCGCTGATGGGTTTGCCCGAGCAGAGCGACTCTGTGAGGGCGAGGTCGTCGAGGCCCGCCTCGATGGCGGCCGCCACCTCGAGCAGTATCTCGCCGCGACGCGGTGCCGGCAGGCGGCGCCAGCGGCCGTCCACGAACGCCTGCTTGGCGCTGGCGACCGCAGCGGACACGTCCGAGCCGGCGGCGTCCGCGACTTCGGCGACGAGGGCGCCTGTTGCCGGGTTATAGATGGGGTACGTGTCGCCGCTGCCGGCGGCGACTTCGTCGCCACCGATCCACAGCCGGCCGTGCACGATGGGGCGCGGCGGGGCCGCCGTGACGCCGCTCATACGGCGGTGTACCCCCCGTCCACGACGAAGAAGGCTCCGGTGATCCAACTCGAATCGTCCGAGGCGAGGAAGAGGGCCATCTTGGCGATGTCCTCCGGCTGGCCCCATCGGCCGAGGGGCACGTGGGACTCGACGGCGCGCTCGTACTCGGGTGTGAACGGCCCTGCCAGTGGCGTCTTGATCGCACCGGGAAAGATGCAATTGCAGCGAATCTGGTATTTGGCGTGCTCCACGGCGAGCGTGCGCGTTATCGCCACGACGCCCCCCTTGGCCGCCGTGTAGGCGTCGGACGCGCCCGA
The DNA here is from genome assembly GCA_050008715.1 of Acidimicrobiales bacterium. Classification (GTDB taxonomy): domain Bacteria; phylum Actinomycetota; class Acidimicrobiia; order Acidimicrobiales; family Bog-793; genus JAKACA01. The sequence continues at coordinate 13,270 of JBEKMC010000012.1, read as the reverse complement.
GCCGACACGAAGCGCTGCGATGCTCGACACGTTGATGATGGCGCCCTTGCCGACTTTCTGCATCTCCGGGATGGCGTATTTGCAGCCGAGGTAGGTGCCCTTCAGGTTCACGTCGAGCGTGCGATCCCAGATGTTCTCCTCCAGCAGAGGCGAGGGTGCGTCGGTGATGCCCGGCCGGTAATTGCCTTGGGCGGAGAACCACAGGCCGGCGTTGTTGTAGAGAATGTCGAGGCGCCCGAACTCCGTGACCGCCGTCTGTACGGTTGCTTGTACCTGCTTCGAGTCCGAGACGTCACACGGCGAGAACACCGCATGCGCACCGGTCGCGGTGAGCTCGGCGGTGACCTCCTCGCCAGTCTCCGCGTTGACGTCCGCCACGACGACGGCGGCACCCTCGGAAGTGAACAAACGAGCGGCTGCCGCCCCCTGGCCGCTGCCGGCTCCGGTGATGATCGCGACCAGCCCGTCAAGCTTTCCCACTGAGAAGACCCCCAAGTCAGAGCGGAATGAAACGGCCGGCTCGTCTGGCATCCCAGGCGAGCAGCGCCAACGCATCAATACAGCTAAATATATGTAGATTTAAGTGGTTTTGCGGATTGTAGCCAGCCATCCGTCTCGTTTGCAACGGGAAATTTCACTCCGTGCCGCCCGGGGAGGTCGCGATCCTCCGGAGGAACGGCTCCGGTACTTATATCACGCGGTCGGTAAAGAATCACCCCCTCGTTGCCCGTGCCTCCAGCGAACCACAAGGTCATGCATCCCGAGGGGATATCGGGGGATCGCGCGAGAAACTGCCGTCCGAGCCGCCGCGTCGAGTGCGGCCGTCCCGTTACGCTCCCTTGGAAATGCCCGACTCGACGACCGCGTCATCTCACGCCATCGGACGCAGGAGCCGGTCGGCAGGGCTCGCTGCCTCCGTGCTCGCAGCCATCGGTTGGGGCTTCGGCGGCGTCTTCGCCACGCTGACCTTCGCCCCCGGGCTCGTGTTGACGTTCTACAGGGTGTGGCTCGGCGCCTGCCTTCTCGTCGTGATCCTCTACGCGTCCGGCCGCCGGCTGAACTGGCCCATGCTGCGGGCCACCTGGCTCGGGGGTGTGCTGTTGGCCGGCGACATGTCCCTGTTCTTCAGTGCGGTCAAGCTCACGAGCGTCGTGGACGCCACCGTCATCGGCGCCGCCCAACCCGTGCTCGTGATTGTCGCAGCGCGTCCGCTGTTCGGTGAGCGCATCGGCCGGTGGGACCTCTGTTGGATCGCGCTCGCGCTCGGCGGCGTCGTGGCGGCCGTCGTCGGTCCCGGCGTGACGAGTCACCACGAGGTCGTCGGTGACCTGCTGGCGGTGGGAGCCATGTTGTCGTGGTCCGCCTACTGGCTCGCCTCCAAGCATGCACGGGCGGTGTCGGATGCCGTCGAGTACACCGTTGGCGTCACGCTCGTGGCGGCAGTGGTCATGGTGCCCATCGTGCTGTTGTCCGGCCAGAGCCTCGCTCGCGTGAAGGCGAGCGACTGGTTGTGGATCAGCCTGCTGGCGATCGTGCCGGGAAGTGCCCATCTCATGATGAACTGGGCCCACCGCTACGTCGACGCGTCCATCTCCTCAGTGATCGGATCGAGCAACCCGATCGTGGCTGCTGTGGCGGCTCTTGTCATCCTCGGGCAGCCGCTCACGGCAGTTCAGGTCTCCGGCGGTCTCGTAGGGCTCGTCGCGATCGCCGTCGTCGCCACGCGGCACCGCCAGAGCGCGGAGACGCCCCCTGCGGAAGCGCTCGCGCGCTCGGATTGACTCGGAGACAACCCAAGAGTTCACCGAGTGTTCACTCGGGCTGCGCATGATGGCGCCGGCGTGGGGTTGAGACTGATTGCATGGCTGTGAGTGGATCCGGGACTTTCGTCGCACTCGATGACAGCAGCATCACGAGATTCCAATACAAGATCATGTTCATCTCCGGCATGGGTTTCTTCACCGACGCCTATGACCTGTTCATCATCGGGATCGTGGTGGACATCCTCAAGACGCAGTGGAGCCTGTCGACGACGCAAGTCTCACTCCTCAACTCCGCCACGCTGGCAGCCTCGGCTGTCGGCGCCATCATCTTCGGACGGATCGCCGACATACTCGGACGCAAGAGGATCTACGGCTACGAGGTACTCATCCTCGCGATCGGGGCGATCGCCTCCGCCCTGTCGCCGAATTTCACCTTCTTGCTCGTCTCCCGCATCGTGCTCGGCATCGGAATCGGCGGCGACTATCCCGTGAGCGCCACCATCATGAGCGAGTACTCGGCCAAGCGATCACGGGGGAAGATGGTCGGGCTGGTCTTCGCCATGCAGGGGGCCGGCTTGACGATCGGACCGTTGCTCGCGGCCATACTCCTGGCCTCCCATGTCCCGGACGGCGACACCTGGCGCATCTTGCTGGGGTTGGGGGCGATCCCCGGGCTGGCCGTCTTCTACCTGCGGCGGCAGATCAACGAGACGCCACGGTTTGCTCAAGCGGGCGGTGACCTCGTCGAAGCGAGGGCAGCCATCGCCGCCGCCACCGGCCAAGCGGTGGTCCGCGGCCCGCGGCCTCCATCCAAAGCCCGGCAGCAGCAAGGTGTTCTCGAGGGCTTCAGGACCCTGGCGAGAAGCCGGCGCATGCTGTTCTGGCTCATCGGTACGGCTGGCACATGGGCAATGCTCGACTTCGCTTACTACGGCAATACCATTTCGAGTCCCGAAGTGTTGAAGGTGATCAACCCCACGGGATCGCTCCTGCACAACACGGTGCTGCAGTTGCTCATCTTCGCCGTGTTCGCCCTGCCGGGGTACGCATTAGCCATCCGACTGCTGGACAGGTCGGGGCGCAAACGAATCCAATGTCAGGGCTTTGCCCTGATGGCACTCGTGTTCCTGCTCATCGGCCTCGTGCCCGGGGTGACGACCACGGTGGCGCCGTTCGTCGTCTTGTTTGGGGCAAGCTACTTCTTCACGGAGTTCGGACCGAACATGACAACTTTCGTCTACCCAGCCGAGATCTTCCCAGTGGAGGTGCGGACGACCGCGCACGGGATATCGGCGGCCGCAGGAAAGTTGGGTGCCTTCGCCGGGGCGTACCTCTTCCCTGACATGCTTGCGTCCTCCATAGGTTTGCGAGGGGCCGAAGTCGTTGCCGGCATCGTGTGCCTGCTGGGACTCGGGCTCTCGGTGTGGCTCCTCCCTGAGCCGAAGGGCATGAGCCTCGAGCAACTCGAGCAGACGGCTCGTGCCGCCCCATCCCGCCCGAAGTTCAGGCCAGCTGCGTCATGACCCATCGGATCGTGGTCGGGGTTGACGGGTCCGAGCACGGCAACACTGCTCTTCGCTGGGCCAGCGAGGAGGCGAAGGTCCACGGGGGTGAGATCGTCGCGGTCTTCGCGTGGCAGCTGCCCTTCGTCGGCATGCCCGGAGCGTTCGACCGCAGCGAGATGGAGAGGAAGTGCAAGGCCTTCCTGGAGGCGACGGTCGACATGGTCTTGCCGACGCCCGACGTGCCGATCAGCAGGTACGTGGCCGAGGGAGACGTCACTGCAGCGCTGATCGAGGCTGCCAGGGGAGCCGACATGCTCGTGCTCGGCTCCCGCGGCCGAGGTGGTTTCGCCGGGCTGAAGTTGGGCTCGGTCAGCCAGGAGTGCGTGCAGCACGCTGCATGTCCTGTCGTGATCATCAAAGGATCCCGCGAGAGCTGACACCGCTGTGCCGGCTCAGGCTAGGAGCTGGGCTGCTTCGTTCAGCACCGAGCCGAGAGCCGTCGGGTCGTGGGCGGAACGGCCCAAGAACAGTCCGTCGACCGAGTCCGCCAACTCGACCAGGAGCCCCGGTCCAGCTGTGCCTCCGTACAGGATCGAGGAACTGGAGATGGGCATCGTCTCGAGCGCTCTCCGTATCCCGTCACACACCGTCCGGATGTGAGACGGCGGCGCCGGTGCCGTGGCCCCGATTGCCCAGACGGGCTCATAGGCGACGATCACCCGCCCTCCAGCGTCGCCGTTCAACGCGCTCAAGGCGGACCCGAGCTGGGCGGCGCAGAAAGCCAGCGCGCCGTCCTTGTCGAGGCGTTCCTCTTCTCCCACGCAGAGGATCGGTACGAGCCCGTTTCGCAGAGCAGCCTTCGTCTTCAGCGCGACGACGGTGTCGTCCTCGTGGAAGATGCGCCTGCGCTCGGCGTGCCCGACTTCGGCGTAACGGCACCCGATCTCGGCCAGCATCGAACCGCTGACCTCACCGGTGAAAGGTCCCGAATCTTCCGAGCAAAGATCCTGGGATCCCACGAGGATTCCTGTACCGGCGAAGATCTCAATCGCAGCTGTCAATGCCGGAAATGAGGGAAGAACGAAGAGCTCCAGGCCGGCCTTGAACAATTGCCTATGAGATGCGGCGACGTCGGCGACTCTTTCGCACCATGTCATCGTTCGCCGGTAACCGAGGTACATCTTCAGCCCGACGCCGATGGTCACGGAGGGTCGCTCAGGTACCTGCTGATCGCCGGCCCACGTGCACATGCGTTGCCTTCTAGCACATCGAGGAGAGAGGCCGGCAATACGGACTGTTCCGTCAGGCGGCACGAGCCACGCTCGCTCGAATGGAGCCCAAACCCGGCGACTGGTAATTTTCGGAGAAGGTGTCGCGTCGGCGCCACGGTGCCTGCCGTCGGCGGGCCTTCCGATCAGGAGAGAGCGATGACGCACGTGCTCAATACCCCGCAATCGTTCAAAGACGATGTCATAGTCGGGCTCACGTGCGCCTATCCCACCCTCATAGAACGCATCCCGGAGTCCTCGGGCATCAGGACCGTCGGCTCGCCGTTCCGGGGTCGGGTTTCGGTTCTCATCGGGGGCGGTTCTGGTCACTACCCGGCTTTTGCCGGCTTGGTCGGCCCGGGCTTGGCCACAGGTGCCGCCATGGGGGACGTGTTCACGAGCCCGTCTTCCGAGCAGGTCTACCGGTGTGCAAAGGGGGTGGACGGCGGCGCGGGCATCGTCTTCTCCTACGGCAACTACAGCGGGGACGTCATGAACTTCGACATGAGCGTCGACCGTCTGACCGAGGAGGACATCGCGGTCACCACCGTTCTCGTGACCGACGACGTCGCCTCAGGCCCTCCGGAGCGTTTCCTGGAGCGTCGAGGTATCGCCGGTGGTTTCTGCGTCTTCAAGGTTCTCGGCGCCGCCGCTGCCGCCGGCGCTCCGTTGGACGAGGTCACCGAGCTCGGCCTGCGGGCGAACGAGCGCACCCGGTCCATCGGGGTCGCCTTTGCCGGCTGCACGCTCCCCGGTGGCAAGGAGCCGATGTTCACCGTCGCTGCCGACAAGATGGAGCTGGGGCTCGGGGTGCACGGCGAACCCGGCGTGCGGACCGTCTCCCGCCTCGACGCCAAGTCCCTGGCCGAGCTGTTGGTCGAGCAGCTACTGCCGGAGGCCCCGAGTGGTAACGACGGCCGGGTCGTGGCCCTCATGAACGGCTTGGGCTCGACGTCGAGCGAAGAGCTGTTCGTCCTCTATGCGTCGGTGGGCCGCTTCCTCGTCGACGCCGGCCTGAGCGTCGAGCACTGTGAGGTGGGCCAGCTGGTTACGTCTCTCGACATGGCCGGTTGCTCCCTCAGCCTGTTCTGGCTGGATGACGAGCTCGAAAAGCTCTACTCGGCTCCGGCCGCTAGCGCCGGATTCAGGAGCCTTCTTCCATGAGCGTCGAGATGGTGCGGAATGCCTTTGGTGCGTGCCTGACGACCTGCGAGGTCCATGAGGAGGAGCTCGGCCGGCTCGACGCGGCGGCAGGCGACGGGGACCACGGATCGGGAATGGTCCGTGGCTTCAGGGCTGCCTGCGTTGCGGCAGCCGGACCCCAGGAAAGCGTGGGTAGCTGCGTGACGGTTGCCGGCGAGGCGTTCGCCGACGCCGCCGGCGGAGCCTCTGGTGCCCTCTGGGGGGTGTTCCTCCAGACTGTCGGACGAGCCCTTGCGGCAGAGGTCGTCACGCCCGCTCTCGTTGCAGCTGCACTCGGCAAGGGGGAGGCAAGGCTCGAACGCCTCGGTAAGAGCCAACGGGGTGACAAGACTCTGCTCGACACGCTGATTCCGTTTCTCGACGCACTCGAGACTCACGTGTCCGGTGGTGAGATGCTCTCTGTGGCGTGGGTCGCGGCACTAGAGATCGCGCGGGAAGCAACCGCAGCGACCGCCAGCATGATCGCGAGACGCGGCCGGTCGGCAGTGCTCGGCGAACGTTCTCTCGGCACGGTCGATCCCGGAGCGCGGTCGCTCCTGCTCGTGCTCGAGGCGGTGGCTCCCCTGATTCCGGGCTTCGAGGCCCAGACGCCGAAATCGGAGGCATCGTGAGCCCTCGGCCTGTCCGGCTCGGAATAGGTTCTGATGCCATCGGCAAGCCTCTGAAGGATCACGTGGTAGCCGATCTCGCCGGCGATCCCCGAGTTGGATCCCTGCGCGACTACAGCGACGAATTCGAACCCGAGAGCCCGTATCCGTACGTGGCCATCCGTATCGCTGAGGCCGTCGCGGCCGGCGAAATCGACCGTGGCATCCTTGTCTGCGGTACAGGAATCGGCATGAGCATCGCCGCCAACAAGGTCGGAGGCGTGCGTGCCGCAGTGGTTCACGACTGCTATTCGGCCGAGCGCTCTGTCCTCTCCAACAATTGCCAGATCATGACTCTCGGTTCTCGCGTGATCGCGCCCGTCGCCGCCAGCCGGCTGGTCCGCGAATGGCTCGCCTACCACTTCGACGAGACGTCGCCATCGGCTGAAAAGGTGCGTGTCATCGAGAGCTACGAGGCCGGCGGGCCTTTGACGGCGTGATCCAGCCTCCGGCTTGACAGCCAGCAGGAGCGCCGGGCCACCGGCCAGAGTCGATTTCAAGCGGGTGCACTACGGTGATGAGGCGGCCACCTGTGCCGACAGGAAAGAGGGCACCAGATGGCCACAAACAAGGAAGTCGTCGAAAACGCCTATGCGAGCTTCGCGACGGGCGACGTACCTGCCGCCCTCGGCGCCATGGCCGACGATATCCAGTGGACCGAGGCCGACGGCTTTCCACTCGCTGGCACGTACGTCGGTCCTCAGGCAGTGCTCGAAGGGGTGTTCATGCGGCTCGGGGAAATCGGCGATGACTTTGCGGTGGTGCCCGAGCAGTTCGTCGCCGACGGTGACACAGTCGTGGCTCTCGGGAATTACACGTGGAAGCACAAGAGCTCCGGTGAGCCGGCCGTCGTGAAGATGGTCCACGTGTGGACTCTGGATGGTGGCAAAGCTGTGGCCTTCCAGCAGCACGTCGACACCCTCAGGGTTCGCGAACTCAGCTGACCCACGGCGCCCCTGGACGCCACCTGACCCGCAGACCCTCGGCCCGCGCTGCGTGGATGGTCCTTGGTCGTAACCGTCACAGAACGCAGGTTGGGACCACCAGAGATCACCATGTTCGGATCGATCGGCGCACCCGCTACGGACACCACGAAACGTCCGGCAGACAACGGCTTTGCCGTGTTCAGGTTGCACACGGACGACGATACAACGGCCGACGATGGCGCGGCCGACCCGCGCTGGCGGTGGAGATGCCGACGGCGACGCGACTACTCGGTGGCCTTTGGATGACCCGGCGTGGCGTCTGTGAGCCACACGGTTCGCCGCTTGTCGTCGATGCAGTACCAGAGCCTGCCTCCGCTGGTCACCTCGTACTGCCACTGCTCCATGGCTTCGCCGTTGACGGTTCGCGTGCCAAGGCTTCCTCGAAGGGGGTGTTGGCGGTCGTCGCGCCGACGAGGATCGGCGGTGATCCGCTCCCAGGCGGTACGGGCGTTGGCGGGAGCGGCCGCGCATACCTTGTCCCAGCCCGTGTCCGCGTCGCTCGTCGCGTATCGGAACTCCCATCCCTGCCTGGCGGGCGGCGGGGCCACCCGTTCACGCCGTTTCGGCATAGCCTCAGCGCGCCGGTGGAGCAATCGCGTCGCCGCCGGCTTCAACCGGTCGGCGCAGCCGACGAGCGAGCCTCGGGTCGGCGTGCACCTCGGCGGTGGCCCGCCACTCACGAACGAGCTGGCTGAGGGGGCCGTAGTTGTCGAGCTCGGCTGCAGCTGTGACCACCCGGGCGAACTCGTCAGCAAACTCGCGACGGTCCGCCGCCGGAAGGAACTCGAGCCACCCGAAGGCGTCGCCGAGAGCATGGCCGAGGGCGCCCGGGCTGCGTATTGCGAGGTTGCGAAACGCTCGCGCCATCGCGCGAAACGCGTCGGTTCGTTCAACCTCCCGATCGGCGCGACTCAACCGCAGGTCGGGCTCGTCGCGCCGACGCAAAAGAACGTCGCTGTCCTCGACCTCGCTCGTGACGTCCTTTGGATGACGAAGGAGGTCCGAGAATGGTCGCTCGATCACACGCATTCCGACAGGATATCAGAAGTACTTCAGAAGTTGAGCGCGCTGGTTCTCATTCGCGAGGGGTATCGACCACCTCGACGGCCCTCGTTCGACCGCGTATGAAGCGGAAGGCGCGTGTCGTACGACTCGACCCTCGCCACGGTGCATCTGCGCCAGGCTCCATCGCGGGGAACGAGACTGCCACCTCCTCAGGCGTCTCAATGCGATCGAGCAACTCCCATGTCTGGCGGGACTCTATTGCCACCGGTCGAAGGTCAGCTGCGGCAGCCGTGCTGTTACAGGCTGAACGCGAAGATGGCGTTCTCCCCTTCCACGTACACGATGCCGTTCGAGATGATCGGCGCCAGTGGATCGGTCACTGAGTAGCTGTGCCACAGCACGTTCCCGTTGCCGGCGTCGATTGCTCGCACTTGGGCCTTGCCGGACGCGGACGAACCGTCCACGGAGTAGTACACGACGCCGTTGGCGTATGCCGGGTCCGTCACGGTCGGGCCGGAGGTCACGTGCCACTCCTGCGCCCCGGTGGACGCGTTGAGCCCATACATGTACCCGGTCACCCCCGAGCTCCCGCCGATGTACACGACGCCGTTTGCCACGGCCGGCGATGTCGGGAAGCTCTCGCCTTTGAACGTGTCGTGCCACACGACGGCCCCGGTGGTGGCGTTCAGGGCGATCACCGACCCGGCGTAGTCGTTCTCCGTGCCGACGTAGACGATGCCCCCGACCACTGCCGCCGAGGAGTCGATGACGCCCCCAGAACCGTAGGACCAGTCCTTCACTCCGGTCGCGGCGTGGATGGCATAGAGGTAGCCGCTGTCCGAGCCGACATAGACGATGCCGTTGTCGTAGGCCGGCGACGAGTGAACGGCGCCACCGGTTTGGAACGACCAGTCAGGGTCGCCGGTCGAGGTGTTGATGGCATAGAGGTTGCCGTCGGGCGCACCAACGAACATCCGGCCGCCGGCCACGTTGGGTGCCGACGGGCTATCTGTGCTGATGATGCTGAGCCCGTTCGCCCAGTTCTGGGTTCCCGTCGCCGCGTTCACAGAGGCGTCGAAGGGGCTGATGGTTTCGGCGGCCGAGTAGTAGAGGTCGCCGTTCGTGACGGCGGGCTCGGCCTCCAACAAGCTGTACGGGTAACCCGTGTACCACGGCATCTTCTTCCCGTCCGTCGTGAACGCGTACAGGTTGAAGTAGTCCGACTCGTCGGCGCCCTCGTAGACGAGCCCGTTGGCCACCGACGGAATCATTGCGAACGTCCCGCTCGGAAGCGTGAGCTTCATCCAGAGCTGTTTCAGCGCCTGAACCGTGTTCACCGACAGCGACGTCTCGTAGGTGTCGACGCCGGTGTGCTGGGGGTCGTGTCGGTACATCGGCCATGAGCCGAGGATGTACAGGATCGTGATCACCGACCCGGCGAAGTCGTCGACCGAGAGGTGGGCGGCGCGGCTCATCTCGTCCCACGGGACCGAGACGCCTATCTTGAAGTCGCCGTTGGCATTGATCCTCGCTTGGACGATCGTTGTCGTCCCGATGAGCACACGGTCGCTGTGATCAGGCGACAGGCCGCTTCCCTCAAGCGTGAACCTGCCGCCGGCCCATACTCGGTTGGGCGTGGCGAAGATCCCCTTCGTCACCTTGAACGGCGAGTGTGGGAGAGCGACCCTCTGACCGGTAGCTGGATCCGTCACAGTGATGAGACCCGTCGTCGCGAGCGCGGGCACCGAGGTCTTCAGCGTCGTGCCTGCCGGATTCACTCGGGCGACCGTCGCGGTCGTCCCGTTGAACGCGACGATGTCCGAAGCGACGAAACCTGACCCGCTGATCGTCACCTTCGTCCCGACCGGCCCTGACGCCGGAGAGAAACCTGACATGGTGATACCGCTTCCACGAGCTGGAACGGCCGGTGCGAGAACGGCCGCAGCGACTGAAACGGCCGCGGCGATCGACGTCAGCCAGCGCCAGCACGACCGGCCGCTCCAGGAGCTCTGCGGACCGTTCCTATTGCCGATTGGCAACCTCACGAACAATCCCTCCCACGAAGCGCCGCTGACGCGAGCCACCTTACGACCAGTCCGTGCGCCAAAGTAAGGGGGCGAACACCCCTATTTGTATGGGCGCTCGTCGGGGTGCGGAGGCCGCCGCGCGGCCGCCACCGAGCCGCCACCGGCAGCACCACCAGTCGCATCAGTAGCAGATGAGCTGGGTAGTCAGCGCCCAACTGAACTGATCCAGCGCGCTCGGAGGGACTCGAACCCCCAACCTTCTGATCCGTAGTCAGATGCTCTCTCCAATTGAGCTACGAGCGCCGGTGTCCGACGGCGGGAGACACTCACCGAGGGAAACGACGGCATGATGGTACCCGAGCCGCGCGACCCTCTCGGTCGTCTCTGAGTCAGCATCTCAGTGACGGGCAAACGGGATGAGTAGGCTGGTTGACGAGCGTGCGGGTGCCTTTGCTGGCAGCGGCTCATTCGGCGGGCGGGAGGCTCAGGGTCGTGAATTGTTCGAAATGCGGATCGCTGGTGGCGGCCGACGCCGGATTTTGTCGCAGTTGCGGCGCGATTCTGCGCGGCAAAGGAGCCAGCGCCACGCTGGTGCCGGCCACGCTGGCCAAGGGACCTGGCCCACCGGCGATCGGTCCTGAGCCGCCGACGCCGGCGTTGGCCGACGCCGGCTACTGGGCTCCTCCCGCAGCCGCGGTAGGGCTCGACGGCCAACCTGGTTACAACCCGTACGGCCAAACGACTCCGCCGCCTCAACCCGCCGTGTACTTCGGTCAGCCGCAGACGTATTCGGTTTCCCATGGCAGCACGGCGCTCCCACCGGGAGCCCACACGGTGGCGAGCTTCACGCCCGGCAGTTCATGGGCCGGGCCGGTCGTGACGATCTCGGATTTGAAGGCGAGCCGTCGGCTCCAGATGGTCGACCTGGCGTCGTTGTTCGGTGCATGTGCCGTATTCGGGAGCTTGTTCATGCCGTGGTACCAGATCGCCGTCTCGGGAGATGGCATATCCGTGTCGCTCTCGGTCACGGCGCTGCACAATCCGGCCGGCGGCCTGTGGCGCTGGCTCATGCTCTTCTTCTCGATCGCCATCGTGGTCGAGCTCGTCGTGACGAGAGTGATCCTGCAGTCAAGCCGTCGGATCGAGTGGCCGCATCGAAGTCTGCTTGCCCTCTTGTGTGTTGCGACCCTGGCGCTCGTCATCGGCGCGATGGTCGTGTCGCCCTTCGACAGCGCCGGGCTCGTCGGGCTCCCGAGCTCGCTCGCATCCGGTGCGTACGTCGGGTTGGCCGGTGGGCTGGTCGGCGTGGTGGCCGCCGTCCTCCGCCTGTTCACGGGACCGCCCGCGCTCACCCGGTAGGTGCCTCGCGCAGGTCGCATGTACCGCGGCCGATCAAATTTTGAGCGGAGAGGGAGGGATTTGAACCCTCGGACCCCTTCACGAGGTCAACTCATTAGCAGTGAGTCCGATTCGGCCGCTCTCGCACCTCTCCTTGCCCACCACTTTAGTCGATCGGGAGACCCTCCGTCGCCTCTCTGCGCTCAGCAGGAAAAGCCTTGTGTTCAGGTCATTCTCAGCCTTGAGAGTGGTTTCCTGGGAGGCGCGCAAGCGTCTTTGACGAGACGCCGAGGGCGGCCTGACAAGAGGAGCTGATTCGTCTGTGACCCGGTCTATTCAACCCTGGTTCAACCTGAGGATGATACGATTGGCTACAGTTTGCAGCCTTCGGCGATGGGCTGGCTCTGTTGACAGGCCGCACGAGGAGGGGCTCCATGGCCCGTGATTATCCCGACCCGTGGATCCCGAAGACCTTCTCCACATGGATCGTCAAGGCGTCGACGACCGAGCGAGTGGCCGACCGTTCCACCGGAGAGGTACGTCGCAGGCGGGCCGACTGTTGGGACGTGAAGGGCAAGGCCGACGGGGTCCAATGGCTCAAGAGGTTCCGCAAGGCTGGCCTGGCCCAGACCTGGAAAGAGCGGTTGGACCGCGACTTCGCTCGAGGCCTCCCGTTCCATCTCGGGGTCAAGCAGTTCGTTGCCCCCGAGCCACCCGAAGCTCCGGCGCTGCTGACAGTGTTCGACCTGACGGAGCTGTACTTCCGTCAGCATCCCGAGTGGGAGCCGTCAACCAAGACTGCCGCCGCCCGCTCGTTCAACCGGGCCCGCCGGTGGCTGCTGACCCCCGGGGCCGAGCCGGACGGGCCCGACGCGGAGGCGGTGGCGGACTTCCTGAGGTCGGTCAGCTTCCTGCCCGACCACTTGGCCGATCGCGTTAGCGACCAGCAGCGGGCCGGGCGCGCCTGGCTCGAGGCGCACTCGGCACCGGCCGACTCGCTGACCGCGGCGCAGGTGGAAGAGTTCGTCGCCCGTTTCGAGACGAGCGAGCGCGACGAGGGCGTGCGGGTGTCGCCCGCGACGATGACCCGGTTCCTCCAGCCGCTCAAGGGATGCTGGGCGTGGGCCGTCAGCCGGGATGACTTGCCAATCGACCGCAGCCCTTGGGTGGTGGTACGGCCTCGCCGGAAAGTGAAAGGAAAACCCACGATGGCGACCGGCCGGCCCAGCCTGGCCGTCGATGCGGACATGGTGCTCAGCGTGCCCCAATCGTTGGAGCTAGCCGAGGCCTGCGCGACCGAGGGTGCTTGGGGGGGAATCGTTGAGTGCCTCGTGCTCGTCATGGCCCTGTGCGGGTTGCGCTGGGGTGAGGCGACTGGCTTGCTCTGGGATGACGTCGATCTTCTGGCTGACGATGAGCCGGGATGGCTGGTTGTACGGCGCACCTACCGCCCGACCGCGGAGCGCTGGCTGGACCCCGACGAGGATCCGGAGTGGGGGCCCCTCAAGGACCGGGATGTGACTGAAAG
>JBEKMC010000119.1:0-10360 GCA_050008715.1 Acidimicrobiales bacterium | reverse complement strand
CTGAACTGTCCCACTTCGGCACCGAAGTCGGCGGGCGGGCGCTCGGCAGCCCCGGCGGGGGCGCTGCGCTGCCTGTCGCGCATCACTCGCTCCATGGCGTTCGCCTCGGCGTCCTGACGAGTGGCCGCCCGGGCTGCCTCACGGTCGCTCGGGCGCACGAAACGCTCCATCGGCCCAGTCGGCACGTCCGGTCCCGCCGGCGAGGCGTCCGCGTCTGCCTGAGGATTGGACTGAGGCGACCCGAGGATGCCCGGTAGCTGCGGCGACTCGGCGCCTGATGCCATCGCACCGGCTTGCGTCGCCTGCTCGGACAGCGGGCGGTCACCGACGGGTGGCCGGGCAACGAGCTCCGCGCCGGAGCGCTCCGTCGAGTTATCGGAGGGCGAGCGGTCGACGCTCGCGACTGCGCCGGGGCCGACGCCCGGGAGCGCCGCGCCTGAGGGCGCCGACGGATGCGCACGACTCGAGGCAGCGCGCGTGGCTCGGGCGCCGTCGGCAGCCGCGTCGACAACCCCCGGAGCGGGCCGGCCGAGCGGGCTGCGAACCATCTCCTCGATCGTCGCCTGCACGGTCGCCTGCAACCGTGCCAACTCGGCGATGGCACCCTGCCGCTGGTCGTAGAGATAGGTGATCTGCGCGATCGCCTGTTCACGGTCGCGCTCGACTCGTTCGAGGTAGGCCTGGCGGCGTCGCTCGGTCTCGTCCCGGATGTGGAGGGCGCGCCGGGTCGCTTCGTCGACCACCTCGGCTGCTTCGCGACTCGCAACTTCCCGCAGCTCCTCCACCTCCGCCTTGGCTGTCGCCCGCATCGACTCGAGGTCTTGCTGGGTCTGCTCCCGGAGCTCGTTCACCTCGCGCTCGGCTTCCTGGCGGAGGTTGTACGCCCCCTCCCACGCCTCCTGAAGGATGCGCTGCACCCGCTCGCCGAGCGTGTCGAGCTGTGGCGGCTGAGAATTGCGCGCCTCGCTCTCGTAGACGGCGACGCGGCGGTGCAGCTCGCGCAACTGGCCGACGGCGGCCGCAAGCTTGCGTTCCGACTCCGAGGCGCGATGGACCGCCTCGTCGAGGCGGCGCTGCTGGTCGCCGACATAGCGGTCGACCTGTTCAGGGTCGTAGCCGCGGCGGTAGACGCCGAAAATCGGTGTGGCGGCAGCGCCTTCTTCTTCGACTGCTTCGCTCTCGTCCATGTTGGCCTGCCCTTGTTCGAGGTGCTGTCGGCACCCGTCCGGGTCGACCCTGTCGGGCCGACATTCCGAGAATCGGCTCGTTCCTCGCGTGATCCGGCGCACGCGAACTTCCTTTCGGATGCTACGCGCGAGGGTCGCGAGATTGGTGGATGCTCGTGCGTCTCGACGTCTGGCTGTGGGCGGGGCAGACTTGCGGCAACGACCGACGTGCGGGCGAACGACATCACAAAGGGGCTGTGACGATGCAGGCAGAAGTAAAGGGTTCGACAATGCCGGTGCTCGAGATGATCCTCGACCCGGGCGACGTCCTGATCTCGGACCACGGCGAGCTGTCATGGATGACCGCCAACGTGCAGATGAACCAGACGACGTCGATGGGCAACCAGAGCGGCGGCGGAGGCGGCCTCCTTGGTGGCCTGAAGCGGGTGATGTCCGGAACGAGCATCTTCCTCACTCGCTACGAGGCGATGGGCAGCCAGGGCATGATCGCTTTCGCCGCCAAGATGCCCGGGCGGATCTTCCCGCTCGAGATCAGCCCGGCCGGCGGTTACCTCGTGCATCGTCACGGTTGGGTCTGCGGAACGCAGGGGATCAACTCCACCGTCGGCTTCAACCAGGGTCTCGGAGGAATGCTCTTCGGCGGGGAAGGCTTCATCCTCCAGAAGCTCGAAGGACAGGGCACCGCGTGGGTCGAGCTCTCGGGTGAGGTCACGACCTACGACCTCGCCGCCGGCCAGACGCTCCTCGTGCACCCCGGTCACGTCGGCGTCTTCCAGGACACGGTCAATTTCTCCATGACCCGCATCCAGGGCATCGTGAACCGCTACTTCGGCGCCGACGGTCACTGGCTCGTCGTACTCACTGGTCCGGGCAAAGTGTGGCTGCAGTCGATGCCCCTCGCGATTCTCGCGGGCAGCCTCAAGCCGTACATCGGCGAGGACAAGAAAGACGCAATCGGCGCCGGCGCTGTCGGCGGCATGCTCGGGAACATCCTCCGCTGAGCATCGACGGGACTTCGGGGCCGGCGGGCTCGCCGCCGGCCCCCCTGACCGTCGCGCTCGTAGAAGCTGACGTCCTCGAAACCGTGCTGGGAGTCGCCCTTCGTAAAGGGGGCGACTTCGCCGAGGTCTTCGTGGAGGACCGCCGCTCGTCCGGGATCTCCCTCGACGACCGCAAGGTCGAAGAGCTGTCTTCCGGCCACGACCGTGGCGCCGGCATCCGCGTGGTGGTGGGCGAGACGACCGGCTTCGCCCATACGGCCGACCTCTCCGAACACGGCCTGCGTCAAGCCGCCGAAGCTGCAGCTGCTGTGGCTCGCGACGGGGGCGGCGGGACGAGGACGGTGGCGCTGACCGAACGGCGCTCCCCCGCGCCGCACGGCATCACCTCGGTGCCGTCCGACGTCTCGAAGGCCGCCAAGGTCGAGCTGCTCTTTCGCGCAGACGACGTCGCACGATCGAAGAGCGCTTCGGTCGTGCAGGTGAGCGCCGGCTATGGCGACTCACGCAGGCGCACCCAGATCGCCAACTCGGACGGTCTCCTCACGGGCGACGAACGCGTCCGGACCCGTTTCAGCGTCGTCTGCGTAGCCGCCGGGGACGCCGGCATGCAGCGTGGCTACGAGACACTGGCCCTCACGCTCGGCTTCGAGATGTTCGAGCGTCGCAGCGTGGAGGACGTTGCAGAAGAAGCTGCCCGTCGCGCCATCTCCAAGCTGCACGCACGACCCGCACCGTCAGGTGTGGTCCCCGTCGTGTTGCAACGCGGCAGCGGCGGCATCCTGTTCCACGAGGCCTGCGGGCACGGCCTCGAGGCCGACCACATCGTGAAGGACACCTCGGTCTACACCGGGCGCGTCGGCGAGCTCGTCGCCAGCCCTCTCGTCACGCTCGTCGACGACGGCACTGTCGGGCCGGAGTGGGGGTGCATGTCCGTCGACGACGAAGGACGGCCCGCGCAACGAAACGTGCTCATCCGCGACGGCATCCTCACCGATTACATGTGGGACTACCTGCGAGGGCGCAAACATGGGCGGGCCTCCTCCGGCAACGGCCGGCGCGAGAGCTTCCGCCATCTGCCGATGGTTCGAATGACGAACACGTTCCTATTGCCGGGCGCCGACGACCCCGACGAGATCGTTGCCCAGACGCCGAACGGCATCTACGTCGCCCACCTCGGGGGTGGCCAGGTGAACACGGCGACCGGCGACTTCACCTTCGGCATGACGGAGGCATACCTCATCGAGGACGGTCAGATCACCGAGCCGATTCGAGATGCGAACCTCATCGGCAACGGCCCGGACGTGCTCTCGAAGATCGACGCCATCGGAAGCGACTTCGACATGTCGCCGGGAACCTGCGGCAAGGACGGCCAGTCGGTTCCTGTGGGCTGTGGCCAGCCGACGCTCCGGATCACGGGGGTGACGATCGGTGGCACCGCCGGTGACTGAGCTTATCGAGCTCGCCCGAGCGGTGGCCGCCCGAGCCGCAGGAGACGAGCAAATCGAGGCGTACGTGTCCCGCGGCCGGGAGACGTCGGTGCGCATCTTCGAACGGGAGATCGAGTCCCTCACCTCTGCCGAATCTGCCGGGCTCGGCGTGCGGGTCGTGTCGCAAGGCCGGGTTGGATTCGCCTGGGTGGCGGCTCTCGACGAGGCGTCGGCCGCGGAGGCGGTGGGTGAGGCGCGGGACAACGCCCGTTTTGCCACGATCGACGAGTACGGCGGTATCGCCGTGCCCGACGGCGTAGTCGCCGCCGAGCTCGACCTGTGGCGTGGCGACCTCCTCTGCACGCCGACGGAGTCGAAGGTGAACCTGGCCGTCGAGGTCGAACGCCTCACCCGGGCGGGCGACCCTCGCATCCGCCAAGTCGTCCATTCCGACTACTCCGACACCATGGGCGAGTCGGCGATCGCCACGTCGACCGGTATCGAGGCGACGACACGGCGGACGTCGTGCTTCGTATCGGTGTCCGCCATCGCCGGCGACGCCGACGAGAGCCAGACAGGATATGGCTACACCGCCGGGCGCCGCGTCGACGACCTCGACGTGGCGCAGGCTGCTTCGGATGCCGTCCAGCGATCTACGCGGTTGCTCGGAGCCAAGAAACCCTCCTCCGCCCGCCTCACCGTCGTCCTCGACCGGCGCATCGCGGCGATGTTCCTCGGCACGCTGGCGGCGACGCTCTCGGGGGAGGAGGTGGCGAAAGGCAGGAGCCTGTTCGCCAATCGGCTCGGGGAGGAGGTCGCCGTCGCGAACTTCGCACTCGTCGACGATCCCACGAACCCGCTCGCTTGGGGCGCCTCGCAAGCTGACGCCGAGGGCCTTGCCTGCCGGCGCAACTCACTCATCGAGCGTGGCGAGCTGCTCGGCTACCTCTACGACACCCGTGCCGGGCGCGTCGCCGGCACCACCTCGACGGGATCTGCGGTCCGGGGCGGCTACCGGACGACTCCTGGAGTGGGCGCACGGGCCGTAGCCATCGAGCCCGGGGAGCTCAGCCAGGACGAGCTCATCGGGCGTGTCGACCATGGGTTGTTCGTCCAGTCGGTGAGCGGTTTCCACACGGGCGTCAACTCGGTGAGCGGAGACTTCTCCGTTGGGGCCGAGGGTTTGATGATCCGCAACGGGGCGTTGGCCGAGCCCGTTCGGGAGATCACGGTTGCCTCTACCATCCAGCGGATGCTGCTACACATCGCCTTCATCGGTGGCGATCTCGAGTGGCTGCCCGGCTCGGCTGCCGGCATCACGCTCGCCATCGACGACATGTCGATGAGCGGTTCGTAGGGGGCGGCGCTGAGCGAGAAGAGCCGGCCGCGGCCGAGCGAAGCGGCAATCGCTCGGCACCCGCATCTGGCCGAGGAGTTACCCGCGGGCGACGTGCGCGTCGACTGCCACCTCCACACGATGTGGTCGGGCGACTCCACGACGACGCCTGACGAACTTGCGCTCGCCGTTCGCGAGTCGGCCATCGACGTCATCTGCGTCACCGATCACGGCACCATCAGCGGTGCGGTCCGGCTCGTAGCGGCGCTCGACTGCCGGGTGGTCGTCGGGCAGGAGCAGCGCACTCCGGAGGGCGAGGTGATCGGTCTGTTCCTGACCGAGCGCATCCCTCCCGGGTGCCGCTCGGCGCGTGAGGCCGCCCTCCACGTCCGCGCACAGGGGGGCCTCGTCTACATCCCGCATCCCTACGATCCCCTCCGCCATCGCATCGATGCCGGCGCCCTCGAACGCCTTGCCGCAGAGGGACTCGTGGATCTCATCGAAGTGCGCAACGCCAAGACCTCGCTCGGGCATCTCAACGACGAGGCGGCGAATGCAGCCCGCCGGCTCGGCCTGCCAGGTGGAGCCGGATCGGACGCCCACGTACCGGACGCGGTCGGTGCCGCCTATGTAGAGGTCGAGGACTTCGACGGGGCGGAGGGTTTCTTGGCGGCGGTCCGGCGGGGCAGGGTGGTGGGTCACCACTTCGACAGCGCCCGGCCGTGGCGGCAGCGAATCGTGCCGTCCACCCGCCCGTAGCCGCGCCCGTCCCTTAGGAGGCGGCAGCCGCCTTCGGCGCCGGCGAGGCGGAGGACGAAGGCGTCGAGGAGTCGGACTTCGAACTGGCCTTCGAGTCTGGCTTGGTGTCGGACTTCGGCTCCGACTTTGCGCCGTCCTTCGAGGACTCGGCCTTCGAGGACTCGGACTTCGACGAGTCGGCCTTGGCATCCGACGTCGAAGCTGAGGATTCGGCCGACGAGGACTTGGAGGCGGACGAGGTCGACCTGCTGTCGGTCTTGTAGAAGCCGCTTCCCTTGAAGACGATGCCGATGTTCCCGAAGACCTTCTTCAGTTCGCCGCCGCAGGCATGGCAGAGCGTGAGGGCGTCGTCGTGGAACGACTGGACGACCTCGAGGTGCTCCCCACACTGCTTGCATGCGTATTCGTAGGTCGGCATCGTTCCTTCGTTCCCTCTACAGCGCTAGCACTCTCACCGCGTGAGTGCTAAGTGTATACCCGGAGAGCCTCCGGGCAGGCGGGTCGGCCCGGTGTTCATGCTGGCCGGGGGGCCGATCGGAGGAACACCATGCCAGGTCACGACTACGAAACGCTCGTTCCCCTCGCCGAAGTGCAGCGCTTGGCGCTCGAACCGGCGCGGCCACTGGCGCCCGTGCACCTGCCGGTCGACGAGGCGCTCGGATGTGTGCTCGCCTCCGACGTCGTCGCAGCCGAGGACGTCCCGCCGTTCGCCAACACGGCGATGGACGGATACGCCGTCCGGTCCGGCGATACGGCCGGCGCCCCAGTGGACCTGACCGTCGTCGGGGTCCTCGGGGCCGGCACGGCACCAACTGTGGCCGTCGGTCCGGGAGAGGCCATCCAGATCATGACGGGAGCGCCCATCCCGCCAGGTGCCGACGGCATTGCCATCGTCGAACGCATCGAGGCGCTCGGGGCCGGCCCGGACGGGAGGCTGCGGGTCAGAGTCCTCGACGTCGTCGAGCCTGGATACCATTTCCGAGCCGCCGGCAGCGACCTCGCGGCAGGCTCCCTCGCAGTGGCAGCGGGAACGGTGCTCTCGCCGGCCCACATCGGGGTGCTCGCGAGTGTCGGCGCGGGTGTGGTCTCGGTGCATCCGCGCCCCCGCGTCGGAGTGATGATCACCGGTGACGAGCTGGTGGAGCTCGCCGCAGACGGGAGCGCCCCGCCCCTTTCCCCCGGTCAGATCCGGGACTCGAACCGCCACTCGATGCTCGCGACGTTGCGCAGGGATGGTTTCGAGGCGGTGGATCTGGGACTGGCGGCCGACACCGAGGCTGCCGTGACAGCCGGCCTCGAGCGAGCGCTGCACTCCTGTGACGCCGTGCTCACGACAGGTGGAGTGAGCAAGGGCGAGTTCGACTACGTGAAGGT
Organism: Acidimicrobiales bacterium; assembly: GCA_050008715.1. GTDB lineage: Bacteria > Actinomycetota > Acidimicrobiia > Acidimicrobiales > Bog-793 > JAKACA01. The sequence continues at coordinate 3,276 of JBEKMC010000119.1, read as the reverse complement.
CGTCCTCGCAAAGCTCGGCGCGGCCGCCGGCGGCGGAGACGTGCACGAGCTGAGCGTTGCCATCAGGCCGGCCAAGCCACTCGTGATCAGCTGGCTGCCGAGCACCGCTGCCGGGGGTGGTTCCCGGCTCGTGCCGGTGTTCGGCCTCCCCGGCAACCCGGTCTCGTCGCTCGTGAGCTACCAGTCCATCGCCCTGCCGGTGTTGCGTGTGCTCGCCGGCCATCCTGCCGCCGCCCCGCCAACAGTGCCGGCCGTTGCCGCCGGCGGGCTGCAGCGACACCGGGACGGCAAGACCCATCTCGTACGGATCGAGGCGCGCTGGGGGGACGACGGTCGCCTGATCGCCCGTTCCGTCGGTGGCCAGATGTCGCACCAACTCGGCGGTATGGCGCTGGCCAACGGCTTGGCGATCGTTCCGGACGGAGAGGGCGTGCCGGAGGGCGATCTCGTGCAGGTCATCTTGTTCGGGCCGATCGAGCCGTACGTCTCCTCCTCGGCGGGAAGCACCGAAACGTAAAGTCCTGCATGCTCCGTACAAGTAGGACTATCCCTGGGGCAAAGCTCCAGCTCAGGCCCCTAAGCTTGCACGGATGAGCCTGCGCGACGTGACCGATGGCACTCGGCTGCTGACGGATTCGTACGGGCGTGTGGTCAGGGACCTCCGCATCTCGGTGACGGACCGGTGCAACTTCCGATGCGTGTACTGCATGCCGGCGGACGGGATGAAGTGGCTCCCGCGTGCCGAAATCCTGACATTCGAGGAAATCGAACGGATCGCCCGGCTCTTCGTCGAGCATCTCGGTGTCGAGTCGATTCGCCTCACCGGCGGTGAGCCAACCGTTCGTGCAGACCTGCCCGTGCTCGTCCAGATGCTGGCAGCTCTCCGCCAGCCCGACGGCCGGCCGATCGACGTGGCCCTCACGACGAACGGAGCCAAGCTCGACCGGATGGCACAACGTCTCCGGGACGCCGGCCTTGCTCGGATCAACATCTCGCTCGACTCGCTGAAGCGCGACCGTTTCGCCGAGATCACACGGCGCGACGCTCTTCCCGAGGTGCTGAGCGGCATCAGTGCTGCGGTGACGTCGGGTCTCGACCCCGTCAAGGTGAACGTCGTAGTCGTCAGAGGATGGAACGAGGACGAGATCGTCGACTTCGCCGATTTCGGTCGCCGGACCGGTGTGCAGCCTCGCTTCATCGAGTTCATGCCGCTCGACGCCAGCGGGACCTGGTCGATGGAACAAGTAGTCGGCGCCGACGAGATCGTCGCAGCAATCGACGCGGTGTATCCACTCGAGGAGGTCGAGCACGGTCCCGAGCCCGCATCACGGTGGCGCTACAAGGACGGCGCTGGCGAGATTGGTGTCATTCCGTCTGTCACGAAACCCTTCTGTGGTGACTGTGACCGGGTACGTCTCACCGCCGAGGGATCGTTCATGACATGCCTGTTCGCCAGAGACGACTACGACTTCAGGACGGCTATGCGATCCGGGGCGACCGATGACGAGCTCGCCGAGCTGGCGGCACGGGCCGTCGGTTTGAAGTGGGCCGGTCATCGCATCGGGAAGGTCGACTTCGTTCGCCCGCGTCGTTCCATGAGCCAAATCGGCGGCTGAGCTTGTTACAGGTTCGTGGCTGGGCTTGACATGCGACCCGAAAAGCGTTCCCTGTGACCGTTTTTCGGCTGTTCTACGGATTCCCAGGTGGCGGTGGTCAAGGAGACAAGAACGGGCCACCCGCCTAGACTGGGTGCAATGCCTGAGCGCGGCCTCACCCATCTCGACCCTCTAGGTCGGGCCAGGATGGTGGACGTCACTCCGAAGGAGACCACGCACCGACGGGCTCTGGCCCGCTGCAAGGTGCAGATGTTGCCGGAGACCACCGTTGCCATCGTGTCCAACGCGATCAACAAAGGTGACGTCCTGGGAGCTGCGCGTATTGCAGGTATCCAAGCGGCCAAACGGACCGCCGAGCTCATCCCGCTGTGTCACCCGCTGCTCGTCGGCGGAGTGATCATCAACTTCACCATCGGCGACGATTGCGTCGAAGTGGAGACAGAAGTAGAAGCAGTCGATCGCACCGGTGTGGAGATGGAGGCATTGACGGCTTGTGCCGTCGCCGCCCTCACCATTTACGACATGTGCAAATCGGCCGACCGGTCGATGGTGATCGGTGATCTCTGCCTCTGGGAAAAAGCGGGAGGGCGTTCGGGGACCTGGCGTCGCTCGGAAATCCACTAATCAACCGAGACCCGCTTGTAGGGTCTCCCAAGGAGCAGGGGATGGTTCGAGGACGGTGAAGAGCATCATGATCGTGGTCGTCCTGGCAGTTGTGTGGATCGTGGCGCTGACGCCGATGATTGTGCGAAAGATCTCGGAGCGTCAGTTCACGTCTGGTGTCCGCTCGTATCACCGTCGCTTGCTCCGGTTCGGCACGTCGGGCGAGCACTCGGTCGTCGCCGAAGGCGCCGTCGGTTCGGTCCCGGGCGCCATGATCGGTTTCTCGGCGGCGGCTCAGCGGCTCCACGTCGAACGCTACGGCGTGCCGGCACCCTCAGCGGAGGACTTCGAGTACGACCGAGTACATGCGGCCCCGGTCGCGGCAGTGACGTTTTCTCCGGCGACGGCAGCGCGACGGCGCCATGTCATGTTGGTCCTTGGTGGCGCGACGGTCTTCTTCTTCGTCGTGGGGATGATCCCGGCCGCCCGAGTCATGTGGGATCTCGCCTTGTTCAGCCTCGGCTGTACCGTCGCCTATGTGGCCCTCCTGATCCACTTTCACCGTGTCGCCGTCGAGCGGGCGCAGAAGGTGATCGCTCTCGAGACCCGCCGTCAGGCGACCGCCGTCCTCGAGAGCCGTCGCCACGTTGTCGCACATCGGGCTCGGAATGCAGTAAGCGGAGGCTTCGGGTCGGGTGGTTACGCCCGCGTCGGGTCGACGTACGCCAGCGCAAGCGGTGCAATCGTCGGTGGGTCAGGATGGTCCGTCATGGGCGTGCAGCAGCGCCGAAGCGCCGCCCACTGACAGCTCGCGGCGCTCCGGCGCCGGCGTTGATGTCGACATCGTTCCTGGTCAAGGGACCTCAGCTGACGCTGAGGTCAGGTCGTCCACCGATTTGAGGCGGGGTGGGGCACCTCCGCTATCGTGGGGGTCCCGCGCCTGCGACTTCCGTGCACCGTCATCGGGGCCGGTCAGCCGGCCTGGGGGTGTAGCTCAGCTGGTAGAGCGCCACGTTCGCAACGTGGAAGTCGGCGGTTCGAGTCCGCTCACCTCCAC
>JBEKMC010000118.1:0-10734 GCA_050008715.1 Acidimicrobiales bacterium | reverse complement strand
GTGGTCGATGTGCCCCATCGTGCCGACGTTGACATGCGGCTTGGTCCGCTCGAACTTCTTCTTGGCCATTGGTGCCGACCGCTCCGTTTGCTCCTGGCAGCGCCCGGTGGCGCCGCGTCTTCGTTTTGACTGCGTGATGGACTGAATCGTCTTCGTGGACCGCCGCTCGGGTCATCCCCGTCCGGCGGTCCGGATCGTCATGTTGGATCGGGCCGCTCGGCCTTTTCCAACGGGTGCAACTCGCTCCCGGCGACTACTCGCCGGTGACTCGGGCGATGATCTCCCGCGACACCGACTCCGGGACCTCTTGGTAAGAGTCGAACTGCATGGTGTAGGTGGCTCGACCTTGGGTGCGCGAACGCAGGTCGGTAGCGTAGCCGAACATATCGGATAACGGGACCTGTGCCCGCACCACGTGGCTGGCGCCCCGCTGCTCCATGCCCTCGACCCTGCCTCGGCGGGAAGACAGGTCGCCGATGACGTCGCCGAGATAGTCGTCCGGCGTCACGACCTCGACCTCCATGATGGGCTCGAGCAGGACCGGCCGGGCAGCCCGGCAGGCCTTCTTGAACGCCATGGAGCCTGCAATTTTGAAGGCCATCTCCGACGAGTCGACGTCGTGGTACGACCCGTGGACGAGCAGGACGCGGACGTCGACGACGGGAAAGCCGGCGAGCACGCCGGAGTTCATCGCCTCCTGGATGCCGGAGTCGACGGCGCCGATGTACTCCTTCGGGATGACCCCGCCGACGATCTTGTCGACGAACTCGAAGCCGCTGCCCGGGCCCGTCGGCTCGAGGTCGATGACGACGTGGCCGTACTGGCCACGGCCACCGGTCTGGCGGATGTACCGCTCCTCGATCTTCGTGACGGCGTCCCGTACCGTCTCGCGGTAGGCCACCTGGGGCTTGCCGACGTGGGCGTCAACCCTGAACTCACGCAGCATGCGGTCGACGAGCACTTCGAGGTGCAGCTCGCCCATGCCGGAGATGACGGTCTGGCCAGTCTCTGGATCAGAGCGGACGCGGAACGTCGGATCCTCTTCCGAGAGTGCGAACAGCGCCTTTCCGAGCTTGTCCTGGTCCGCCTTCGTCTTCGGCTCGACGGCGACGTGGATGACCGGTTCTGGGAACTCCAGCGTCTCGAGCAGGATCGGGTGCGAGGCGTCGCAGAGCGTGTCGCCGGTCGAGGTCGACTTGAGGCCGACGACGGCGACGATGTCGCCCGTGTAGATGGCGTCCTTGTCCTCGCGGTGGTTGGCGTGCATCTGGAGGATGCGGCCGATGCGCTCCTTGCGGTCCTTCGTCGTGTTGAGGACCGTCGTCCCCTTCTCGAGCGTGCCCGAGTAGACCCGCAGGTAGGTGAGCTTGCCGACGAACGGGTCGCTCATGATCTTGAAGGCGAGGGCCGCGAACGGCTCGTCGTCGCGGGCCTCCCGCTCGATCGGCTCTTTCGTCTTCATGTCGATGCCCACGGTGTTCACCACGTCGAGCGGGCTCGGGAGGAAGTCCACGACAGCGTCCAACATGGGCTGCACGCCTTTGTTCTTGAAAGCCGACCCGCACAGCACCGGCACGACATGGTTGCCGATGGTCGCCCGGCGGAGGGCACCCGTCAGGTCGTCGGCTGTGATCTCCTCTTCGCCGACATAGCGCTCCATGACGTTGTCGTCGAAGTTCGAGAGGACGTCGACGAGGTTCTGGCGGGCCGCCACGGCAGCGTCGACGAGAGGGGCGGGGATCTCTTCCTCGGACCACTTCTCACCCATGCCCTCCTCCCAGAGGAGTGCCTTCATCGTGGGCAGGTCGATGACGCCGCGGAAGGAAGCCTCGGCTCCGATGGGCAGCTGCACGACGGCAGGCAGGGCTTCGAGGCGGTCGCGGATCATCTCGACCGACCGGGCGAAGTCGGCGCCGACACGGTCCATCTTGTTGATGAAGCAGATACGGGGCACGTGGTACTTGTTCGCCTGCCGCCAGACCGTCTCGGTCTGCGGCTCCACGCCGGCGACGGCGTCGAAGACCGCCACGGCGCCGTCGAGCACGCGCAGCGATCGCTCGACCTCGACGGTGAAGTCGACGTGGCCGGGCGTGTCGATGATGTTGATCCAGTTGTTCTTCCAACGGCACGTCGTGGCGGCCGATGTGATCGTGATGCCGCGCTCCTGCTCCTGGACCATCCAGTCCATGGTGGCGCCGCCCTCGTGCACCTCGCCCATCTTGTAGTTGCGGCCGGTGTAGTAGAGGATGCGCTCGGTCGTCGTCGTCTTACCGGCGTCGATGTGCGCCATGATCCCGATGTTGCGGGTTCTGGCGAGGGGGAATTCGCGGATTGCGATGGCCATGTCGTTCGTGTCTTCTTCTTGCGTCAGTCGGCGTCAGTCTCGTGTGCTGCGAGCGCGGCAGGTCGAAACGATCGGTCCCGCCCTAAGTCGGTAGCCGGTCATGGCTGCGCGGTGCGGATCCACAGGGTGAGCCGTCGCCGAAACGGCTCCCCGCGGCTCCCGAACCGAGCAGCGCCCTCGACTACCAGCGGTAGTGGGCGAATGCCTTGTTCGACTCCGCCATCTTGTGCATGTCCTCCCGGCGCTTGACGGCGGCGCCGATGCCGTTCGAGGCATCGAGGATCTCGTTGGCAAGCTTGAGGGCCATCGTGCGCTCGCGCCGCAGGCGTGCGAAGTTCGTGAGCCAACGGATCGAGAGCGTCGTCGCCCGGCGGGGCCGGACCTCGACGGGCACCTGATACGTGGCGCCACCGACACGGCGGCTCTTCACCTCGAGCTCGGGACGCGTGTTGTCGAGCGCCCGCTTGAGAGTTTGGATCGGGTCGGCGCCCGTCTTGTCCTTCACGACCTCGAGCGCTTCGTAGACGATCCGTTCTGCAAGCGAGCGCTTGCCGCGCGAGAGGATGCGGTTGACGAGCTGAGTGACGAGCACCGAATGGTAGACGGGGTCCGGAACCAGCTCACGACGCTGCGGGGGGCCATTGCGGGGCAACTTACGACTCCTTCTTCGTGCCGTAGCGGCTACGCGCCTGGGCGCGATCGCGGACACCGGAGGTGTCGAGCGTGCCGCGGACGATCTTGTAGCGGACGCCCGGCAAGTCCTTCACACGGCCGCCACGCACGAGCACGATGGAGTGCTCCTGCAGGTTGTGACCGACCCCTGGGATGAAGGCTGTGACCTCCACACCGCTCGTGAGCCGGACGCGGGCCACCTTGCGAAGCGCCGAGTTCGGCTTCTTCGGGGTGGTCGTATAGACGCGCGTGCACACTCCCCGCCGCTGCGGGGCACCTTTGAGTGCAGGAGTCTTGGTCTTCGTCCTGGGAGTTTCTCGGCCTTTGCGGACGAGTTGGGCGATTGTGGGCACGCGAAATCCTCTTGAAGTGTGTTCGCCTTGGGTCGCCGAGGCGCGAAATACCTGCCCGCCTGGGCGTTATGACTATACCACCGCGAGGCCCTCGGACCACCAGACTGCGGACTCATGCCCCGCGACCAGCAGCCGGCGGGCCGCGATCCGGTGGCGCCGATCGGAGAACACTGAACCGGTTCGCAGCAGCTGAGGGGTGGTTTCGCAACCAAATTGAACCTGTTCACGAAGAGATCGGCGTGATTAAGCTGCCGGCGTCAGACAAGAGGGTCCTGCGGTTACGGACCGGGTTCGGAGCGGGAGCGCCGAGGCGCTGCAGGGGGAGAGTACAAATGAAGCGATCGGTCATATCCACTCTACGACACGCCTCCTCGACAGCGACCACCCGAAGGTCACCTCGGGCGGGTGCCCTCTTGACTGCAGCGGCGGTCGTGGCCGCCACCGTGGCGGTCGCCACCGCCTCCCCTAAGGTCGAGGCTGCGCCGCGCAAGGCCGCCGCCCCGGCCCCCGGCAAATGGACGGAGATCAGCGCGGGGCTCGGCGGCGTCAACGAGTCCGGGACACCGACGGTCTGGCTCAGCCCCTCCGACGTCGCCACGGTCATCTGGCTCCGGGAGCCGACCGGCTCGCACTTCACTTACGAGGAGGCCGTCGTGTCACCTTCGGGCACGGTCAGCTCCGGCCCCCTCAGCATCTTCGGCTCGAGCACCTGGGACTCGCTCACTTCCCAGCCGACACTCGTCTCCGCCGGGGCCAAGCCGCTGCTCGTCATGGAGGGCGTCAAGGGCACCGTCGGCCCGCTCTCGACGGGCTGCATCGTCGGTGCCACGCCCGGGTCGCCGACCTGGACCGTTCTCACCTGGTCATTGTCGAACAACTGCGCCAACCCGATCGGTGGCGCAGCTGTCACCCGGACGGGCGAGCTCGCGGCCGCCTGGGCCGGCGGATGGGCCGGCCCGCCGAACAACAGTTTCGGCGTGCTTTACCGCGTAGGCGTCGCTCCCACCATCCCGGCAAAGGGCGCTGACAGCCACATCCCCTTCGCTAGCGGTGACGCCTACAAGACCTCTGTGGCAGCCGACAGCGAGCCGACGGCCAACAACGACGTCTACGTCGCATTTGCGCACGAGAACTCGAACCCCTCGAGCGGTGACGGGTACTACGTGAAGGACGTCACGGCCGGGTCCGCCACGAAGAAGGCACCGGATTCGGGCACGAATTCGATCAGCCACATCGGCGGGTTCGACAACCTCGCCATCACGAACTCCCTCGTGCACCCCGGGATCTTCATGTCGTACTGCTCGAACGGACCCACCTGCAACCTCGAGTTGTGGCGCGTGGGCGCCCCCAAGGCCATGGCAGTTCCCCACTCGGCGAACGCCTACAGCGTGGCGATCTCTGCCGGTCCCGGCGGTCGTGTCTGGCTCGCCTGGTACGACGAGGCGAACAACACCGTGGCGACGACGCGGACCAACGCATCCGACACCGCCTTCGGACCGGTCGAGACCTTCAAGACGCCGTGCCTCGAGCACGGGCTCGTCGGAATCAGCGCGGGCACCTACGCCCGGCTCGACGTCGCCATGCAGTGCATCACCCCGTCAGTCAAGATCGAGAACTACGTCACTCAGTCGCTCGCCGGCCTCTCGCTCAGCCCCTCCAAGGTGACGATCAAGAACACCACGTCCAACAACGTGACGTTCAAGGTGACCGACGTGGGCGCACCGGTGAAGGGCGCCGTGGTGAGCGTCGACGGCCACTCGGCCGTCACCGGAGCCGCCGGCACAGCCACCATCACGTTCCCGAAGGGCACAAAGACGGGCGCCTTCGGGGTGACCGCCAAAGCGACGAATTACTTCGCGGCGCACGCCGCTCTGGCGATCAAGAGCTGAGCCCACCGCTACCCCTTCGTCGGCCAGACCTTCAGCCGAAGGGGCGACAGCCGGTGTGAGCCGAACGGACGGATCGGGAACGCCCGGCCCACACCGACATCAAGTGACCGCGAGGGCGCACGAGGCGCCGGTCAAGCGGTGCGAATCTTGATCTCGCCCATCATCCCGATTACCCGGATGTGCAGGCGAGGGACGCCTGGGCGTGGGCGGATCTCGTCTACGTCGACCTTCTTCTCGCCCATGAACACGAAGCCCGTCACCTCGACCTCCACGCCCTCCGGCACGATGACCACCTGCTCGCCCATCATGAGGTACATCCGCAGCTCGATGTGGGGGCTGTCGACGACGGCGTTGCGAAGGTCGATCTTGGACTCGCCCATGACGGTGACCACGACGGTGTGCTCCGGCAGCCGGCTCACGCCGCGCTTGAGCTCGCCCATGACCGTGACGAGCCACTTCTTCTTCGTCTTCGGCCGGTCGCCGGCCGGAACCGGTGTGGCCGTCAGCGGGTGCGCCGCCCCGACCGGCAGGTCGATCGTGAGCGGCTCGAGGTCGGCCCGCGTGACGGCCGAGTAGGCGGCGCTCACCCGGCCGCCCATCTCCTCGAGCGTGAGCCGTCCCTCCGCGCATGCCGTCGACAGAAGGCTGACGACGTCCTCGCGCTCGGCGTCGGAGACCCGGAGCAGCCGTGGCTCGGGGGCCGGCGGGGCGGCCGGCGCCGGTAATGGAGACGGAACCGGCCTCGGCACGAGGTCTCCTGGAAAGCGATCGGTCACTGCCGGCAACGCTAGAGCATCCACCGTGGTGTCACGACGCCCGACACGAACCGAGTGCACAGGACGACCGCGCGACGCCTCGCGCGGGCGCTCTGCGCACGAGGTTGCCGCCGAAGTCATCGCCCGCCGGCGCACCACCGCAAAGAAACCCACCACCGGCCAGCGGGCAGCCCCTGGACGCGACAGCGGGGCGGTGGCGGAGCCGGCGAGGGTTTCTCGCCGGAGCCGCCACCGCCCCGCGTTACCGAACGAGGGAAGGCTACGCCGACCCCTCCTCCGGCACGTCGAACTCCTCCGGCGGCGTGGCGTACGGGTCGGGTACGTCACCGGGGCCGAAGCTGGACAGCGGCCCTGCGTCGGTGTCGGCCTCGTAGCCGGCGCCGTAGCCGGTCGTGTCGTAGGCATCGCCGGTCTCGCCCTCGCCGAGCGACGTGCGCCCGACGTCCCGCAACCAGGCAGCAAGGTCGGAGGGCGTGCCCTCGAGCCCCTCTGCCCCGGTCTCGAGATCCGAGGACCAGAACGACATCCGCTGGGCGTCGGGTGTGTCCACCTCGACGGAGCGGTAGCGGAGCATCCCGGTACCGGCCGGGATGAGCTTGCCGATGATGATGTTCTCCTTCAGCCCGAAGAGCTGGTCGGAGCGGCCGTCGATGGCCGCCTCGGTGAGCACCCGGGTCGTCTCCTGGAAGGAGGCCGCCGACAGCCACGAATCCGTGGCAAGCGACGCCTTCGTGATCCCCATGAGCTCCGGGCGACCCTCGGCGGGGCGCTGCGAAGCCTGCACGAGCTCCCGGTTGACGGCCGCGTAGCGCTGCGAGTCGACGCGCTCGCCGGGCAGGAAGGGGGCGTCACCCGGCTCGGCGACGAGCACCCGGCGCAGCATCTGGCGAACGATGAGCTCGATGTGCTTGTCGTGGATCGCCACGCCCTGGTCGCGGTACACCTTCTGCACTTCTTCGACGAGGTACTGCTGGGTCTCGCGGATGCCCTTGATCTCGAGGAGCTCCTTCGGGTCCTTCGGGCCTTCCACGAGAGCATCCCCCGGGTGGACCTCCTGGCCGTCGGTGACCTCGAGGTGGGCGCGAGCCGACAGCGTGACGACCTGCTCGTCGCCGTTCTCGGCGACGACGGTCACCCGGCGCCCGGTCTCGTCCTCGTCGATGCGCACGACGCCGGGCTCGCGGACGAGCACGGCGGCTCCCTTCGGGGTGCGGGCTTCGAAGAGCTCGACCACGCGGGGAAGACCGTGGGTGATGTCCTCGCCCACGACTCCACCGGTGTGGAACGTACGCATGGTGAGCTGGGTGCCCGGCTCGCCGATCGACTGGGCGGCGATGACGCCTACGGCCTCGCCGAGCTCGATCTCGCGACCGGTCGCCAGTGACTGGCCGTAACACAGGGCACAGACACCCTGCGGGGCCTCACAGGTGAGGACGGAGCGAGTGCGGACGCGGTCGACGCCGGGGTCCGCTGCCAGCTGGGCGAGCTCGAGGTCGCGGAGCGTCAGGCCGACCTCGAGGGTGCGGCCGTCGGCCAGCTTCACGGGCTCGACGAGGACACGGCCGAACAGCCGCGTCTCGAGGTAGCTCCGCTTGCCGGCCTGGTCCGGGACGACGTCCTCGATCCAGATGCCTCGGACGCTGCCGCAGTCCTCGATACGGACGATCAACTCCTGGGCGACGTCGACGAGACGCCGCGTCAGGTAACCGGAGTCGGCCGTACGAAGTGCGGTGTCGGCCAGTCCCTTACGGGCACCGTGGGTCGAGATGAAGTACTCGAGCACGGAGAGGCCCTCACGGAACGACGACTTGATCGGCCTTGGGATCATCTCGCCACGTGGGTTCGAGACGAGGCCCTTCATGCCGGCGATCTGCCGCACCTGCTGCGGGTTACCACGGGCGCCCGAGTCCACCATCATGTCGAGCGGGTTGAAGGCGATCTTGGCGAGCGTGCGCTCCATGGCGCGGCCCACCTCGGAGTTCGCCGAGGTCCAGATCTCGATCTCCTTCTGGCGCCGCTCGTCGTCGGTGATGATGCCGCGCTTGAACTGCGTCTCGGCCTTCTCCGCCTCTTTCTCGTAGCGGTCGAGGATCTCCTGCTTGTCCGGCGGCGTCTTCACGTCGTCGATGGAGATCGTGAGCCCCGAGCGTGTGGCGAACTTGAAGCCGAGGTCCTTGATGCGGTCCAGGCTTTCGGCTACGGCCGACTTCGGGTAGTGGGCAGCGATCTGCTCGACGATCGTCGAGATCGGCGTTGCCCGCTTGCCGATGACATCGTTCACGTAACCGAAGCTGGCGGGGAGGGCGGCGTTGAAGAACATGCGACCGGGGGTGGTTTCGATCTCGGTCAGCTCGTCGGACGGAACGTCCTCCGGGGCGGCGTCGCCGTGGCGAGCGCCTCGCATCGGGAAGCAGAAACCCTCCGGGCCTCTCCTCAACTTGATCGGTGCGTGCAGGTGCACGGCGCCGCTCTCGTAGGCCTGCTCCACCTCGTAGAGGTTGCGGAAGACGAGCCCGGCGCCCTTGGTCTCCGGCTCGATGAGCGTGAGGTAGTAGGCCCCGAACACCATGTCCTGAGAGGGCACGGTGACGGGTCGGCCGGTCGCCGGCGAGAGGATGTTGTTCGCCGACAGCATCAAGATGCGCGCCTCGGCCTGCGCCTCTGCCGACAGCGGCAGGTGCACGGCCATCTGGTCCCCGTCGAAGTCGGCGTTGAACGCCGCGCAGACGAGCGGGTGGATCTGGATGGCCTTTCCCTCGACGAGGATCGGCTCGAACGCCTGGATGCCGAGGCGGTGCAGCGTCGGCGCCCGGTTCAGGAACACCGGGTGCTCCTTGATGACCTCGTCGAGCACGTCCCAGACCTGCGTGCGGCGCCGCTCCACCATGCGCTTGGCCGACTTGATGTTCTGGGCGATCTCGGTGTCGACGAGCCGCTTCATGACGAACGGCTTGAAGAGCTCGAGGGCCATGAGCTTGGGGAGGCCGCACTGGTGCAGCTTCAGCGTCGGGCCGACGACGATGACCGAACGGCCGGAGTAGTCGACGCGCTTGCCGAGCAGGTTCTGGCGGAAACGCCCCTGCTTGCCCTTCAGCATGTCCGAGAGGCTCTTCAGCGGCCGGTTGCCCGGACCCGTGACGGGACGCCCGCGGCGACCGTTGTCGAACAGTGCGTCGACGGCCTCCTGCAGCATCCGCTTCTCGTTGTTGATGATGATCTCGGGGGCGCCGAGGTCGAGCAGCCGCTTCAGCCGGTTGTTGCGGTTGATGACGCGGCGGTACAGGTCGTTCAGGTCGCTCGTGGCAAAACGCCCACCGTCGAGCTGCACCATCGGCCGCAGGTCCGGCGGGATGACCGGGACGGCGCCGAGGATCATTGCTCTCGGGTCGTTGGCGCGGCGGCCGTTCTCGTCGCGGCGGTTGAACGCCGAGACGATCTTCAGCCGCTTGATGGCCTTCTGCTTGCGCTGAGCCGAGAGGGGCCTCCGGCCGTCGACCGGGTCGATGGCCTCGCGCAGCTTGACCTCTTCCTCGTCGAGGTCGAGGCGCTCGATGAGCTGGGCGATCGCCTCGGCTCCCATGCCACCTTCGAAGTAGGCGGAGTAGCGGCCCTTCAGCTCGCGCCAGACGAGCTCGTCCTCGATGATCTTGCGGGCGTGCAGATCGCCGAGCTCCGTGAAGGCCTTGCGGGCCATGGTCACGTCCTGGTCGGCGCGCTCGCGCACACCGGTGACTTCCTTCTCCACGGCGCGCTGGCGGGCGCGGACCTCAGTGTCCTTGGCACCGCCGGCTTCGAGCTCTGCGAGCTCCTTCTCGAGGTCGGAGAGCCGGCGCTCGGCTTCGAGGTCACGGGCGCGCTCGATCTCGCCGATCTCGCTCTGCAGCTCGGCTTCGAGGCTCGGAAGGTCGGCGTGCCGTTTCTCCTCGTCGACTTTCGTCACGAGGTAGGCGGCGAAGTAGATGACCTTCTCGAGCTGCTTGGCCTTCAGCTCCTCACGGGCCTCGGTGCCCATGAGCAAGTAGGCGAGCCAGGAACGGGTGCCGCGCAGGTACCAGATGTGCACGACCGGAGCGGCCAGCTCGATGTGGCCCATGCGCTCGCGCCGGACCTTCGAGCGGGTGACCTCGACGCCACACCGTTCGCAGATGATGCCGCGGAAACGGACCCGCTTGTACTTTCCGCAGTAGCACTCCCAGTCCTTCGTCGGACCAAAGATCTTCTCGCAGAAGAGCCCGTCCTTTTCGGGGCGGAGCGTCCGGTAGTTGATGGTCTCCGGCTTGCGGACCTCGCCGTGCGACCAGTTGCGAATGTCGTCGGCCGTTGCCAGCCCGATACGGAGCTGATCGAAGTCGTTGACGTCGAGCACCTTAGAAACCCCTCTCCGCTGCCCTACGAGCATCCTCCTCATCGGAGCCCCGCTCGGGGCGGCTGATGTCGATACCGAGCTCCTCGGCCGTGCGGTACACGTCCTCGTCGAGCTCGCGCATCTCGATCTGCTCACCTGACGTCGAGAGGACCTCGACGTCGAGGCAGAGCGACTGCATCTCCTTGATGAGCACCTTGAAGCTCTCCGGGATGCCTGGCTCGGGGATGTTCTCCCCCTTGACGATCGCCTCGTAGACCTTCACTCGTCCCAAGACGTCGTCGGACTTGATCGTGAGCAACTCCTGCAGCGCGTAGGCGGCGCCGTAGGCCTCGAG
>JBEKMC010000117.1:0-10738 GCA_050008715.1 Acidimicrobiales bacterium | reverse complement strand
GGCATCGCCGCCGCGTTGGCGGAGATTGCCGCCTTCCGCCGCTCGATGCGCGGGCGAATCGGAGGCGGGACCGCCGTGGGCGGCCAGCGATGACTGGCGGCCAGCGATGACTGGCGGCCAGCGATGACTGGCGCCGGACTCCTCCGTCTCCGCAGGCCGGGGCGGCGGGGGCCGCCGACACATCGCTTGCGCCCTGCTCTCTCCGCAGCACCGGCCGCCTTCTCGCTCGCCTTCGGCCTCGACGTGACGGTGATCGCGCTCGCGATGGTGCTTGCTCCGCACGCGGCCGTCGCCGGCGCCGCCTTGAGCGGTGTCGCATCGATCATCACGCTCGTGGTCGCTCTCGGCATGAGAAGCGAGCGGGCGTTTCTTGCCTCCGTGCTGTTCCTCGCCGTCGCCTGTGCGGTCGCCGATCTGCCCGTTCACCGGAGCGGCTCCGCGGCGTTTGCCGCCGTCGCGGGCGTGGCCGTGCTGGCCTTTACCGAAGCAGGCGGCGCAGCCCTCGAACCGGCGGGAGGTGGCAAGCGCATCGGAACTCCTGGCCGCCGGCACGTGGTCTGGGTCGGGCTCGTCGCCGCCGGCGGTGGCAGCACGGGCTGGCTGCTGCTCGCGCTGCAGCCGGCCCTCTCCGGCTACGGCCTCGCCGCCCTCGGAGTCGGCGTGCTCGCGGCCATCTGCGTGCTCGCCCTGGCCGCCACCTTGTCCCGGGCGGCGGTGTCCGAGCGGGCGGTGTCCGAGCGGGCGGCGGGCCGGGACGAGGAGCGCCTCAGCCGTTGATGGCTGCGAGCACCTTCTCGGCATGCCCGTCGGCCCGCACTCGGTACCACGCTCGCTCGATGAGACCGTCCGCCCCGATGATCATGGTGGAACGGATGACGCCGACGCTCTTGCGCCCGTACAAGGTCTTCTCGCCCCATGCGCCGTAGCTCTCCATGACGGCGTGCGAGGGATCGCTCAGCAGCCGGACCCTGAGCGCGTACTTCTCACGGAACTTCCGGTGCTTGTCCGCTCCGTCAGGGGAGATGCCCAGCACTTCGGTTCCGGCGTCACTGAACCCGTCGTAGTGCTCCGTGAACTGGCACGCCTCCTTCGTGCAGCCAGGCGTGTCGTCTGCAGGGTAGAAGTACACGACGACCCTTCGGCCGGCGTATTCCGAGAGGCGAACCGTCTCGCCAAACTCGTCCGGCAGGGCGAAGTCAGGTGCCGGGTCGCCGGCCACGAGCTGAGGCATGGGGGGTCTGCTCCTTGGTTCTCTTGTGGTTGTTGTCCGTCTGTCATCGGCAAATCACATCTGCCCACACCGTCATGGAGTCGAGGGTCGGACCTCCGAACGTGGAGATCATGGCGACGTCGAGGGCGTCGCGACCCCGAGCCACGAGCACTCGGCCGACACGCGGCCGGTTGTTGCGCGGGTCGAACGTCCACCAGGCACCGTCGAGGTACACCTCCATCCAGGCGCAGAAGTCCATGGGATCGACCACCGGCGGCACGTCGACATCGGGGATGTAGCCGAACACGTAGCGGGCCGGGATGTTGAGGGCGCGGCAGAACGTGATGGCGAGGTGGGTGAAGTCGCGGCACACACCCGTCCGGCTGTTGAACACGTCGACGGCGGTGGCGAGCGGTGAGGCGAATTCGTAACCGAACGCGACCTCGCGGTGCACCCAGTCGGAGATCGTCTGCACCCTCGTCCATCCAGGAGCGACGGACCCGAACAGGCGCCAGGCATCGTCGGCGAGCTCCTGCGACGGGCAGAAACGGCTGGGTAGCGTGTACACGAGCGCCTCGTCCGGCAGGTTCGCCGGTGCCACCTCGCTGGCGCCGGGTTGCTGAGGCTCCGGCTCATCCCCCACTTCCACGATGGCGTTGTAGCGCAGCGTCGAGCGCCCCGGGACGATCGTGGCACGGCGACACAGGTTGCCGAAGCCGTCCACGTAACGCGACATCGCCAGTTGCGGCTCGTTCGACCAGCCTTCGCTGAGCGCCCGCACACCGTTCTCGAGCCGGGGCTCCACGAGGACCACCGCATGGGTGGGTACCTCGGCGTCGTAGGTGAACTCGCACCCGACCTGCAGTTGCATCCTGACGTCTTACCGGGAGCTCGGCCAGCTCTAGGCCACACGTGTCAGGCCAACGTCTACCACGAGCTCCTTCAAGGTGCCGCCGTGATAGACGCCCAGCAACGGTGCCACGTCTCGGTAGTCACGGCCCGTGCCGACCGTCACGTGTCGATCGCCGACCGGCGAACCGCTCGTCGGGTCGATCGGGTGCCACGAGCCGAGCCAGGCCTCGATCCAGGCGTGGCTCGTGCCGGCGACGGTCACTCCCGTCGGCGCGCTCGCCTCGGGGTGCACATAGCCCGACACGTAGCGAGCAGGAATACCGAGATGGCGCAGCATCACGAGCGACAAGTGAGCGAAGTCCTGGCACACTCCGGCGCCGCGTCGCCATGCCTCGACCGCTGAGGTGGACACGCCCGTGGCGCCCCGTTCGTAGGAAAGCGTGCCTCGCACCCATTCGATGGCTGCCTGCACCGCTTCGAGAGGAGACGCCTGTGCGGCCAGTTCGGAGGCAATGACCCCGAGGTCCGGGTCGAGGGGCGAGTAAGGGGTCCCGAGGAGCAATTCGCAGAAACGGTCCTGCACCCTGGCGTCGCCCAGGTCTCCCCATGTCACGGTTGCGTCGGGAGGCGGAGGGGCCGTGGTCTCGACGAGCGAGGTCGCCGTGATGGACAGCTCCGAGTGCGGCTCGTGCACGTCGAAGGACTGGACGGTCGTCGACCAGTAGTCGACGTAGCGGTAGAGCGAGGCGATCGGGCTCACGTGTAGCTCCGACGACAGCAGCGTCTGGCGGGCGTTGGTCACCGGCGTCATGCGGACCTCGTTGTAAGAGGCGACGACCGGCGCTGCGTAGCGGTACGTCGAGACGTGGCGAGTGGCGATCCTGCTCGTCACGCCGAGACCGACCTTCCCGTGGCAATGTCCCCTTCGAAGCGACGCCCGATGATGGCGTCGTGGTGGAAGTAACGCTTGGCAATGGACGCACCCACGTCCGAGCACGTGCGCTGGAGATCGAGCAGGTGCGCGGGCAGATCGTCGCTCAGCTCGCCGATGCTCTGGTACTCGAGCGCGGCGCGAGCGCGCCCGAGGATGCGAGCGGCCTCGTCTGCGGGGCCGAGGCGCCCCCGCGACCCCCCGATCTCGGCCAGGCACGTGGAAGCCGAGACGAGGGCGAAGTAGGCGCTTCGCGGACACAGGCGGTCGAGCAGCAGGAACTCGACGGCCCGGGCGGCGCTCAGCCGCCCGCGGTAGGTGCGGAGAAACGCCTCATAGGCCGAACAAGCTCGGAGCGTCGTCACCCAGTCGGACAACCGCTGTGGCTGGCTGAGCCGGACGCTGAGCAGTCGAGCCGTCATGTCGAGGCGCTCGATGCTTCGCCCGAGCACGAGGAATCTCCATCCGTCGTCGCGACTCATCGCTCCGTCCGCGATGCCTCCGGCGATGGCGATGCGCTCACGCACGTGCCGGGCAAAACCGAAGTAGGCCCGCGGCCCTCCCACACGGGCTCCTGCTGTGCGCTGGCCGAGCGTGACGAAAGTGGCGTTCAGGCACTCCCAGAGCTCGGACGGAATCGACTCTCGTACGCCTCGGGCGTTCTCGCGGGCATTCGCGAGGGAGGAGACGATCGAGCTGGGCTGGCCGGCGTCGAAAGCGAGCCATTGCGTCACCACGTTGAAGTTGAGATCGACGCCGTCGGGCGCCGGCAGCCCCATGACCGACAACACCGAGTGGCACAGCGCCAGGTCGTCGGGTGCAGCGCCCTCGAGCATCCGGTGCGTCTCGACGTCGAGGAGCCGGGCGGTGTCGTCGGCCCGCTCGAGGTAGCGACCGACCCAGAAGAGCGATTCGGCGATCCGGCTCAGCACGACCGTGGATCCTCTCTGCGTCGACCCTGCTGTTGCTGCTGGACGTGAACCTGCCGCGCGTCCTCGAAGGCCGGCCCCGACTCCTGACCGGACCAGGCCGCCGGGAACTCGGCGATCATCGCCCCCGCCGTCACGTCGGACTCGTCGCCCGACGGATCCCCGGGCTCCTCGTCGCGGGCGAGGACCCAGGTGTCCTTCGAACCACCACCCTGACTCGAGTTCACGACGACGCTGCCTTGCCGGAGGGCGACCCGGGTCAGGCCCCCCGGCAGCACCCAGACGCGTTCGCCGTCGTTGATGGCGAACGGCCGGAGATCGACGTGACGAGGCCGGACGCGGCCGTCGACCCTCGTGGGCACCGTCGAGAGAGTGACGAGCTCCTGGGCGATGTAGTCGCGGGGATTCCGCCGGATGGCGGTCACGGTCGCCGCCAGCTCCTCCTCGCTGGCTTGCGGTCCCACGACGAGCCCCTGGCCGCCGGAGGCATCCACGGGCTTCACGACCAGCTCCGCCACGCGCTCAGCGACGAACTCGAGCTGGTCGGGATCCTCCAGGCGATAGGTCGGGACGTTCGGCAGGATCGGGGGCTCGCCGAGGTAGTAGGTGATCAGCTCGGGCACGAACGTGTACACGAGCTTGTCGTCTGCGATGCCGTTGCCGACCGCATTGGCGACGGTGACGTTGCCGGCTCTGGCCGCGTTGAGCAGTCCCCCGCAGCCGAGCAACGAGTCCGAGCGAAACTGCACCGGGTCGAGAAAGTCGTCGTCCACGCGACGGTAGATGACGTCCACTCGTTGTTGGCCGGCCGTCGTCCGCATGTAGACCACGTTGTCCCGGCACACGAGGTCACGGCCCTCCACCAGCTCGACGCCCATCTGGCGAGCGAGGAAGGAGTGCTCGAAATACGCCGAGTTGGCGACTCCCGGCGTCAGCACCACGACGTTCGGCTCGTTGCCGGACGCCCGAGGCGCTGCAGCTCGGAGGGCGGTGTGCAACTGGGCGGGGTAGCCCGAGACGGGCTGCACCCGGTGGCTGAGCAGCAGCTCGGGGAACATGCGCGCCATGGCGCGGCGGTTCTCGATCACATACGAGACGCCGGAGGGGATGCGGACGTTGTCCTCGAGTACGCAGAACTGACCGTGGGCGTCCTTCACGAGGTCGATCCCGGCGACGTGGATGCGCACGCCGTTCGGGCTCTCGACACCGAACGCGTTGCGCCAGAAGTGTCGCGACGTGGCAAGCAGTCGCCGCGGGACGACGCCGTCGTTGAACGCCTCCCGCGGGCCGTAGGCGTCGGCGAGGAACATCTCGAGTGCTCGCACCCGCTGGGCCACGCCCTGCTCGATCGTTCCCCACTCTGCCGCCGAGACGAGGCGAGGGATCGGGTCGAGCGGGAACGGCCGGTCCTCCCCGGAGAACCCGAACGTGATGCCCTGGTCACGAAACGACATGTCGCTCTCCGCGCTCCGCTCGCCCAGGTCGCCGACCGACAACGTGCTCAAGGCTTCGTACAGGCCGGAGGCCGGCTTCCGCGGCCGACCGGTCGGCTCGAACATCTCGTCCCAGGCGGTGCCGGTGTCGTAGCCCTCGAAGAGATCGTCCACAGCGCGACGTTCTTAGCACCGTGATGTTTCGTGATGGTTTCCATCCAGCCGTGATCGGACAGTCCGACGGTGAGGCCCAGGTGGGCCAGTAGGCTGTGGACGAGAAAACGTGATGAGTTCTGCCCCTACCACTTCAACCCTCCCGACGACCTTCTCCTCGCTCGGAGTCTCGCCGGAGTTGACGGCTGCGCTGTCGGACTTCGGGATCGTGTCGCCGTTCCCGGTCCAGGAGCTGACGATCCCGGACGCCCTCGAGGGGAGGGACGTCTGCGGCAAGGCCAAGACCGGCTCTGGAAAGACGCTGGCATTCGGTCTGCCGCTGCTGATGCGGACCGTTCGCGCCAAGCCGGGTGCTCCCGTCTCGCTGGTGCTCGTGCCTACTCGCGAGCTGGCCGTGCAGGTCGCCGAAGTGCTCGAACCGCTCGCCAAGGCAGTGGGCCTGCGCGTGGCCGTCGTCTACGGCGGCAGCGACCTCGATCGCCAGATGAAGCGCCTCGCACGTGGAGTCGACGTCGTCGTCGCCACCCCAGGACGCCTCATCGACTTCGCCGACCGCGGCAGCGTCAGCCTCGGTGCGGTCACGACGCTCGTGGTCGACGAGGCGGACCGGATGGCTGACATGGGTTTCTTGCCGCAGGTGGAGTGGCTGCTGCGCAAGATGCCGACCGACCGCCAGACGCTCCTCTTCTCGGCCACGCTCGACTCTGCGGTCGACCAGGTCGTGCGCCGGCACCTGCGCGACCCCGTCCTTCACGAGGTGAAGGAGCGCCAGCTGACGGTTGCGGAGATGCAGCATCGTTTCTTGAAGGTGCACCAGCTCGACAAAGCCAAGGTCTGTGCGGCGATCGTCGGCGGGGCCGAGAAGACGCTGTGCTTCGTGCGGACCAAGCGCGGAGCGGACCGCCTCGTGACCGACCTCCGGAGCGAGGGCGTACGCGCCGAAGCCATTCACGGCGATCTCCGTCAGTCCGCCCGCGAGCAAGCCCTCGACCGCTTCACCGCCGGGAAGCTGCCGGTGCTCGTGGCGACCGATGTCGCTGCCCGTGGCCTCGACATCGAAGGCGTCGACGTCGTCGTGCACTTCGACCCGCCGGAGGATCACAAGGCCTACCTGCACCGGTCGGGACGTACCGCCCGCGCCGGCGAGGGCGGTGTCGCCGTCACTCTTGTGCTCTGGGACCAGGAGCTCGCGATCGAGCGGCTGCAGCGGCGGCTCGGGCTCGACGCCCCGCTCGTGGAAGTCTTCTCGAACGACCCTCGCCTGAAGGATCTCGCCGGCTGGGAGAGTCCGGGGTCGATGCACGGTCGCGCCTCGGGTTCCTGAGCGTTTCCCGAGGGAGTCCGGTGAGGCGCGCCATCTCACTCGTGCCGTCGGCCACCGACATCGTGGTCGCCCTCGGGGCGATCGAGTCGCTCGTGGGCATCAGTGCAGACTGCGACCAACCGGACCCTGCTGCCCCTCGCCCGGTCGTCACGACCCCGATGATCGATCCGGGTCGTGCGGCGACCGACCCTGCCGGTGTCGATGCCGCCGTGAAGGACCAGCTCACCATCGGCGGCGTTCTCTACTCTCTCGATGTCGAGCTGGTGCTGGCGCTCGCTCCCGACCTCGTCTTCGCCCAGGACGAGTGCGCTGTGTGCGCCCTGCCGGCGTCGGAGGTGGTCGGCACGCTCGCATCTGCCGGCGTCCACTGCGAGGTCGTCTCGCTCGACCCGCACAGCCTCGACGACGTCCTTGCCACCATCTCGACGGTCGCCCGTCACCTCGGCTTCGGCGAGGTGGGGACCACCCTCGAGGCGGCGTGCCGGTCTCGTCTCGCTGCCCTTTCTGCGGGACCTGCCGCCCGGTGTTCGGCGGATCGGCCCCGGGTAGCCGTCCTCGACTGGGTCGAGCCGCTGTACCTGGCGGGCAATTGGGTTCCGGACGTCGTGCGGGCGGCTGGGGGCGAGCCCGTGCTGGCTCAGGCCGGCGGCAGGTCGCGCCCGATCGGCCTCGATGCGCTCGCCGCCGCCCGGCCGGACGTGATCGTGGTCGCGCCATGCGGGCTCGACCTGGACGCTGCCATCGCCGGCGGGCGTGCTTTGCGCCGACTGGCACGGGACTGGGCGGAGCTCAAGAGGGCCAGGTTCGTGGCATTCGACGGCACGGTGTGGTTCTCGAGACCGGGGCCTGGACTGGTGGACGGCGCCGAGGCACTGGCAGCATGGCTGTCCGCCCGGAGACCGTCCGGCTCGGTCCGGACTGCGGAGATCAGGGAGGCAAGCGATGACCGGTGACACTGACACCTCGGGCACCGGTGGGCAGCTGTATTTCCGCCAACTGCTGGCCGGACGGGATATCGCCACCGGCGACCAGATCGCCCGGCAGATGGTCAACTTCGTCTACCTGATCGGCGATCGCCAGACCGGCGAGGCGGTCGTCGTCGATCCCGCCTATGCGCCCGGTGAGCTCGTCGATCTCCTCGAAGCCGACGGGATGCGGCTCGTGGGGGCGCTCGCGACCCACTACCACGCGGATCATGTCGGCGGGAAGCTGTTCGGCGACCACGCCATCTCCGGCGTGGCGGATCTACTCGAGCGGGTGTCCGTCCCGATCCACGTCCAACGGGACGAGGTGCCCTGGGTCGTGCGCGCCGCCGGCGTGGAGCGGGGCGATCTCGTCGAACACGAGTCGGACGATGTCGTGCAGGTGGGCAACATCGCCATCCGGCTGCTGCACACCCCCGGGCATACGCCAGGAAGCCAGTGTTTCCTCGTGGAGGGACGCCTCGTCGCCGGGGACACGCTGTTCCTGAACGGGTGCGGGCGCACCGACTTGCCAGGGAGCGACCCCGCCGCGATGTACGACAGCCTCGTGAACCGGCTCGCCCGCCTGCCCGACGACACCGTCGTGTATCCCGGGCACCTGTACTCCGAGGACCCGCACGCCACGCTCGGTGCCACCAAGCGTTGGAACCCGGTGCTGGCGCCCCGTAGCGCCGAGGAGTGGCTCCGCGTCTTCGGCGGCTGAAGCCGGCGGTGCGGACCGGGGCGGCGGCGGTCGGGCAGGGGGGTTCCGGGCAACCTCGTGCGCAACGTCACCGGGGAGGGGGGTGCCCGGTCGCTCTGTGCACTCGGTTCGCCGCCAGCGCCGGCCGGCCGACGTCTGCCGCGCCAACCTCGTGCGCAACGTCACCGGGGAGGGGGGTGCCCAGTCGCTCTGTGCACTCGGTTCGCCGCCAGCCGGTCAGCAGGCCGGCGCAAGGCCGAGCCCGCCGGCTCGTCAGTCGACGGCGACCACGCCGAGCGCCCGAAGCGCCGCCATCAGGTTCACGCCTCCACGGCGCACCTCGGCCACGGTCGTCGTGAGCACCCGCCAACCGAGCGCCGCGAGGACGGACCGCCGCTCGTGATCGGCGGACAGCTTCCTCGGGCCATGATGGTGAGCAAAGCCATCGACTTCCAAGGCGACTCGCGCCTCAGGCCACGCCAGATCGACCCGCAACCGCCTTCCACCGGGAACGGCTACCTCCAGCTGCGGCACCGGCTCGGGCACACCGGCCGCCAGCAGCCATCGCAGCACTTCGGTCTCGGCGTGGCTCTCGAGCGGCCCGACCGACCAGAGCCCCAGCGCCGCTCGCACGAGCGGCCCGCCTCGACACCCGCGGTGAGCGTTGCGCCCGAGCGCGCCCGACAGCAACGGAACAGTCGTGAGTCGCCGCACGAGCGCGTCGTCGACGACCCGCTCCACAGACTCGGCGCTCAGCGACCCGGCAAGATCGATGATCGTCCTCGCGACCGTCGTCACCGGAAGCCCTGCAACCGACGTCACATCGCTCGACGGCAACCGGTTCGTCCGGTGAACCCGCACCCGCTGCGTGCTACGAAACCCCTTCTCGCCCGGCACAAGGACATGCACACGGTCCGAGCCTGCGCTCTGTCCCGCGGCCAGCTCCCATATTCGAGCTGCGGTCCCAAAAGCAAGGCGAGCCTCCGGGCCGCGCTGCAGACAGGCAGCGAGACCGACAGTCCGCCAAGGAGGCTCGCCGCTGCTACCCCATGACCCCCGAACGGCGAACACGTCCGCCTCGATCTGCTGCAGGGTTCCAGTCCGAAGCTGCGTGCGGAGCCAGCTGGACGGCAGCGGCACCGCCCGCACCTGTGCCCGCGTGACCAGCCCGGAATTCGACGCTCGAGCTAGCTCTCCGAGAATTCGGCCAGTCTCCGCTCGCATGTCGCCGATCCTCGACCCGCTGCGTACCGAGCCACCTACCGCTCGTGCTCCCCAAGTCGACTGCCGGTCCTCCGCGCAAGAAACCTCCACCCCACGCAACCTCCGCCTCCACGGACCGGCCGACAGCCGCGATGGCGCCTAAGATGTGACATGGAGCA
The DNA here is from genome assembly GCA_050008715.1 of Acidimicrobiales bacterium. GTDB lineage: Bacteria > Actinomycetota > Acidimicrobiia > Acidimicrobiales > Bog-793 > JAKACA01. Next base: position 838 of record JBEKMC010000117.1, on the reverse strand, counting down.
CGACGACGCCAGCATCAGCCCTCCGTCCCCCTCCTTCGCCGAGAAATTCGGCCGCGAGGGCCTCACGTTCGACGATGTACTGCTCGTGCCTGCGGCATCCGAGATACTCCCGGCCGAGGCCTCCACCGAGAGTCGCCTGACGCGCAACATCTCGCTCGCCATACCGCTCGTCTCAGCGGCCATGGACACCGTGACCGAGTCCAGGCTCGCCATCTCGATGGCACGCGAGGGAGGTATCGGCGTCATCCATCGCAACCTTTCGATCGCCGACCAAGCCGCCGAGGTGGACCGCGTGAAGCGCTCCGAGTCCGGCATGATCACCAACCCGATCACGGTGTCGCCAGGGACCTCGATCACCGACGCCATGAACCTGATGGCCCAGTACCACGTATCCGGCGTACCGGTCACCGACGAAGCCGGCCATCTCGTGGGGATCGTGACGAACCGCGATCTCCGTTTCGTCGCCCGGAGCGACGAGCCCGTCTCTTCGGTCATGACAGCGGACGGGCTCGTGACCGCTCCCGTCGGGACGACCCTCGAGGCCGCCCAGGTGATCCTCGGGCGCCACCGCATCGAGAAGCTCCCCATCGTCGAGAGCAACGGCACACTTCACGGCCTCATCACGGTGAAGGACATCCAAAAGCGCATCGACTACCCGAGGGCGACCAAGGACGACCGCGGCAGGCTGCGGGTGGCCGCAGCCGTCGGCACCGGCCCGGACGCCTTCGAGCGGATGGAAGCGCTCGTCGCCTCAGGTGTCGACGTCATCGTCGTCGACACCGCCCACGGGCACGCCCGCAGCGTGATCGACACCGTCGCGAAGATGCGAGCCAACTTC
>JBEKMC010000116.1:0-14555 GCA_050008715.1 Acidimicrobiales bacterium | reverse complement strand
CTGCATACAGTCAAGGGGGACAACTCGGGGCACGAACCGCTGGAGGCACCCATGAGCAACAACATGCCGATCGTCTTGGCACCGCAGCAGGCTCGCCAACTGGCGCAGGGCCTCGCCGGCCTCCGTGGCCTCATCGGAGCCGTCGCCCTCGTGGCGCCCGCTCGTGCGCTCAAGCCCTGGGCGGGAGCTGAGGTCGCCGGCCTCCCAGGCGGTCGGCTCGTCGGTCGTGCACTTGGAGGGAGGGACTTGGCGCTCGCGGCCGGGGCGTTTCTCGCCATGCGCAACGACGGGCCCGTGCGCGGTTGGATCGAGGCCGGCGGCCTCGCCGACACCGGGGACGTCGTCGCAACGTTGGTGGCGTTCCGGCAACTCCCCAGGGTGACGCGCTGGGGAGTCCTGGCGCTCACGCTCGGCGCCGTCGGCGCGGCCTATGTCATCGCACCGAGCGTCGACCAGAAGGACTGAGGTACCCCCGGGAGGCTGGGCCGGTACCCCCGGGAGGCTGGGCCGGCCCTTGCCTGCTAGCATGAGGAGTGCCGGCCCAGGTCGGTGTGGGTGTTGAAGTCCCCGCCGGTGTTGTCACGCCAGCGAGCCAGCACCCGCTGAGGAGTTCCGTCACCTTCCCGGTCGGCCCACACGGCCTCCGGCACCACAAGAAAGCTCATTCTCAACGCATGCCCGACAAAGCGGCGACGATCGCCGAGCACCGGCTCCACGAGACCGATACCGGTTCGCCCGAGGTCCAGGTTGCCATCCTCACTGAGCGGATCAACCACCTCACCGAGCACCTCAAGGTGCACCGGGGCGACCACCACACCCGGCGAGGCTTGATGAAGCTGATCGGCCGCCGCCGCCGCCTGCTGGACTATGTGAAGGCCAACGACGTCGACCGTTACCGGGGTCTTATCGCCCGGCTCGGCATCCGTCGTTAGGGCTGGGGAACAACCCCACACGACAACCACGGCGCCCGCAGTCGTCAGCTGCCAGTCGCCGGGTACCGGGCCGAGGAATCGCCCGAGCAAGTGAGATCACTCGCTCGGAGGGTCCGGTGCACGACGACTGGGAACTGGCCAGGTCTGGCGCCTCGAAAACAAATAGAGGAGTGTCATGGCTGACGCCATCACCGTCTCCGGTCCCGTGAGTGGGACCGACCGCACCATGTCCTTTGAGACCGGCAAGCTGGCCGGCCAGGCCGACGGGGCGGTGCTCGCTCGTCTCGGTGACACCATGGTCCTCGTCACGGCGACGGCGGCCCGCAAGGTCCGCGAGGGGACGGATTTCTTCCCTCTCACCGTCGACCTCGAGGAGCGGATGTACGCCGCCGGCAAGATCCCCGGATCGTTCTTCCGTCGGGAGGGCCGGGCGACCGATCAGGCGATCCTCACGGACAGGTTGATCGACCGGCCGCTACGGCCGTCGTTTCCCGAGGGATTCCGCAACGAGGTCCACATCGTCGGCACGACGTTCGCGGCCGACCTCGTCAACCCCCACGACGTGCTTGCCATCAACGGCGCCTCTGCCGCCCTCATGATCTCGGGCATCCCCTTCGACGGCCCCATCGGTGCCGTCCGGATGGCGTACTCGATCGAGGGCGCGTGGCTGCCGCACGCCACCTACCAGGAGGGCGACGAGTCGACCTTCGAGCTCGTCGTCGCCGGCCGGGCGCTCGGCACCGGAGCTGACGCCGAGATCGCCATCATGATGGTGGAGGCCGGAGGCACCGAGAGTGCCTGGCAGTTCTACGAGAACGGCGCCCCGAAGGTGACCGAGGACGTCATCGCCGAAGGGCTCGAAGCCTCCAAGAAGTGGATCCGGGAGTCCATCGACCTCCAGCTCGAGCTCGTCGCAAAGGCCGGTCGCAAGGAGACCATCCCCTTCGTGCTGTTCGTCGACTACGCCGAGGAGATCTACGAGCGCGTCTCGAGCGTCGGCGCCGACCTCATCACCACGGCGAACGCCATCACGCAGAAGGCGGAGCGCAACGCCGCCCTCGACGCTGCCGCCGAGACGATCCTCGAGCAGCTGGCACCGCTGTACCCCGAGCGCGAGCGCGAGATCAAGGCAGCGGTCCGGTCGTTCACGAAGAAGATCGTCCGCAAGCGGATCGTCTCCGAAGGCATCCGCATCGACGGCCGCGGCACGACCGACATCCGGCCGCTCTCGGCCGAGGTCGGCCTCATCCCGACGGCGCACGGATCGGGCCTGTTCCAGCGTGGCGACACCCAGGTGCTCAACTTCACGACGCTCGGCATGCCCCGGATGAACCAGCTGCTCGACACGATCGGCATCGACGAGACCAAGCGCTACATGCACCATTACAACTTCCCGCCGTTCTCGACCGGCGAGACGGGCTTCATGCGCGGCCCGAAGCGCCGTGAGATCGGGCACGGCCTGCTGGCCGAGCGGGCGCTCCTCCCGGTCATCCCGCCGGAGAGCGAGTTCCCCTACGTCCTGCGGCTCGTGTCCGAGGTGCTCTCCTCCAACGGCTCGACGTCGATGGCCTCTGTCTGCGGTTCTTCGCTGTCGCTCATGGACGCCGGCGTGCCGATCAAGGCTCCCGTCGCCGGCATCGCCATGGGCCTCGTGTACGCCGAGGGCGTCTACACGACGCTCACCGACATCCTCGGTGCCGAGGATGCCTTCGGCGACATGGACTTCAAGGTGGCTGGCACGGCTGAATTCGTCACGGCCCTGCAGCTCGACACGAAGATCGACGGCCTGCCCGCCGACGTGCTCTCGAAGGCGCTCCACCAGGCACGCGACGCCCGCATGATCATCCTCGACGTCATGGCCGGGGCGATCTCGGCGCCTCGAGAAGAAGTGAAGTCGTACGCTCCGAAGATCGTGACCTTCGAGATCCCGATCGACAAGATCGGCGAGGTCATCGGCCCCAAGGGCAAGGTCATCAACGCCATCCAGCAAGAAACAGGCGCCGACGTCAACGTCGACGACGACGGTCAGGTCGGCACGGTCACGATCGGCGCCAAGGAGCGCTCGGTCGTCGACGAGGCCCGACGTCGCATCGAGACGATCCTCGACCCACCGTCGGCCGACGTGGGTGCCGTCTATACCGGCAAGGTCGTCAACATCACGAAGTTCGGGGCGTTCGTCAACATCCTCCCAGGGCGGGACGGCCTCGTTCACATCTCCCGCCTCGGGCAGGGCAAGCGCGTCGAGCGCGTGGAGGACGTCGTCGAGCTCGGCCAGGAGATCGAGGTCCGCGTGGACGACATCGACCCGCAGGGCAAGGTCTCCCTGTCGCTCGCGTCCTCGCCGCCCGCGGGCGCCTCGTCGTCCTCCGAGGACACCGACGGCGACCGTCCCCGCGGCGGTGGCGGTGGCCGCGAGCGCGGCCGCAGCGACCGCCCGGAGCGGAACGGCTCCGGCTCTGGCTCTGGCTCCGGCTCCGAGGGCGGCGTGCCACGAGCGTCCTTCGAGGATGCCTTCGACGCCCAGCTCTCCGAGGAGCTCGGCGACCTCGGCCCACGCGAGACGGCCGGCAGTGCCGGCGGCGGCGCCCGGCGCGAAGGGGGCGGACGCGACAGCGGCCGGCGGCCCGAGGGACGGCGAGAGGGTGCAGGCGGGGGTCCCCGCAGGCGCCCGCGCAGCGGTCGGGACTAAGCCGGATTGCCGCGCTCGACCCGCGCCCCATCAGCGCCTTGATGAACCTGTCAGCGCCTTGATCAAGACGTCGGTCCTCAACTCCGGCATTCGGCTCGTCACCGAGTCGATGCCGGACGTCGCCTCGGCGTCGATCGGTGTGTGGGTCGGGACCGGCTCGCGTGACGAGACGGCCGCACAGGCCGGCATCTCCCACTTCCTCGAGCACCTGCTCTTCAAGGGCACGGACGGTCGTACCGCCAGGGACATCGCCGAGGCCGTGGACGCCGTCGGGGGCGACATGAACGCCTACACGACGAAGGAGTACACGACCTTCTACGTGCGCGCCCTGTCGGAGCACCTCGAGCTCGGCCTCGACATCCTCTGCGACATCCTTCGCGAGCCGGCGCTGCGGCCCGACGATGTCGACGCGGAGCGCCAGGTCATCCTCGAGGAAGTGCTCATGCACCTCGACGAGCCGGCTGACGTCGTACAGGAGCTGTTCGGCGAGGCGATGTTTCCCGGCCATCCGCTCGGGCGCGAGGTGCTCGGCGATCCCGAGGTGATCCAACGGGTCACGGTGCCCGAGATACGGGCCTTCTTCGACTACCACTACCTGCCTCGCAACATGGTCGTCGCCGCCGCCGGCGACATCACGCACGAGGCGGTGGCGGCGGAGATCGAGCGGCGTTTCGTCGGGCGGGACGGTGGCCAGTCGCCCTCGCGCACGTCTCCCGGCGCCGACGTCCACACCCTCACGGTGCAGCGCCGCGACACCGAGCAGACACAGCTCGTCGTGGGCACCCGGGCGCCGGCTCGCCGCTCGCCCGACCGCTTCAGCCTGGCCGTCCTCAACCATGCGCTCGGCGGGGGGCTGTCGAGCCGGCTGTTCCAAGAGGTCCGAGAAACCCGCGGCCTCGCCTACTCCATCGGTTCCGATCGCCTCGCCTTCGAGGATGCCGGAGCGTTGGCGGTCTCGGTGGGGACGGCGCCGGAGCACGCCGCCGAGGTGCTCGACGTCATCGGGACGGAGCTCGACCAGCTCCGTGAAGAGGGCATCTCCGTGCGAGAGCTCGAGGTGGCGAAGGGCCACCTCAGGGCGGATCTGCTGCTGTCACTGGAGGACTCCGGCGCCCGTATGTCCCGGATCGGGGCGAGCCTGCTGCTGCACGACGAGGTGCTCACGGTCGACGAGCTCGAGGAGAGGATCGCGGCCGTGACGCTGGCCGACGTGGCGAGTGCCGCCGCCCGCGTCCTCGGCAGCCCGAGAGTCCTTGCCGCCGTGGGGCCGTTCGACGAGTCCGACTTCGCAACCTTCGAGCCGGCCGGGCAGGCGCAGGCGGCCGCTTCCTGAGGGCCACTACGGTGGGGCCGTGATCCGGATCGGGGTCTTCGGCGCCGCAGGGCGGATGGGCTCGACCGTCTGCCAGGCGGTCATGGCGGCAAGCGATCTGAAGCTCGTCGCCGCCGTCGACCCCGGGCGGGCGGGCAACAGGCTCGGCGACGTGCTCGGTGCTGGCGCCCATGCCGCGGGCGGCGAGGCCGCTGGGCTCGAGATCGCCGGGGACGCCGAGGCCTTCGCTCGCAGCCACGTCGAGGTCGCCGTGGATTTCACCGTTGCGAAGGCCGCCCGGCAGAACCTGCGCTGGTGCGCCGAGCACGGCGTCCACGCGGTCGCCGGCACGACCGGCTTCACCGAGGCGGACCTGGCGAACTTCAGCGAGTGGTTCGGGCCGGGCTCGGCTGCCAACGCCGTCGTGGCCGCGAACTTCTCGCTCGGCGCCGCCCTCATGATGCGCTGCGCCGAACTGTGCGCTCCGTATTTCGAGGCGATCGAGATCATCGAGCTCCACCACGAGCACAAGCGGGACGCGCCGTCGGGGACATCGCTCACGACTGCTCACCGCATCGAGTCGGCGCGAGCCGCTGCCGGCAGCGGCGCCCTCTTCGCAGATCCGACAGAGCAGGAGATGCTCGCTGGCGCCCGCGGGGGTGTCACGAGTGGCGGAGTTCGTGTGCACTCGGTTCGGCTGCCCGGTCTCGTCGCCCACCAGGAGGTCCTCTTCGGCTCGGCCGGCGAGACGTTCACGATGCGGCACGACTCGACGGACCGGGTGTCGTTCATGCCGGGTGTCCTCCTGGCCGCTCGCAGCGTCGCCGGCCGTCCGGGCCTCACGCTCGGCCTGGATTCGCTGCTCACCTGAGCGCGACGCCTACGCTCGCGCCCGTGCCGCCCACTGCACCGGACACCCGAGCGCGCCTGTTGGAGGCGACCTACGAGTGCATCGCTCGTCAGGGACTGGCGGCTACGTCGCTCGAGGACGCGGCGCGCTCGGCCGGTGTGTCCCGGGCAACCCTGTACCGCTACTTCCCCGGCGGCCGAGACGAGTTGCTGGCCGCAGTGATCTCCTTCGAGACGCTTCGGTTCTTCCTGCGGCTCGCCGATGCCGTGGCGGAGGCACCCGACCTGGAGGCCGTCCTCGTGGACGGCATCGTCTTCGCTCATCGTGCCGTCGAGGAGCACGAGGTGCTGCAGCGGCTGCTCAGCACCGAGCCTGAGCTGCTGACGCCCCAGCTGAGCCACGACACCCCTCGTATCCTGAACTTGCTGCAGACGTTCTTCGTGGGCCGCTTCGGCGGTCATGAGCTGCGCGAGGGCGTGCCCGCCGCCGCGGCGGCCGAGTACGTGGCCCGCATGACGCTGTCGTTCATCTCCTCACCCGGCCGATGGGACCTGTCGGACCGGGATCAGGTCCGCACGCTCGTGCGCAGTGAGATTCTCGCCGGGGTGGCCCCGGTCGGGGCTACGAGCCCAAAAACCAGCTAGGGCCCATTCAGATCGTGGTGTAGCCGGGGATGCCCACGCCCGCTGCGACGGGCCAGACGTACATGAAGATCGGGCCATGGTTCTTGCAGACTCCGATCTGCAACGGGATGAGCCGAGAGGCATGCTGGCCGGGAGGAGTGAACCGCAGCACGCCGGCTGTCCCGGGATGGCAGGCGGGTTCCAGGAAGCCCGGATTCACCGACCGCAAGATGACGTGCGCCGTCCCGCCCTTTGCGGCGAGCGTCACGAGATGCGGCGTGATGCCGGTGGTGTGCGCTGCGGCGTTGCCGAGCTGGGGACCGTTCACGCTGAGGGCGACGAGTCCCGGGTAGCCGTCCAGCGTGCAGGCGTGTGCCCCGATGTTGCTCAGCTCGATGTCCCAGTATGTGCTGCCAGCGGCTCCGTTGCCCGGCTCGGCGTACCAGACGTCGAGATGCCGTGTCTGGCAGGGGCCGACGGTGGCAACTCGGGCTACGCCGGCCGGTCGGGCCGACGAGGCGACCGAGACGGTCGCGAGCGCCACGACAGATATCAGCACCGCCGTCGCACCCGCAACCGCGCCGGCAACAGCGATGACTCGTCTGGATCTCAGCTTCATGACGTGCCTCCCTTGGGCTCTGGCCGGGCCGGCGGATGCACTCACGCACCGGAGACCCGACAGCTCAGGGTAAGGGATCCCGTTGCCGCCGCCAAGGGTTGAGGGCGGTGTTGGTGGCTCGACCTTGCCCCGTTGACACTGAGACAGATCGCGGCGTATTGTCTCAGCAATGGGCCTAGCCCTAGCTTCTCGCGCGCTGACACCGGATCGCACTGCGACCGGTGAGGCTTACGCGGGCGGCTTCGAGCCCGGGGTCGTCGCGCCCGGCACACCCCCCTCGCCGCGCGCGGCTGACTCCAGGGCTCGAGTTCTCGGTGGGGCGGTACGCTGCGTCGCTCGTTTCGGCATCTCGAAGACAACGGTCGAAGACGTCGCCCGCGAAGCCCGCCTCAGCCGCGCGACGCTCTATCGGCTCTTCCCCGGAGGTCGCGACGAGATCGTGGCGTCCATGGTGGCCGCAGAGACTCGGGCGTACTTCGCCGGCCTCGCATCACGCCTCGACGGCATCGACGACTTCGAGGAGCGGATCGTCGTTGCCATGACGGGAGCGGCGGAGGGGCTGGTGCGGCATCGGGCGTTGGGTTTCTTGCTGGCGCACGAACCGGAACTCGTGCTGCCTCAGCTGTCGTTCGCCAAGTTCGACCGGGTGCTCGAGATCGCCTCGGGTTTCTTCGCCCCGTACCTCGCCGGCCTGCTCGGCCCGGAGGACGCTCGCCGCGTGGGTGAGTGGGTGACCCGTCTCGTGCTCTCGTACGTCGCGTGCCCGGCCGGCTCCCTCGACGACTCGTGCGGGATCCCTGCGGGCTCGGCGGACGAGCCGTTCTCGTTCCATCCCGAGCCGCTGTCGCCCGAGCAGGCCCGATGGCTCGTCCGCACGTTCGTCATGCCCGGCATCGGGGTGTTGACGGCGGCTTCAAGTTCGGCAGACCGCGAACCGACAAACCAACAACCATCGGTCATGTTCGCGTGACCGTCTCTGACATCGAGGGAGCACGAGCCATGGAATCGACGACCGAGCACATGATCGGCCGGGAGGACGTCGACGACATCGAGGCGATTCTCGCCGTCTCGAACACCGATGTCGACGAGGTCCTGCACGCGGTCCGTTCCAACTACGACACGATCTTCACGTGGGACTACGACAAGGGCTCGCGCCCGAAGCTCAACCGCCTCTACGAGAAGGCGAAGACGTCGATGTGGAACGCCCAGACGGACCTCCCCTGGGACACCGACGTCGACCAGGCGAAGCTCGTCGAGGAGCAGAAGCTGCTGATGGGGCCGCCGCTGCACACCTACGTCGACATCAAGGGCACGGCCTTCGAGCACTGGGGCGAGAAGGAGTGGGACCAGCTGGCGATCGAGAGCCAGAACTGGACGCTGTCGCAGTTCATGCACGGCGAGCAGGGCGCCCTCGTGTGCACGGCCAAGGTCGTCGAGTCAGTCCCTTGGATCGATGCGAAGTACTACGGGGCGACCCAGGTCATGGACGAGGCACGTCACGTCGAGGTGTTCGCCAAGTACCTCGACGAGAAGCTCTCCGGGCACTATCCGATCAACGCCCACTTGAAGCTGTTGCTCGACGACATCATCGCCGACAGCCGCTGGGACATGACGTTCCTCGGCATGCAGATCATGGTAGAAGGCCTCGCCTTAGCCGCCTTCGGGTTCATGCACGCCATGACGACCGAGCCGCTGCTCAAGCAACTCCTTCGCTACGTGATGTCCGACGAGGCCCGGCACGTCGCCTTCGGTGTACTGGCGTTGCAGGACTACTACACCGAGCTCTCCGGTCCGGAGATCCGAGAGCGGCAGGAGTTCGCGTTCGAGGCTGCTGTGAGGATGCGAGATCGTTTCCTCCAGCAGGAGATCTGGGACCGGATGGGGATCCCGCCCCGTGACGTCCTGCCGCTCACGCTGGCGGCTCCGGACCGTGCGATGTTCCAGGCGATGCTCTTCTCGAAGATCGTCCCGAACCTGAAGAAGCTCGGCTTGCTCGACGCCGGCGACGGCTGGCTCCGCATGAAGTTCACCGAGCTGGGCGCCATCCAGTGGGAGAACCTGTCGGACAGCGAAGAGGAGTACGCCGCCTTCCAGCTCGCCGAAGGGGAGCTCAAGACTGCCTGAGGCGGCCGGCGGCGTGCGTTGGCGGTGGCCGGCGTGGGTTTCGCGTGCGTGAAACGACCGGAGGGGGGTAGGTGCGGTCGCTCTCGGTCCAAGGTTCGATCCGTCGAAATATTGTCGTATCGAACCTTGTGCGTGGGACGACCGGACACCCGTCAGTGCGGTCGCTCTCGGCACGAGGTTGGATCGATCGTGCCCGGGGAATGTCAGGAGGGTGTCGACAGGCGGAAGAGACTGTGACACTATTTCTATCGAGATAAGTCCGTTGCCGACAGCCCGTGGAGGACCCACATGAGCGCCACCGATGAACTCCTCTCCAACAACGATGCCTACGCGGCCAACTTCGACAAGAGCGAGCTTCCGCTTCCTCCCGCCAAGCGGGTGGCAATCGTGGCCTGCATGGACGCCCGCCTGAGCCCGTATGCAGCTCTCGGGCTGAAGGAGGGCGAGGCGCACATCATCCGCAACGCCGGCGGTGTCGTCACGGCGGACCAGATCCGCTCCTTGGCGATCTCTCAGCGCCTTCTCGGCACCGAGGAGATCATCCTCATCCACCACACCGACTGCGGCATGCTGACCTTCACCGACGACGACTTCAAGCGCCAGATCGAGGACGAAGTCGGTATCAAGCCGGAATGGGCGGCAGAGGCCTTCGACGATCTCGAGGCTGACGTGCGCCAATCGATCGCGCGGATCGAGGCGAGCCCGTTCATCCCGAAGAAGGACTCGATCCGGGGTTTCATCTACGACGTGAAGACCGGGCGGCTGAACGAGGTCGCCTGACGCTCGGCGTAGGTCGCCGGCACGTGCCGGCAAGGACGGGGCCGGTTCCGGCGTCTATCTGGTGTGACCAAACCCCGCTCCCAGCGTTCAGCCCTCGGGTTGGACGGTCCCGCGCCCGTGATCGCGAACTGGAAGGCTCGCCGCCGTCGGGGCCTCACGGCCGCCGCAGTTCTCGCCGTGAGCCTGGCGGCATGCAGCACCGCCAGCACGGCAGCCGGGAGGGCGTCGGGGGCACGCACGCCACCGGCCGGCGGCGCCACCCTCGTCGGCGCCAGGCTCACGTCGGCGTCCGCCACGGGCCACCGCGCGCCGCCGGCGCTGCCGCCCGGCGGAGCTGTGCCGGCAGGTTTCGTGCCGCGATCCGCCACCTTCGTCTCGGCCGCCACCGGTTACGTGCTCGGCGTCATCACGAAGTGCCCGAGCCACCGATGTGTCGCGATCCTGCGCACGACTGACGGGGGAACCAAGTGGGTGAGCTTGGGGGCACCTCCGGGCCGCTACGGGACCGCGGTGAGCGAGGTTCGCTTTGCTGACCCCCTCGACGGCTGGGCGTTCGGCCCGGATCTCTACGTCACCCACGACGGCGCCCGGACCTGGCAGAAGGTTGACATCGGCGGTGGTGTCAAGCAGCTGGCGGCCTCCGACGGCTATGTGGACGCCGTGATGTCGTCCTGCGTCCCGATGGGGTGCTCCGGACGTCTCAGCTTGTGGTGCACGGCAGCGTCGGATTCGTGGTCTTCGGGCCTTCGCAGATGTATGCGACCGAGAACCTGGCCGATGTCCACGGTTGGAAGCTCTTCCCGGACCCCTGCTCCGGCCTGAAGAACTTCTCGCTGTCATCGATCGTCGCCCCGAACAGCACCACGCTCTACACGGTCTGCTGGGGCGATGGCGCGACGGGGCAGTCGACGAAGGAGATCGTCATCACTCAGGACGGGCACGGCAAGGTGGCGGGAGCCGCGCCGGAGAACGGGATCGCCGGGACGCTCGCGACCACGCCGTCTGGCCGCACGCTCGTGTTGGCGTCCTCGTCCGGCGGGAGCTTCCTGTACCGCTCGACCGACGGTGGGCACGTGTGGGTCGATTCCGTCTCGTTCCGCGACGGTGGCCTCGGCTTCGGCGATCTCGCGTTCACGACGGCCAAGTTGGGTTACGTCCTCCGGGGAACCGGGACGTGGATCTACAAGCTCGACGACATGATGATGACCGACAACTCCGGCACGACGTGGTACCGGGTTCGCTTCGGGTGACCTGACGCGCTCGGCGAATAGGTTGGGCCGGCGAATAGGTTGGGCCGGCGAATAGGTTGGGATGATGCCTGTCGACTTCACACGGCTCGTCGCCGACCTCGCCGCCGAGAGCGCAGAGCTCGTGGCGATGCTCGAGGCGCCGCTGGCGAGCGACCCCACGCTCCTGCAGCGGCCGACCCCGGCGGAGGGCTGGGCCGTGGCGGACCAGCTGGCTCACCTCGCCTACGTCGACGAGGTGCTCATGCTGGCCATGGCCGATCCGATGGAGTTCCGGGTCGTGCGCGACATGGCGCTCGCGGGCGGCGGCGACATTGCGAAACTGGCGACGGAACGCCACGAACAACGCGCAGCCGGCACGCTGCTCGAGTGGTTCCAGGAGGCTCGTGGGAGGCTCGTGCCGGCGCTCGGCGCCGACGATCCGCGTCGCCGCGTCCCGTGGTTCGGGCCGGACATGACCCTCGCCTCGGCCGCCACCGCCCGGCTGATGGAGACGTGGGCGCACGGGCAGGACGTCGCCGACGCCATCGGCGTGTGGCGCCGGGCCACGAGCCGGCTACAGCATGTCGCCGATCTCGGCGTGCGCACGTACGCCTTCAGCTTCGCCGTGCGCGGCCTCGAGGCCCCGCAGGTTCCCGTCAGGGTGGAGCTCGTCGGGCCGCACCTCGAGGAGTGGTCCTGGGGCCCGGCCGACGCCGGCGACGTCGTGAAGGGGGCAGCGGAGGAGTTCTGCCTCGTGGTCACGCAGCGCCGCCATCTCGCCGCCACATCGCTTCAGGTCGAAGGCGTCACCGCAAGAGCCTGGATGAGCATCGCCCAGGCGTTCGCCGGGAGCCCTACGACGACGGCGGAGGGTCGCTCGCCGGTCGGTTGAGGCGGCAGGCTGGTAGTTTCGTTGCGATGACCAAGCGCACTCCGGGTCGGTTCGGCGCCGTGCTGACTGCCATGGTCACACCGTTCGACGAGTCCGGGGCGCTCGATCTCGACGGGGCGGTCGGCCTTGCCAAGCACCTCGCCGAGAGCGGGTCGGACGGGATCGTCGCCACGGGTACGACCGGAGAGGCGCCGGTGCTCTCGGACTCCGAGCGCGCGGACCTCCTCCGGGCACTCGTCGAATCCCTCACGATCCCCGTCATCGCCGGCTCGACGACGAACGACACGGCTCACTCCGTCGAGCTCACGAAGGCGGCTGAAGCTGCTGGCGTCGCCGGCATCCTCGCCGTCACGCCGTATTACAACCGACCCTCCCAGACCGGGCTCACGCGTCACTTCACGGCCGTGGCGGAGGCGACGTCCTTGCCGGTGGTGCTCTACGACATCCCCGTCCGTACGGGCCGCAAGATTGCCACCGAGACGATGTTGCGGCTCGCTCGCGAGGTCCCGAACGTCGTCGCGGTGAAGGACGCCGCAGGGGACGTGCCGGGGACGGCGAGGTTGTTGGCGGAAGCGCCGGCGGGTTTCGAGTGCTACAGCGGCGACGACGTCCTCACCCTCCCGCTGTTGGCGGTCGGGGCCGTCGGAGTCATCAGCGTCGCCGCCCATTGGGTGGGTCTCGAGATCGCCGAGATGATCGCCAGCTTCCTCGACGGCGATGTCGAGCGAGCCCGCCAGCTGAACGCCGACACGATCGAGGCGGTGACCTTCCAGTCGAGCGACGAGGCGCCGAACCCGATGCCGGCCAAGGCGATCCTTCGGGCCATGGGACTGCCGGCAGGCCAGTGCCGCCTGCCGCATGGGCCGGCGCCTGAGTGGTTGGACGAACGGGCGGAAGCCGTGCTCACCGATCTCGAGGAGTGGCGGGCGTCGCGTGGCTGATCGCGTGCGGGTGTCGTTTCTCGGCGGTCTCGGCGAGATCGGCCGGAACTGTGCGGTGGTCGAGCAGGGCGGGCGCCTCGTCGTCCTCGACTGCGGTGTCATGTTCCCGAATCCCGAGATGCCGGGCGTCGATCTCGTGCTGCCCGACTTCGGATGGTTGTTCGAGCGGGCCGCCGACGTCGACGGCGTCGTGCTCACCCACGGGCACGAGGACCACGTGGGTGCGCTGGCATACTTCCTGCGACAGGTGCCGGTGCCGATCTACGGTTCGCCGTTCACCCTCGGGATCGCCCGCAACCGCCTCGACGAGGCGAACCTCTCCTCCTCGACGACGTTCATCCCGGTGGCCGACGGCGAGCGGCGCACGATCGGCCCCTTCGACGTCGAGTTCATCCCCGTCACGCACTCGGTGCCGTTCGGCTTCGCTCTGGCGTTCCACACCGCCCAGGGCGTCATCCTGCACACGGGCGACTTCAAGCTCGACTTGAACCCGGTCGACGGCCGGCGGACGGATCTGGCACGGATCGGCCAGATCGCCTCCACCGACGGCATCCGGCTGCTCCTCGCCGACTCCACGAACGCCGAGGAACCCGGGTACACCGGGAGCGAGTCGAGCGTGGGTGCCTCGCTCCGGACGATCTTCATGGGGAATCGGCAGTCGCGCATCATCGTGGCGTGTTTTGCCAGTCACATCCACCGCATCCAGCAGGTGGCGGACGCCGCCGTCGGAAGCGGGCGCCGCATCGCCCTCCTCGGCCGCTCGATGCTGAAGAACGTCGGAGTCGCCCGTGAGCTCGGCTTGCTGCACGTGCCCGACAGCGCCTTTGTCGAGATCGAGAAGATCGCCGACGTCGATCCCGGGCATCTGTGCATCATCTCGACCGGCTCCCAGGGCGAGCCGATGTCCGCCCTCTCGCTCATGGCCGAGGGTGAGAGCCGCTGGCTGGAGGTGACCGAGGGCGACGTCGTCGTGCTCAGCTCGCACGCCATCCCGGGCAACGAATGGGCCGTCGCCAAGGTGATGGACGGGCTCGCCCGCAAAGGCGCCGACGTCGTGCACGGCTCCGTCGCCCACGTGCACGAGAGCGGGCACGCCCGCCAGGGCGAGCTGGCGACCATGCTTTCGATCGCCAAGCCGAAGTCGTTCGTGCCTGTGCACGGCGAGTACCGCATGCTGCTGCGCCACTCCCGCCTCGCCATCGAGATGGGCGTCGCCGCCGGCGAGGTGCTCGTGTGCGAGGACGGCGATGTCATCGCCCTCACCGACGAGGGGATCGACTACGACGGGGAGGTCTCGTCGAGCTACGTGTTCGTCGACGGCCTCGCCGGCGACGTCGGCGTCGGCGTGCTGCGGGACCGTCGCGTGCTCGCCGAGGAGGGTGTCGTCGTCGTCGTCGTGACCGTCGATCGCAAGAGCGGGGAGCTCGTGGGCGCTCCGGAGATCGTCAGCCGAGGGTTCCTGTCCGAGCCGGGGCACGAGGACGTCGCCGAGGAGCTGCGCGTGGCCGTGCAGAAGGCCGTCGAGGCTGGCGCCGGGCACACGAGTCGGGATCCCGACGCCATC
>JBEKMC010000115.1:0-11109 GCA_050008715.1 Acidimicrobiales bacterium | reverse complement strand
GGCCGGATCGTCGACCTGTCCGGTGAGCTCGACGCCGACCTCATGCGCGACTACATGGACCAGTTCCAAGACCCTGACGGTTATGCGATCAGCCACATCGGGTGGGGCCTCAACGAGAAGGCACTCTGGTCCGGGCCAGTGATGGACACTCGCGGCATCGGCCAAGAAGGGCGCTCCTTCTACGGGAACGTCCTGTTCGCGACGGGACCGAATCAGGAGCTCGGCGGGACGAACGCATCGCCGTGCCACCTCGACATCCCGTTGCACGGCTACTCGCTGTTCCTCGACGACCGCCAGATCATCGACAGGGGCCAGATCCTGGTCACGGAGATGCAGCCGCGGAACTGAGCAAACGAGTGCCAGGACGATCAACGCACGGAATGAAATGACGACCATGAGGAGGGGCATGTGAAGAATCTGGAGGCCGGCGCCGCAGTGCGCGCAGGAGAGGCGAAGGACAGCTTCGGGCGGATCGAGACGCGTGGGATCGACATGATTCCGCACGTCGAACGTAAGTCAAAACCGCACGAGCTCTTCACCATCTTCTTCGGCCCGCAGTTCGGCTACGGCAACATGCTCTTCGGAGCGCTTCCGATCGCCTTCGGGCTCGGCTGGTGGGCATCGTTCGCGGCGATCACCATCGGGTCGGTCGTGGGCTCGCTCGTGTTCCTGGCGGTCACTCCGATCAGCCCGAAGACGGGCACGAACACCCAGGTCTCCTCCGGGGCGGCCTTCGGTGTCCGGGGCCGCCTCGTCGGCTCGGGGATCACATGGTTCATCGCCCTCGGTTTTGTCGTGCTGCTCGTCTACACCGCAGGCGAAGCAGTCATCGCCACGTTCAACAGGTGGTGGGGCACGCCGACCGGCAACGGGGCCCTTTCGATCGCGATGGCGGCGGTGATCATCGTGACCTGCGTCTCGGCCGTCCTCGGCCACCGCACACTCGAGCGCAGCGTGCGTGTCATCACAGGGCTGTCGATCGTCGTGGGCATCATGGTCTTCATCGTGTTCGCCGGAAAGTTCCACGCCATCTCCGGCGGGCACGGGCAGTACTACCTCGGGACCTTCTGGCCGACGTTCTTCTTGTCGGTGACCACCGTCGCCGCCCTCCCGATCTCGTGGGGGCCGTTCGTGGGCGACTACGGCCGCTACATTCCCGCCAGCACTTCCCCGAAAGTCGTGGGCGGCTACGGCTTCGTCGGAATCTTCCTCGGGTGTTGGGCAGCGATGGTGGCGGCGGCGTTCGCTTCGACGGCGTTTCCGGGACTGCCGGGCAGCGCCTTCAACTTCGTGGGCAGCATCACGACGGCGGCGCCGACGTGGTTCCTCCTCCCGATGCTGCTCATCCTCGGGCTCGCGTCGAATATCGCCAGCGCCGGCATGTCGCTGTACAACGCAGCCCTCGATATCGGCTCGTGGCCCTTCTTCTATCGCGTGCGAAGATGGCAGATTACGAGCGGCCTGTCCGGCGTCGCCTTCGGGCTGACCTACGCCCTCGTCATCGCTTCGAACTTCGTCACGAACCTCACATCGTTCGTGACGATCATGATCGTCACGGCCACACCCTGGATGGTCATCGCCGGAATCAACTACGTCATGAGTCACGGCAACTACGCCACTGCGGACCTGCACGCGTTCGCGATGCCCGGCGCCCGCGGCCGCTACTGGTTCAGCGGCGGTATCAACGTCCGCGCCCTTGTGGCCTGGGCGGTCGGCGTGACCTTCGGGCTCATGTTCTCATCCACCACTCTGTTCATCGGCCCCCTCGAAAGCTCGGTGAACGGCGTCGACCTGTCGTGGCTGATGGCAGCGGTCGCCGGCGGCGTCGTCTACATCGTGGCCACGCTCGTGTGGGACCCGCGGCACACGGCGGCAGCTGACCTCGAGGTCACCGAGGTGCCGGCGGTGGCAGAGGTCGCCACCGCACAATGACGACACGTCACGGCGAGTCCGTCTTCTTCCGGAGCGGGGCTCTGCGGCTACACGCCATCCGTCACCGTGCCGACGAAGGTGGCCGCGCTTCGCCGCCCGCCGCGGGTGGTCGCCGTCCGATCGTCGTCGTCCCGGGCATCACGACCCCCGCTGGCGCCTTCTCTTTCGCGGGATCGGCGTTCGCCCGAATGGCGGGGGTGGGCGACGTGATCGTGCTCGACATGAGGGGCCGGGGGCTGTCGGAGCGGGCACCATCCGGGCAACACCGCGCCGGCGACTACGCCGAAGACGTGCTCGCCCTCATCGACCACCTGCAGCTCTGGGCAGAGCAGCCGCTGCTCGTCGGCCACTCGCTCGGGGCACGCGTCGTCGCCTCGGCGAGAGCGCGGGTTCCCGGCTGCTCGGCGGGCGTCGTGGCCATCGACCCGCCCATGTCAGGGCCGGGCCGGCGGCCCTATCCGATGGGAGTCGATCGCTTCCTCGACGGGATCCACGGGGCCCGTGAGGGGCGAGGCGTGGCCGACGCCCGAGCGCACTATCCGACCTGGAGCGATGAGCAGGTGGCGCAGCGGGGCGAGTGGCTCGGATCCTGTGACGAGCTCGCCGTCGTCGAGAGCTATTCCTGGTTCCACCTCGAGGCGTTCGAGCCGGTGTGGCAGGAAGTCGAGCCGCCTGCCCTCCTTCTCTACGGCGACGAGAGCCCGGTCGTCACATCCGACGACGCGGCGCATCTGCACGAGGTGAATCCGCGTGCAGATCTCGTCTCTGTCGCACACGCCGGCCACATGATCCCGTGGGACAACCTGGAGCAGACAGTCGGTGAGATCGGATCGTTTCTTTCAAAGCTCGAGGAGACCCAGTGACTACAGAGGGAGGTCAACGGTGACCACGAGTGTGATCGACACGGCGCCCCGTCTGCCGATGAGCACGGAGATCGAGCAGCGAGCGAGCGACTGGATCGCTCCGTACGGCCAGTCGTGGCACCTCGTGCGGGCGCGCGACTGGGTCCTGCACCTCGATCCGAACGCGTCCCTCGAGGTCCGACTTGCCGTGCTGACCCACGACATCGAGCGGATGTTCCCGAACGGCCCGAGTCTCAACAAGAGAACATGTCGCTGGGACGATCCCCACTACCTCTACGCGCACGCATCACGGTCAGCCGAGGTCGTCGGGGTGTGGCTGCACGGACAGGGCGCCCCGGGGGAGGAAGTCGCCCTCTCCGAGCTTCAGCGGCTCATCACGCTGCACGAATTCGGCGGCCTCGACGGAGCCGACCTCGTGCAGGCCGGCGATTCGTTGTCCTTCCTCGAAACACTTCAAGACGTAGTCCGGAGCTGGGTTCTCTCCGGGGAGTGCGACGCCGGCCAGGCTCGTGCGAAACACCAGTACATGGCAGATCGCATCCGCATCCCCGAGGCTCGCCTTCTCGCCGGGCCGCTGCTGGCGCAGGCGCTCGCCACCCTCGACGGGCTGTGAGCCTCCATTGAACGGCCAGACCGGGCAGCCCTACCGAGTGGGGCTGATCGTGCCGAGCTCCAACGTGACGATGGAGACGGAGCTCCCCGCCCTGATGGCGCGCCACTCGGCCGCTGCTCGCGGGTTCACCTTCCACTCGAGCCGGGCGGTCCTTCATCAGGTCGACGCCGAGTCGCTTCGGCGGATGGTCGACCAAGCTGACCGCTGCGCCGGCGAGATCGCCGACGCCCGTGTCGACGTCGTGGCATACGCCTGCCTGATCGCCATCATGGCCGCGGGCGCGGGAGCCCACGAGGCGGCCGAAGCCCGGTTGACGGCGAGCCTTCGTGCCTCCGGCTGTGCGGCACCCCTGACGAGCAGCGCCGGGGCGCTCGTGCGGACGCTGCAACGCCTCGGAGCCTCGAAGGTCGCCATCGTCGCGCCGTACATGAGACCTTTGACCAGAGTCGTCGTCGACTATCTCGCCGCCTACGGCATCGAGGTCATCGACTCTGTGAGTCTCGAAGTCGCCGACAACGTCGCCGTCGGCCGCCTGGATCCGGCGGCGCTCATCGACCACGCCCGCCGGCTGCAACGCGACGGCGCCGATGCCATCGTGCTCTCGGCCTGCGTACAGATGCCATCGCTCGACGCCATCGCCGGAACCGAGAACGAGCTCGGACTGCGCGTCGTCTCAGCGGCGACGGCAACGGCGAGCGAGGTGTTGTCCCTGCTCGGGGAGGAGCCACTGGTGCCGGGAGCCGGCGCGGCCCTCGCCACCGGCGCGGCCCTCGCCGCCGGCTGAGCCCTGTTCGCCGGCCGACGCCGGGCCGGCACGAGTCCGGTGGCGGCGGGCCGAGCGATCCGCCGAGCGTTACTTGGGGGCGCCGAGCGTTACTTGGGGGCCGTGCGGACCCTGAAGACAGCGCCGGCCGGGTCGGTCACCGTAGCGATCTGCCCGTATGGGGTGTCCTGCGCCTCGGCAACGACGGAGCCTCCGAGACCTTTGGCCTTGGCCACCGCGGCGACGGCGTCCTCGACCTCCCAGTAGACCGACCAATGGGCGGGAGCGTCCGCCGCCAAGAAGGTCGAGGCGTCCATGATCCCCGCCAGCTCGCCCTCACCTTCGGGATTGCGCATGACGGTGTAGCGGAACTCGTCGGTGTCACCGACGACCCGCGTGTCCCAATGGAACGCTGCCTGGTAGAAGGCGACGGCGCCGGCGTAGTCACGTGTGAACAGCTCGAACCAGCAGGGAGCGCCGGGCTCGTCCAGCGCGCTGAATCCATGAAAGGTCCCGGGCTGCCACGTCCCGATGGTCGCACCGGTCGGATCGATCAGCACCGCCTGGGTCCCGAGGTCGGCGACCGCCATGGCCGGACTGATGATCTGGGCACCGCCCGCCTCCGCCAGCTCGAGCGTCTTCGCGACGTCGTCGCTCGTCAGGTAGACCTTCCACGAGTTGTCGGCCTTCATGTCGCCCATGTCGCCCATCCCGCCGGCAACCGGGGCGCCGTTGCGGGTGAACATGAAGTAGCCCCCGAACTCGGGACTCGGCTCCTGGGCCTCCCATCCGAACAGCTCGCAGTAGAACCGAGCGCTGCCTTCGACGTCGGAGGTCCACAGATCCGTCCAACACGGCGATCCGATCGGGGCTTTGTCACGAGTAGTCATCGGTGCGCTCCTTTGGGTCGAAGAGATCAGTCAACCATCCGACGGGTCCCACGTGCCGAATTCATCGGTGCGACGGCGACGCCCGGTGGCGGGAGTGAGGTCTTGGCTGGCCGTTTCCGCCGACAGCTCGCCAGCGCCAACCACTAGCCGA
Organism: Acidimicrobiales bacterium; assembly: GCA_050008715.1. GTDB lineage: Bacteria > Actinomycetota > Acidimicrobiia > Acidimicrobiales > Bog-793 > JAKACA01. The sequence goes on along the minus strand of JBEKMC010000115.1, from coordinate 5,897 downwards.
AGTGGGCACGAGGGGCCGGCCCGATGAGATCCCTCCTCGGTGGCCGTCCACCTTGTGATGGCAGCCGTAGAGCGCTGGTGCCGAGTCTCGGTCGTGGACGTCGACGGCAGAGAGCTGGCCTCCCGGGTGCTCGAAGGGCCAGGCGCCGGCAGCCTCGCAGCGGTGGACACTGTCGCCCGCCTGACCCTGCTGGCACGCCGCCTCGGAGGCGACGTCCTGCTCGAGGATCTCTCTCCCCGCATGAGGGAGCTCCTCGATCTCGCTGGCCTATGCCTCGAGACGCAGGGGCAGGCCGAAGCTGGGGAAGAGCCGCTCAGGGTCGAGGGGATGCAAGAAGAAGGACATCGAGGCGATCTTGCCCCCTGAGAGCTCGAGCACCTGGATCGCCCAGGGCGTGTACGAGCCCGAGGCATCCCGCCGGTACTGGCCGAAGGCGGGACAACCGTTCGCCGACGTCGGCAGCAGGCGCGAGCCACGGCAGCCGCTCGGTCCCGGCTGGACCATCCACCGACCGATGTCGGCCGCACCCTGCAGCCACATCGCGAACGGCGGCATGGACTGCACGGCGTCCTCCCGCAGCAAGCTCACGAGGCGTTCGATGTCATACCGCTCGAACGCCTCCACATAACGGTCGAGGAGGGCGCGATCGGCCGCGTCGAGCGCCTCAGGCGGCGCGCTGGGCTCGCGGTCACGGAGCGTGCCACGTGCGCGCTGCAAGGCGCTGTTCACAGCCGGCACGGTCGTCTCCAACAGCTCGGCCGTCTCTGCCGCCGGCCAACTGAGCACATCGCACAGGATCAGGGCCGCTCGCTGGCGGCTCGGCAGATGCTGCAGCGCAGTGACGAACGCCAATCGGATCGACTCGCGGTACTGGGCGATCTCGGCCGGATCGGCTCCTTCGGGCGCCACACGAGCGTCCGGCACCGGAGTCACCCATGTCGCCTCCGGCAACATCGACCCGAGCCGCGACTCCTGCGGCGGCGAGGAAGGGCCCATCTCCATCGGGCGGGCACGACGCTGCACCTGGCGCTGCATGTCGATGCATACGTTCGTGGCGATGCGGTAGAGCCAGGATCTGACACTCGAGCGGCCTTCGAAGCTGTCAGCGTTGCGCCACGCCCGCAGCATGGCCTCCTGCACGGCGTCCTCCGCCTCGAAACCCGACCCCAGCATCCGGTAGCAATACCCGGTGAGCTCCCGACGGTACGGCTCCAGGTCGGACTCACCCAGACGGCTCTCACCCAGAGGGCTCTCGCCCAGACAGCTCTCACGCAGCGTCACGGCTTCAGATCGTACCGAATGGGCTTTGACTGCGGTGTCTGTCATCACGAGTACGACGGAGTACCCGAGCAGAATTCATCGCCCACTCGACGAATCCCTCCCGGCCGCCCCCGCCTCGACCGTGGCTAGGCCAGGGCTGCGTACGCCGCCGTCTGCAGGTCGACATGGACCTGCGGAGGCTGAGCGGTCTCGAACTGCCGCTGCGTGAGGACGATCACCGTGAGGTCGCGCACCGGGTCGACGTGCCACGACGTACCCAGTCCCCCATCCCAGCCGAATGAGCCCGCCCGCTCGCCGGTGACGGTGACCGACTGGCAGTACGCCCAGCTGCGGTCGCCGAGGAAGGCAGCCATATCCGGCGACCGCTGCTCCGGTGTCAGCTGGTCCCGGGTCATCGCACCGGCAGCGTCGGGCGTCAGCACTGGACCGCCGTCACGGAGCAACATACGGGCGAAAGCCAAGAGGTCGTCGACCGTCGACACCAATCCGGCCGCTGCATCGCCAAAGACGGGGGCCCGACTCCATCGCCCGTCCGGCTCGTCCCAGACTTGCAGACCATCGACGGTCGGGACGTACGACGTCGCCAGGCGCGAGACGTCGGTCGCGTAGAAGGCGGTCTGCCTCATGCCGAGCGGCTCGAAGATGCGCGTTCGCAGCACGACGTCGAGTGGCACGCCGGCCGCACGCGATCCCAGGACGCCGAGCACCTGGGCGCCCGTGTTGTAGAGCCACTTCTCGCCTGGCTGCGCCATCAGCGGAAGCGAACCGAGCGTGGCGATCCAGGTGTCGGGATCCGGCTGCTCTGCTGGATCCGGCGGACCGAGCGTGGCGAGATGCCCGTCTGCCGCCGCGGTCACGATCGGCCAGGGTTCCTCGGCCATGAACATGTCCAGGCAGGCGCCAAACCCATGAGTGAACGTCAGGAGGTCTCGAACGGTGACGGGACGAGCGGCAGGCACGGTGTCGTCCAACGGGCCGCTCATGTCGCGCAGGACGCGTAGCTCCGCCATCTCCGGCAGCAGCCGGCCGACCGGCTCGTCGAGGCTGAAGAGACCCTCGCCGGCTAGGACGAGTGTGGCGGCGCCGGTGATGGGTTTCGTCGTGGAGGCGATCCGGTACAACGAGTCGCGCCGCACGGGTGGTCCTCCGATGCTGAGTGAACCCAGGGCCTCGACGTGGACCTCGTCACCACATGCCACGAGGGCGACGAGGCCGGGCACCTTGTCGTCGCCGACGTGGGCACCGGCCACTTCGGCGAATCGCTCGAGCCCTTCCTCGGTGAGGTGGCCCGCAACGGTCTCTCTGCTGGACATCTCGCTCCTTGCTCGGTGACTCGGTCAAAGGTAGGACGCCGAGCAGCACCCGAACTCATCGCGCCGCCCTCAGCCGGCGGTCGTGCGGGTGGCCTTCCAAGCTGCGGTCCGCGAATCGATGAAACGGCGGTAATCGCCGTCGGTTCGCAACGGCGGCGTTGGTTCCTGGCTCCCGCTCGTCCCCGGCACGGGGAGCGCCGCCGCGAGGTCGGCATGGATCTCCTGGAGATGAGATGGCAGACCCACCGACGGATTGGGCGTGCTCGACGTCGGCGCGACGACGCCTGCGAGGGGGTCGTCAGTGCGCGGCTGCGGGGCGGTCAGGGCACCTCCGAGGTCCGGCGCGGCAGCGTCGCGTGCGGTCAGCGGTGCGATGCCGAACCGCAATTCCACGGTCTTCAGGATCGAGGTGTGATCGAGCGGTGGGCCGCCGGCCGGAGCACGATAGACCGTGCCGGCTTCGATCCACGGCGACACGAGGACCGCAGGGACCCGGACGCCGAATCGGGAGAAGTCGAAGCCGAACTCGCCGACCGAGTTGTCGGGCGGCGTCGCGCCGGAGGGTGGCGCAACGTGGTCGTAGCAACCGCCGTGCTCGTCGTAGGTGATGACGAGCAACGTGCTGTTCCACGCAGGGCTCGATCTGACCGCCTGGTAGACGGCCAGGATGAATTGCTCCCCGAGCGCCACGTCGTAATTCGGGTGCTGGCTGTTCCCTGACGACGACCACGACGGTTCGAGGAACGTGTACGACGGCAGCGTCCCCGCTTCGGCTGCCGCTTGGAACCCGCTGAAGACACCGAAGTTGGCATCGGGCGCCGCCGTGGTGTCCGCGAAGTTGAGCCGGGTGAGCGGGTCGCTGTCGTAGCCGTAGATCGACCAGCTCACTTGTTGCTGTGTCAAGGCCCCGAAGATGCTCGGACACGTGAAGCTCTTCGTCTTGTCGTCGAGATGCCCCTGGCTCGTGGCCGCAGCCACGAACGCCCGGTTCGGCATCGTCTCCGTCGGCGCCGACGCGAACCACTGATCGCACACGGCGAATCCCCGGGCCAGGCCCGACAGCACCGGGAGCGTCGCCGGCGTGAAAGCCCCCATGATGTCGTCGGCGGTCGTGCCGGCGACGACCGACCAGCCGGGGGAGGTGGTTTCCCAGGTGAGCGTCGCGGCGAAGTTCGTCACGAAACCCCCATTCGTGGCGACCGGCGGCACCGGGGCTGCCTGCGAGCCGAACAGTTGGAGGTTGGTGGCCACGTAGCCCTCGCCGGGGTCGGCGCCGGGCATGTAGTAGGCGTTCGGCGTCGCCGGCGTGATCTGGGATAGCGGCACGACGTTGCCAGATCCATCCACGTTGGACTCGTGCCCCGTGAGGCCGTCGAAGCTCTGACCGCTCGGAGAGACGTTGCCTGCGCCTGAGTAGAGGCCACCCAGCATGTGGTCGAAGGAACGGTTCTCGAGCATCAGCACCACCACGTGCTCAATGTTGCCGAGCTGGTTCGTCACAGCGGATCGTCCTCCGGTGACACCCTACAATTTTCGGTGGCCACGACGAGAGGCAGTACGTTCGCGCGTCGACGCGTTGGCGGCCGGCGACGCCTGAGCGCTATCCCGTCAGCTGGCCTCGGCGGCGGCGCCGGCGGGTTGGCACCCAGAGGAGCCCGAGACCAGCGACGGCTGCCGCCCCCGTGGCCAGCCACCACAAGGGCGACGCCCATGGCTCGCCCGTGTGGGCGGGTGGAACGACCGTGCCGCCCGCCACCCGATTGGTGACCGATCCACGGGCCGGAGTGTTCGAGCCGCCAAAAGTGGCTGACTTGGCCGTCGCCGTATTCGTGAGCTTGTCGGACGTGACCGCCGGCGTCACCTCCACCGTCAAGGTCAGCGAGACGGTCTCGCCGAGTGGGATCCCGGCAGCGCCCGCGCTCGTGCAAGTCACCGTTTGACCCTGCGCCGAACAACGGAAGCCGTCCGTCGAGGCCGAGGAGACGAACGTCAGGCCCGTCGGCAGTGGATCGGTCACGACGATCGGGCCGGCTGCGTCCGACGGCCCGCGGTCGGTCACCTCGATCTTGTAGGTGGCGTGCCGTCCGACGACGAGTGCGGTGCCGTCCAACGACTTGTGCACCGAAAGTTCGGCTGTGGTGTGGACGGGCTTGGCCGTCGAACCGGTTGCCGTCGCCGGGTTGCCCGACGAGTCGAGCGTCGGCGTCGTCGCCGTGGCGGAGTTCGTGACCGAGCCGGTGACGTTCGACGCCACCGCCACGACGAGATCGAGCGAGATCGTGTCGCCGTCCGGCAACCCGACGTCGTTCGGGGTCGCGCAGGTCACGACTTGCCCGTTGGCGGAGCACGTAAAGCCGTCGGGTGAGGAGGACGACTCGTAGGTCAGGCCCGTCGGCAGGCCGTCGGTGACAGTGATCGGCCCAGCTGCATCAGAGGGACCGTGATCACTGACGGCGATGGCGTACGTGGCGTTCGTTCCGGCGGTGAGCTCACCGACGAGTGTCTTCGTGAGCGAGAGCGACGTCACCGTTGTCACGACGCCGGTCGTGGAGCCGGTCGCCGTCGCCGGGTTGCCGGACGAGTCGAGCGTCGGCGTCGTTGCCGTGGCCGAGTTCGTGACGAGGCCGGTGACCTTCGACGCCACAGCCACCGTGAGATCGAGCGAGATCGTCTGGCCGTTCGGGAGGCCGACACCATTCGCGGTCGCGCATGTGACGTCCTGGCCGCTTGCCGAGCACGTGAAGCCGTCGCTGGAGGACGACGAGACGTAGCTCAGACCCGACGGGAGCGAGTCGGTCACGGTGATCGGTCCAGCGGCATCGGCGGGGCCGTGGTCACTCACGGCGATGGCGTACCTGGCGTTCTTGCCGGCCGCCAGCCCGCCCACGAGTGTCTTCGTGAGCGAGAGCGACGTCACGGCCGTCACCGGATTGGTCGTCGAGCCGGTCGCCGTCGCCGGGATGCCTGACGAGTCGAGCGTCGGAGTCGTGGCCGTGGCCGAGTTCGTGACCGAGCCGGCGACGTTCGAGGCGACCGCAACGACGAGATCGAGTGAGATCGTCTGTCCGTTCGGGAGGCCGACGTCGCTGGCGGTCGCGCACGTGACGTCCTGGCCGCTTGCCGAGCATGTGAACCCGTCGGCCGAGGAAGACGAGACGTAGGTGAGGCCCGTCGGGAGGGCGTCGGTGACCGTGATCGGCCCGGCGGCATCAGAGGGGCCGGTGTCACCGACGGCGATGGTGTACGTGGCGTTCTTGCCGGCGGCCAGCTCACCGACGAGTGTCTTCGTGAGCGAGAGCGACG
>JBEKMC010000114.1:0-11113 GCA_050008715.1 Acidimicrobiales bacterium | reverse complement strand
CACCCCACCGGCTCGCGCCCTCCCGGCCACGGGACAGGGTCGGCACGCCAGCTCACCGTCATCAGCCGTGAGCTCCCGAGTGGCGTCAGCGTCGTGGCGACGGTGCAGCGGTTCTCGGCGCCGGTGGCGATCACGAGCGAGTGGAGCACCGGCTCGGTCTGCGCGATTGGAGAGATCGTCACGACTACGGTCGGCCATGGCGGATCGTTCGGTGGCGGAACGTCGGTCGCCCAGCTCCCCATGCTCACCACTGATGGTCTAGAGGTTCTCTCCTCCGGCGTCCTGCAGGTTGCCGCCGGCGGACAGGAGTGGTGGGTGACTGCGGCCGTCGGATCCGGCGTCCAGCGGGTCGCGGCTGAGAACGTCGGAGGGACGCCTGTGACGGTGGCGCCCTCTGACGGCATTGCCGTCGTCGCGGGGCCGATGTCCGGCCCGGACACGGCCGCCGGCGCCATGAGCGCCGTCGCCGAGGCCGCCGCCGGGGACTCCTCACTCGGCTTCCTGTTGGGCTCGGGCCCGAAGGCGGTGGGGGAGTCGACGACGGTGGGAACCGGGTCCGGTTGCGTGCCCGTGAGCTTGGCGGGCCAACCATCCTCCGCCTCCTCCAGCCAGCCGGCGGATCCGGAGCTTGCCGCCGGGTCGATCATCGCGGCCTTCGAGCAAGCGGACTCTGCCAACCCGCTGCTCGGGTTCGCTGCCAACCTGGCGGCGGTGAACGGCGGTGACCGGCTCAGTGCTGCCTCTTCGGAGACCTCGTCGACGACACGGTCGACCGTGTCGGGTCCCTCGACGTCATCGGACGGTGCCGAGAGCAGCGGCGCCGGCGCCGGCGTCGTCGTCCAGCAGGTGTCGTTCGTGTCCGCCTCGGTCGCCGACGTCGTCTACCGCCCGGACGGCGGCGTCCTGTACGCCGGCCAGGCCGTGCTCGCGCCCTCGGGTAGCTGGCTCGTCAGCCTCGGCACATTCTGCGCCGACCTCCGCTCAGGTGCGGTCGGTGGAGATGTGCCCTCACAGGTAGTTGCGGCCTGCGCGGATCAACCCTGACGGCGACGGAAAAGAATTCGGCCGCCCGCGCCCGTTGTCAGGCGCTGCGCCTCCGGCGGGCCGCCAGCCAGGCTTTGCGTAGCTTGCGGCGCTCTTCTTCCGACGTACCTCCCCATACCCCCGACTCCTGGTTCGTCGCCAGGGCGAACTCCAGGCAGGCGTCTCTCACGTCGCATTCGATGCACACAGCCCTCGCAGCCTCGATCTGGTCGATCGCCTGGCCCGTGGTGCCGATCGGAAAGAACAAATCGGGATCTGTGTCCCTGCATGCTGCGCTGGTTCGCCAATCGTCGGAATCCCACTCGATAGAGCGGGTCCAGGTAAGAGCCAAGGTCGCCTCCTTCGTTCCAAGCCCGGTGTCCACTCGCCGGCTGCTTCGTGAAAACAGTCACAAACCCTACCGCTCACCACCGGCTAGTTCGACAAGCAGGAGGAAGGGCTGCGGGGACGAGTGGAACTGCGCTGCTAAGAATAGGTCGAATCTGTCGGCACTGCAAGCATGTGTTCACGAGCACACGGAAAGTCTCCAGCTCGCGGAGGTACCATCCTAATGACGTCGGTCTACGCGCATCGCGGCTCGACCAGCTCGGTCGTTCGCGAGAACACACTGGCGGCGTTTCGGCTGGCCGGAGAGCTGGGTGCCGACGGTGTCGAGCTCGACGTACGCCGGACAGCCGATGGGCGCCTCGTGATCCACCACGACATCGAGATCACCGGCCTTGGTCCGGTCTCGCAGTGCCGATACCGTGACCTGCCGGCGTGGGTCCCCACATTGGAAGAAGCGCTCGGCGCCTGTGTGGATGCGGGCCTCGCCGTGAACGTCGAGGTGAAGAGCGAGCTCTGGGGCACGTCACACGATCCGATGGAACGCTGCGCGAAGGAGTCCGCCGCCGTCTGCAGGGCGGCCGCACGCTCGGCCGGCATCGTCATGTCCTCCTTCTCCACGACCGCTCTCGAGGCCGTCCGGGAGGTCTGCCCCGAGCTGGCCCTCGGCTGGCTCTTCGGCCCTGTCGGCGCCCGCGGCGGGCGAGCGGCGAGCGACCCGCGCCGGCCGTCGCAAGACCGGCCGTCGCAAGACCCGCCGTCGCAAGACCGGCCGTCGCAAGACCGGCCGTGGCAAGACCCGCCGTGGCAAGACCCGCCGTGGCAAGACCCGCCGTGGCAAGACCCGCCGTGGCAAGAAGAGCCCTTGGCCTCTCTGCAGCTCGACGGTCTCCACCCGTTCGATCTGCTCGTCGACGGGGCGTTCGTGAGTCGTGCCCACGACGACGGGCTCGCCGTCCGCGTGTGGACCGTCGACGAGCCCGCCCGAGTGGCGGAGCTTGCCGGCCTCGGTGTCGACGCCGTGATCACCAACGATGTCCGAGCAGCCCGGCGCGTGCTGCCGGTGCTCTGACCAGGATATTTCTCGGGAGGCTGCGGCTCAGTTGGTCAGGAGGGGGCGAGTTCGGGAACAATCAGGTCCATGAACGTCGCAGTCTGTGTGAAACAGATCCCCGACCCCGTCGAGCCGCAGACGCTCGACCCGGGCACGCATGCCCTCGTCCGGGAGGGCAAACTCGTTCTCGACGACTCGGATTCCTACGGAGTCGAGATGGCCCTGCAGCTCGTGGAGGCGAGCGGTGGCGGCGACGTCGTGCTCATATCAATGGCACCGAACAACGAGACGAGCGGCCTTCGCACGGCCCTCGCCATGGGAGCCGCCAGCGCCGTGCTCGTGAGCGACCCATTGCTCAAGGGCACGGACGGACTCGGCACCGCAAAGATCCTCGCCGCCGCCGTGCGCACCCTCGACCCGATGCCCGAGCTGGTGCTCGCCGCCACCGAGTCGACCGACGGCTACACGGGCACGACACCTGTGCAGCTTGCCGAGCTGCTCGGATGGCCGTCGGTCACGTTCGCCAAGCACGTGGAGGTCAGCGAAGGCACGGTCAAGATCCAGCGCCAGACGGAGACCGGCTACGACGAGGTCACCTCGCCCTTGCCGGCTGTCGTGACCGTCACGGCCGGCGTCGTGGAGCCTCGATACCCGTCGTTCAAGGGGATCATGGCGGCTCGCTCCAAGCCCGTCGCCGAGCACACCGTGTCGAGCCTCGGCGTCGAGGAGTCGGCCGTCGGATTTGGCGGCGCTCGGCAGGAGATCGTGTCAGTGCAGGCGGCCGAGGCGCGCAGCGCGGGCGAAGTCATCGTGGACGAGGGGGAGGCGCACGAGCGCATCGTGGCCTTCCTCGAGCAGCTCAAAGTTCTCTAGGAGGAGACCGTGGACAGCATCTGGGTGCTAGCCGAGCAGAGTGAAGGTCAGCCGCTCGGCATTGTTCTCGAGCTCCTGACGGCAGCTCGTTCCCTCGCCGGGGGGAGTGCCGTCGAGGCGTTCACGTGGGGAACGGGCGGAGCGGAGGCCGCCTCGGTCCTCGGCGAGTACGGAGCGACGAAGGTCTACGACGCCGGCGACATCGGCGACTCGCTGCCGGGTCCTCGCGTCGCTGCCGCCATGGCGGAGCAGATCGCAGCCGGTGCGGCCCCGGGCGCCATCTTCGTGCCGACGACCTACGACTGTCGCGATGTCGCCGGCCGGCTCTCGGCTCGACTCGACCGTCCTGTGCTCACGAACATCGTCGGCTTGTCCGCAGACGGCGACCACTTCATCACCGAGCACGCCATCTTCGGTGGGAACCAGGTGCTGCAGGCTCGCTTCACCGGCGATGGTCCGGGCATCTACATCATCCGTGCGAAGTCGTTCCCGGCGGAGCCGTCGAGCGGGGCCGCATCGCCCGAGGTGGTGCACGTATCGCTGCCCGAGACCGGGGCAACCGACGGTGCCAGGATCGGGGGCCGCCACGTCGAGGCCCAGACCGGGCCGAAACTCGACGACGCACCCGTCGTCGTATCGGGTGGACGCGGGCTCGGCGCGGCAGAGAACTACGCCTGGATCGAAGAGCTCGCCAGCCTCCTGCACGGCGCCGCCGGCGCTTCGAGGGCCATCGTGGACGCCGGCTGGGTGCCGTATTCGCACCAGGTCGGCCAGACGGGCAAGACGGTGAAGCCGACGGTCTACATCGCCGCCGGCATCTCCGGGGCGACGCAGCACATGGTCGGGATGAAAGGCGCCAAGAACATCATCGCCGTGAACAAGGACCAGGACGCCCCGATCTTCTCGATCGCCGACCTCGGCGTCGTCGGCGACGTGTCGAAGGTGCTCCCGAAGCTGATCGAGGCGATCAAGAGCCGCCAGTCCTAGACCATCGGCCCCGTTGGCGGCGGAAATCCGGCGCAAGGTGGGCGACGGGTTGGTCGTCAGTAGAACCGTGATGCCTCCCGCTGCGCTGCGCGCCGCCGCGCCGAACGCCGCCTGGATGGGTAGGGTGCGGCGGTCGACACGCACGGTGATCGGCGCCTAGGGGATCCATGCTGTTTCCAACTATCGACTTCGCGATCTTCTTCGGGATCGTCTTCGTCCTGAATTGGCTTCTCGCGCCCTTCCCGCGGCGCTGGAAGGCCTTCATCATCGTCGCCAGTTACGTGTTCTACGCCTGGTGGGACTGGCGTTTCATCTTCCTGCTGGCGTTCTCGACAGTGGCGACGATCGCGGGAGGACGGCTGATCCACGAGGCGGCCACCGAACGCGCCCGCAGGTATTGGCTCTGGTCGACGCTCGTGGTCGAGCTCGGGCTGCTCGGGTGGTTCAAGTACTACGGCTTCCTCGACAACAGCGTGAACAACGCCTTGGCGCACCTCGGGCTCGTCTCGTTGTCCTCGCCGATGTTGGTCATGCTGCCGGTCGGCATCTCGTTCTTCACCTTCATGGGGTTGTCCTACGTCATCGACATCTACCGGCGCGAGCTCGAGCCGGCGCCGTGGCTCGATGTCGCGACGTTCGTGTGCTTCTTTCCTCACCTCGTCGCCGGACCGATCGTGCGCGGCTCCGACCTGCTCCCGCAGATCGCCCGGTCCGATCGGCGCGACCCGCGTCGCATCGACCTCGCCCGTGCCTCTTATCTCATCTTCGGCGGCCTCTTCAAGAAGGTGGTGCTGTCGAGCTACATCTCCTCGTCGATCGTGGACCCGGTGTTCCACAATCCCGGCCTGCATTCCGGGCCCGAAGTGCTCTTCGCCATCTGGGGTTACGCCGTCCAGATCTATTGCGACTTCAGCGGGTACACGGACATCGCCATCGGGTGCGCGCTGCTGCTCGGGTATCGCTTCCCGGAGAACTTCAACTCCCCGTACATGTCCCGCTCGCTGCAGGATTTCTGGCGGCGGTGGCACATCACGTTGTCGCTCTGGCTGCGCGACTACCTGTACATCCCACTCGGCGGCAACAGGGGGCCCCGCTGGACGATGTACCGCAACCTCATGATCACGATGTTGCTCGGAGGCTTGTGGCACGGGGCGGCTTGGACGTTCGTCGCCTGGGGTGGGTTGCACGGCGTCGGGCAGTGCACGGGTCACTGGCGGCGCCAGCGGAGGGTCGCCCGCGGCCTCCCGGCGCAGAGCGACGCCCCCCTCGCCGTCGCATGGCAGCGATTCGCCACGTTCCAGTATGTCTGCCTCGGCTGGGTGTTCTTCCGGGCGACGTCGTTCACGAACGCCTTCGCCATGCTCGACCGTCTCGTGTCGGGTTGGGCCCTGCCGTCGCCGCTCGTGACCTTCCCCGTCATCTTGACCATCGTGGTCGGGATCGGCACCCAGTACGTGCCGGTGCGTGTGTCCGCACGTATCCAGGACATCTTCGGCAGGCTGCGCCCGGCGTTCCAGGGTGTGACGCTGGCCGTCGTCCTGCTGGCCATCACTACGATGGGTCCCCCGGGCGTCGCGCCATTCATCTACTTCAAGTTCTGATGTGACGGTCTCCGAAGGTCCTACGACATGACCCCAGCCTCCCCGCCTCCTCCGCCGGTGGATCCGCCCGCAGACTCGTCTGCCGGCGTGCCACCCAGGTCCGCCCGCCGCCCGCGCGCCGCGCAAGCTCGTCCCGTGGCGGACAGTGGCGGCGACGACGACCGCGCCCAGGCTGCGGCACGAGCGCGGGCGCGCGCGCGTGCGGCCGAGGAGCGGGTTCGGGACCGCCCGGGGGTGCAGGCAAGTCCCGTCACTCCAGCGGGCGCTGCGAAGCCAGCCACCGATCCGCCGACCGCTGCGACGCCCGCCACCGCCCGAGCGACCGACCGGGAGGCTGCTGGGCAGTCATCCGCCCGGCGCCCGGCCCGGACTGCCGCCGGCCCGAACGCAGGCACCCGCGCGAGGCCGTCCGGCACGAGGCCCTCCGGCTCTCCACGGTCCGCCGACACGGCGCCGGCACCGGCCGCCAAAGTGCTGGCAACGGTGGGAGGTGGTCGGCTGGGCTCGGACGGTGGCAGCCAACCGCACAGCGCCGGAGCCGCTGGTCGTGGCGCCGTCAGGACTACGCCGAGCTCCGGTCGGCGCCTGATCGGCTCGAGCGGCCGCTCGGCCTCGGCCGGCCGCATCATCGGCGTCGGGCTGCTCTGTTTCGCGATCTGGTTCCTGCTGGACGCCAAACAGCTCTACAACGCCGCCCAGACGGGCTCCGACGGGACGCGGCGCAGCGTCGCCATGGACATCACGCACCCCGTTGCGGACCTGGCGAACGCCCTTGGTCTCTCCGGTCTCGTCGACTGGGGCGACACGGAGCTCAATCGCAACGGCAGCCCAGGCAGCTTGCAGGGTTTGCCCCCACCGGTGACCCAGGTCACGCCGACCTGCACCGGAACCGAGCTGTCCAACGGTGTCTGCTACCTGCCACACGGTCTCCATGGCCATGTCCTGCCAAAACAGCCGGTGCGCGACACGTTGCCTCCCATCCCGCAGCCGACTCCCGCCAGTCCGCTCACGATCGTGGACATCGGGGACTCGATCGGGGAGGACTTGGGTTTCGGGGTAGGTGACCTGTTCCAGGGCGACAAGTCCGTTCACGCGTTGCAAGAGGGCGTGGAGGACACGGGCCTCGTGCAGCAGGGCTATTACAACTGGCCGGGCCACCTCCAGCTGTACCTCAACAAGTACTCGCCGGGCGCCGTCATCATCATGATGGGCGCGAACGACGACCAGAACCTCAACGTCGGTGGTCAGGTCTACAGGCCGCTCTCGAGTGGCTGGGTGAAGGCGTACACCGCCCGCGTCGACGAGCTCATGGAGGAGTGCGCTGCTGCCGGCGCCCATGTGATCTGGGTCGGCTTGCCACCGATGGGTGGAGGCAACATCACGAACGTGTTCGTCAAACAGGTGAATGCGATCTACGCAGCGCAGGCGAGGCTCCACGAAGGGGTCACCTTCGTCAGCTCATGGAACCTCTTCGCCGGGCCGAAGGGGCAGTTCGAGGTGTACAAGAAGATCAATGGGTCCGAAGTGCCGGTGCGCTCGACCGACGGGATCCACCTCGACCCAGCGGGTTGGGATCTGCTCGCCCAGTTCCTCGTGAAGCCGATGCAGGCGACCTGGGGCATCAACCTTCATGTAGGCGGCTAGCGCGTTCGCGCGCCTCATTGATCTCGCGCTCGGCCGCTTCCCGGCCGACCCAGGTGGCGCCTTCGACGGACTTGCCGGGCTCGAGGTCCTTGTAGACCTCGAAGAAGTGCTGGATCTCGAGGCGCTCGAACTCCGGAAGGTGGCGCAAGTCCTGTAGATGCTCTTGCCTGGGGTCGGCGGCAGGAACGGCGATGACTTTGTCGTCGGGACCCTTTTCGTCGGTCATGCGGAACATGCCGATCGTCCGGGCGCGGATGACGCATCCCGGAAACGTCGGCTCCTCCACGAGCACGAGCGCGTCGAGGGGGTCGCCGTCCAGGCCGAGCGTCCCATCCACGAAGCCGTAGTCCGCCGGGTAACGAGTCGACGTGAACAGCATCCGGTCGAGGTAGATGCGCCCCGTCTCGTGATCCATCTCGTACTTGTTTCGTTGGCCCTTCGGGATCTCGACGACGACTTCGAATTCCATCGCCGCGACGCTACTCCCGACCGAGGCAGGCATCGCCGCCGAGCCCGACCACGTCACGTCCCGTCCGGCCGGTCGGTGGCAGCCCGGGCGCGGCGCACGGCGGTGGCGGCGGCGGTCCGACGTAGACGTAGCCGGGAAGCGACTCGCCGTAGCGGGTGTGAAAGGTGACCGACCCGATGCGCTGCCACCCTTCGCGTTCGTACAACGCCACCGCCCCCCTGTCCGCAGTGACCACATCGAGAACCGGCCTGAGGTGCTCTTGGTGGGCGTCGGCGACGACGTGGCGCAAGAGCGCTTGCGCCAGGCCCCGGCGACGATGCCCGACGGCCACGAAGAGCCGCGACACGACAGCGAGTCGCTCGGGCGAGAGTCCCGTCGCCTCCGTGAGGAGGGCAAGCGACCGGTCGCCCCCGGCTACGTTGAGGGCCACGTGGCCGGCCACTTCGTCTCGGAGCGGGTCGCAGCCGCAGCCGCAGCCGCCGCCGGCGCCGGCGGAGCGGTCCGCGATCGCCACCCAGGCACGGCGCAGCCGGGGAGTGCTCAGCCAGTCGACCGGATCCGCCGGCCACCGGTGTGGGTAACCGTCCTGCTCGTGCACGAGCCGCAGGGCGGCAACGCAGGCAGCCAGGTCGGCCGCTGTGCGCGGCCGGATCACGGAGCCGACCGGAGCAGCTCGGCGAGCGGACCTCGGAGGCCGGGGGCGGCCGCCACGAGCGTCCGTACGCCAGGCTCGTCGGGTAGGAGGCCTTGCAGCTCCTCGACCGTCCCGCCCGCCTCGGTGACGACCAACGAACCTGCAGCGAGGTCCCACGGGGCGAGACCGGCCTCGTAGAAGCCATCCAGGCGGCCGGCCGCAACCCAGCACAAGTCGATGGCGGCGGCGCCTGCCCGCCGGACGTCGCGGACGTGCGGAAGGACGTGGGCGATGAGGCGTCCCTGCGAGCGCCGCCGCTCACTGCGGTAGGAGAAACCCGTCCCGATCAACGCCTCGTCGATCCCCGGTCCCGGGCCGAGCGCGAGCCGCACACCGTCGCGGAAGGCGCCGCCGCCGGCGGTGGCGGTGAACGTCTCGTCGCGAGAAGGGTCGTGGACGACGCCGGCGAGCGTGCCCGAATCCGAGCGGCAGGCGATGGAGACGGCGAAGACCGGAAAGCCGTAGACGAAGTTGATGGTCCCGTCGAGCGGGTCGACAACCCACGTCAGCCCGCTCGTCCCGGATGTCGAGCCGCCCTCCTCGGCGAGGATGGCATCGTTCGGACGCTCCTCGATCAACTCCCTGATGATGAGCTGCTCGCTGGCACGATCGGCCTCGGTGACGAGATCGGTCCGGCTGGACTTCGAACGAACACTGTCGGTCACAGCTTGCGTGGGGCCTGCGGCGGAGAAACGATCCAGCAGGAGACGCCCGGCATCAAGTGCCACCGCCCGCGCAAGGTCAAGGAGATCCCCGGGGTCCGGGCCGGCGATCGTCATCGTGCCCGGGCCGGCGGGGCCGCCTGCGAGCGTGCCAGCTGGGCGAGCCGGGCGACGAGGACTTCCATCACGAGGGTGTCCGGCCACCCGAGGCGCCCCCGCAGATCCGCGTCCGCCTGGGCGATGACGTCGATCGCACGGGCGATACGGTCGTGCCCGAGGCGCCGGCCCTGTTCGAGAACTTTCTTTGCCGGGTACGGCGACATCTTGAGCATGGAGGCGGCCTCCTCTGCTGATCGGACCTCGGCGCCGTCGAGGCGGAGCATGCCGCCGTAGTGCCGTTGCAGGCTGGCCATGATCTGCAGCGGGTGGCGGCCTCCGGCGTCCATCATGCGATGCAACGCCTTCACAGCTTCAGCCGTGTTGCCCTTGTCGAGCGTGTCGGTCAAGTCCCACGGCGGCACGCTGCCGCTGTCGCCGAGGAACGGCGCCAATTCGGCGGCACCGACCTTTCCTCCCTCCCCATAGGCACCTTCGAGCATGTCGAGGATCGAGTGGAGGCGGGCGACATCCTCGCCGAGGTGCTCGCTCAGCTTCCGGGCGGCCTCGGCATCGAGGCGTACGGCCGCGTGGCGGATGCGTTGCCCGACCCAGTCCGAACGCTGCCGGCCTTGGCCGGGCGAGCTGTCGATCACCTCGCCGTGGGCCTTGACTGCCCTCGAGAGCCCGACGGGTACCGATTTCGTGCCCGACCCGCTCACGACGAGGACGAGGACGTTCGATTCGACCGGCTCCTTCACGCGTTCGGCCAGCGCCGAGCCCTGAGCCGCGTCCAGCCGGTCGGCACCTCGCACGACGATGATGCGACGGTCGGCCACGAACGGCGGCGTCGCCAGCGCTTCCAAGACCGGGCCGAGGTCGATGAGGTCCTCACCGTCGGCCCCGTGCTCCTCGATCGGCACGAAATCATCGCCGCAGAGCGCCTCGAGGACCTGGGTGAGCGCCTCGGACACGAGACTCGGGTCGTCGCCGGTGATGAGGTACGACGCCGTCGTCACTGCCCGCCCTCCGACTCGACGCGGGGCGCGGACAGGATCGCCTCGACTACGTCACGTACCTTGACCGTGGCGGCGACGTCGTGCACCCGGACGACGCGACAACCCCGGGCGATGCCGAGCGCGGCGGCCGCGAGGGACGCATCGCCCCGCGCCGTCACCTCCAGTCCGAGGACATCGCCGAGGAAGCGCTTGTTCGACGCCGACAGCAACACCGGATAGCCGAGCGCCGCCAGGCGCCCGGAGGCGCGCAGCAGCTCGAGTGACTGCTCGGCGGTCTTGCCGAGGTCGAGACCGGCGTCGAGCATCACGGCTTCGACGGCGATGCCGGCGGCCTCAGCACGCCGCGCTCGATCGAGCAGAAACCCCTCTACATCCGCCACGAGATCGGCGTACCGAGGTTCCGGGTCGGGCACCCGAGGCTGCAAGCGGATGTGGGTGGCGACGACGCTGGCACCGGCGGCGGCGGCTTCGGCCAGATAGCCTGCGTCGGCAAAGCCGCTGATGTCGTTGCCCACGACTGCGCCCGCCTGGAACGCCTCCCGAGCGACCGATGCGCGCCAGGTGTCCACCGAGATGCACGTGTCGAACCGGCTCCGGATCGCCTCGATGGCGGGCACGACGCGGTCCATCTCCTCGCTCTCGGTCA
>JBEKMC010000113.1:0-11188 GCA_050008715.1 Acidimicrobiales bacterium | reverse complement strand
ATGTTGAGGATGTCGGCCGTCGCCAGGTTCGACGTGTTGAAGTCGAGCTGGTTGGCCTTGATCTCGAGGGTGGCCTGTGTCGACTGCACGCCGATCGTGAACGAGATCTTGGCGACGTGGCCGCGATCACCGAGGGACTGGTCGTAGTTCTTGTTGAACGCCAGCACGAGCTGACGGCCGGGGGAGTACGACTGCAGGTAGAACGGGCCGCTCGCGTAGGTCTTCTCGATCGTCCCGTTGTCCTGCGCTTTCATCGACGTACCGACCGGTACGGGGCACGTCGTCGGCAGCGCCGTCTTGTACAGGAAGGCTCCGTCAGGTGAGCTGAGGTGGAAGCTGATCGAGTTGGTCGTGGTCGTGATGCCGGCCACCGTCTTCGACGTCCCGGCGAGGTACGCCGTCGCCCCGATCACGTTCGTGAAGTAGTACCCCGTGCCGGTGTCGATGGCGGGGGCCATGAGCCGCAGGTACGTGTACTTGATGTCCGCCGGCGTGATCGGCTGGCCGTTCGAGAACCGGGCGCCCGGACGGAGCGTGTAGGTGTACTCGAGGCCGTTGCTGCTGATCACCGGCAGGTTCGCCGTGCCGGGCACGAGTGTCGTGCCTGGCGTGCCGGCCTCGTCGGCGTACCGGATGAGCGTGGTGCACATGGCATTGGCGAGACCCCACGTGACGGCGAAGTACCACCGGTTCGGGTCGAGGGTGTCGATGGCTCCCGAGGCCATGGCGCCGGTCAGCGTGCCGCTGACGGTACCCGGACTCGGCGACGTCGTGCTCGTCGTCGACCCACCACCGTTCGCACTGCTGCTCGAGCAGGCGGACAGCGCCAGCGCCAGGCCGAGGCCGACGACACTGGCTCGCTTCCACGTGACTCGCTTCCAATGCCGACTGCGTAGTTGCCTCATGAGTGGCTCCCTTCGTCTTGACTCCGTGTGTTCACAGCAGGTCTCCCCTTCCTCGTCGGTACGTTTCTTTCGAGCAGTTGCGGGCACGGACGGTCATCGCGCCGCCAACCGGCGAAGGCGCGGGTCGAGGACCCCGTGCAGCAGGTCGACGATCGTGTTGGCGAGGACGGCGATGAGGGCGCACACGATCACGACGCCCGTGATGACGGGGTAGTCGAGGTTCTGGATGGCATACACGCCGGTCCATCCGAGGCCCGGGATGTTGAACACCGTCTCGACGAAGAAGACGCCGCTCAATGCCGTGGCGACGTCCGCACCGAGCAGGACCGTCATCGTCGGGGCGACGTTGCGGCCGACGTGGCGAAAGAGGATCCGCCCGGTGGAGGCACCCTTGGCCTTGGCGGTCCGCGTGTAGTCCTCGCCGAGCTGCTCGGCGGTCAGCGTGCGGATGTAGCGGATGTAGACGGCGGCAAAGCCGATGGCGAGCGTCACCCAGGGGAGGACGAGATGGTAGGCCCATTCGGCCGGGTTCTGACCGAGATCGACGTAGCCCGTGATCGGGAACAGCGTCGTCCCGGTCGGCACGATCGGGAGCCCGAGGATCCTTCCTTGCGTCGGTTCGAATGCGAAGAAGTACGACATCATCGGCGCCAGCCAGAACACCGGGATCGACATCCCGACGATGGCGAGGCCGCGACCGACGATGTCGCCCACCGACCGCGGGCGGAAGCCCCCGTAGGAACCGATGGGCGCGGCGATGACGATCCAGACGACGGCGGCACCGAGCACGAGCGATGCCGTCGCCCGCGTGGCCGGCCAGAGGATCGACGATACATTCCGGTCCTGGAAGTACGAGTAGCCGAAGTTGCCGTGGAGGAGGTGCCCGACGAAGATCAGGTACTGCTGCCAGTAGGGCTTGTTCAGGCCGAGGATCTTTGCCACGACGGCGATCTGGGCGGCGCTCGCCGTCTTTCCGGCGATGCGCTGGGCGGGAGAGGCGCCCGTGAAGCGGGCGATCACGTAGAAGAGCAACCACGCCGCCACGGTCACGACGAGGAGCTGGATCACAGCGCCCATGAGCCGGCGGGCGACCAATCGCCTCATCGGCCCGCCTTCGGGTCGAGGGCATCGCGCAGGCCGTCGCCGAGCAGGTTGAACGACAGCATCGTGATCAGGAGCGCAAGGCCGGGAACGAGCGCCAGCGGCAGGTCGACGGTGTACATGGACGACTGCACAGCGTCGGACAGCATGGATCCCCAGCTCGCCGTCGGGGCGGGAACTCCGACTCCGAGGTATGACAGACCGGCTTCGAACAAGATGTTGTTGGCGATGATGGAGGTGGCGTAGACGAGGAGCGGCCCCCAGACCTGTGGCAGCAGGTGCACGAGGAGGATCCGGCGAGGCCGCGCCCCCATCGTGCGGGCAGCGGCGACGAAGGTCATCTGCTTTGTCGCCGCTGTGGCGCTGCGCACGATCCGGCAGGGGTAATACCACGTGAACAAGGCGATGATGACCACGACGTTCAACACCCCCGGGCCGATCACCACGGCGATGCCGACGGCGAGCAGCAGGTTCGGGAACGCCATGGCGGTCTCGGTCAGCCGGTTGACGAGGCCGTCCACCCATCCGCCGAGGTAGCCGGCCAGGAGCCCGAGCGAGATCCCGATGATGAGCGCGAGGGCGGTCGCTCCTGTCGCGACGAGGAGGGAGATGCGCGCTCCGTACAGCACACGGACGAGGAGATCGCGCCCGAGCGAGTCGGCCCCGAGGATGAACAGCGTGCCGTGGGGGTCGTGGGTCACTCCGTTAGCCGCGTAGACGCGCTGCATGATCCCGATGGGCTGGCCGTCGGAGGCGAGGGCGTTGGCGAACTGTGCGTTCGGTGAGTGCCCGGTCAGATGGGCGACGAGCGGCGCCCCGATGATGGCCGAGAGCACGAGGAACACGAGGACGGAGAACGCGAAGATCGAGACCGGGTCGCGCCGGAGGCGCCGGATCGCTTGTGCCCGCATCCCGAGCGGCCGCTCCGACTCCACCTCGTGATCGAGGACCTGCATGTCGAGCGTCATCTCGCCTGCGTCTCGCTCTCGGCCGCCCGCACGATCCGCAGCGGCTTGGGGCGGCGCCGTTCCACCGGCGAGGTCAGCGCCGGGGCAGTTGACTCCCGCACGACGAGCCGGCCGTCGAGCATCCGGGTACGTGCCGTGTCGCCGGAGGTGTTGAGGAGGGCGTCGACGGCGAGTGCCCCCAGCTCCTGCTTGGGTTGGGCCACTGACGTGAGCCCCGGATTGGTGTACGCGGCGAACTGGATGTCGTCGATCCCGACCACGGAGAGGTCCTCCGGCACGCGCCATCCGGCGAAATGTGCCGCCCGCAAGGCGGCTACTGCCGAGAGGTCGTCGTAGGCGACGACGCCGAGCGGTGGTTGGACTTCACGCAGGAAGTCGGCGAATGCCGCCTCGCGGCTCGCCATGACGGGGCTGTCGGCGGTGATCACCGCTTGAGGCCAGAGGTCGGCAGCCTCGAGGGCACGGCGGTAGCCGACGAGGCGCAACAGGCTCGACCTGACATTCGGGCCTCGCAGATGGGCGAGCTTGCGGTGGCCGAGCTCCAGCAGATGCTCCGTCGCGATCATGCCGGCGCCGAGGTCGTCGAACTTGATGTGGCAGAGGGACTTCTCGACGTTGTTCGCACCGAAGCGGGGGATGCTGGTGGCTGCCCCGCGCTCGAGATCGTCGAAGAGCCGGGCGGGCACGGCCAGGTCCCAGTTGATGACGCTGACGCGCAGACCGTTGTCGACTGCTTGGCGCAAGAGGTACGGGCGACCCGTCGGCGACACCGAGATGAGCTCGCGGACTTGTTCCGACAGGAACACCTCGAGCGCCTCGGCCTCGAGGCTGGCGCGCCCTTCGGCGACGAAGAACAACGGTTGAAAGCCAAGATCGCGGGCGCGGCTTTGAATGCCGAGCACGACGTCGCCGACGTAGCCGTCCCCGACGCTCTGCACGACGACGCCGAGCAACGAGCTCGACTTCGTCCGAAGCCGGCGAGCGGCGGCCGACGGCCGGTACTGCAGCTTTCTCGCCGTGCTGAGGACGGCCGCTCTCCTGGCTGCGCTGATGGCGGTGTCGCCGGTGAGAACTCTGCTCACCGTCGCCGTGGAGACGCCGGCGGCGGCTGCCACGTCCTTGATCGTCACCGGCCCCGTCACGGCGTGACCGATCCCGTCCGGGGACGGCACACGTCTACGTGCTTGCCATGGTGCACTGCGCTGTCCCCCCTCCTTCGCGCGCGGCCCACCCACCCGAGAAACGACCCTCAGGTCACCTTTCGGCGGGCGGATTCCCCCTTATAGAACCTCAGGTTAAACGATTACATGAAGTTCCGGTAACGATTACACGAATGGCGGAGGGCTGTCAAGGGTTCCCCTTGCGCCGGTATACCTGGGGTCGTGGATCGTCGACGTGTCGTGGTGGTGGGAGCGGGTTTTGGCGGCTTCGGTGTGTGCGAGGCGCTGGCGAGCGCTGAGGTCGACATCGTGCTCGTCGACCGGCACAACTACAACACGTTCCAGCCGTTGCTCTACCAGGTGGCGACGGCGGGGCTGAACCCGGGCGACATCGCCTATCCGGTGCGCGCCTACGCGCGCCAGCACCCGAGCCTGCGGTTCCGGCAGGATCTGGTCACGAGGGTCGACTTCGCCGCCCGTCGTGTGTCGTTCGCCGACGGGCCGCCGCTCGAGTACGACTACCTCGTGCTCGCGGCCGGGGCGGGAACGACGTACTTCGGCGTCCCGGGAGCAAAGGAGAACAGCAAGGCGATCTACACGATGGAGGATGCTGTGGCCGTTCGCGACGCCGTCGCCGGCGGTGTGGAACGGGCGGCCGCCCACGGCGCCCGCTCCGGCGATCTCACGGTCGTGATCGTCGGGGGCGGACCGACCGGAGTCGAGATGGCGGGTGCATTGGCAGAGCTCCGCCAGATGGAGTTCGCCACCCACTACACCGAGATCGACCCGTCGATGTCCCGGATCGTGCTCGTCGAGACGCAGGACCGGCTGCTCGGCGCCTTTCATCCCACGCTCGGCTCGTACGCGCTCGGCGAGCTGCGCCGGCGAGGCGTGGAGGTGCGGTGCGGCGAGCGCGTGAAGGAGGTGCAGGCAGGTCGGGCGGTGCTGGGGTCCGGCGATGCCATCGAATGCGGCCTGGTCGTCTGGGCAGCCGGCGTCGGCCCGTGCAGCCTCACCGACGCGCTGGATCTGCCGAAGGTGCACGGGCGGATCCAGGTCGGTGGCGACCTTCGGGTGCCCGGGTTCGACGAGATTTTCGCCATCGGCGACATGGCGGCCGCCGGTGGCGGCGGGGACGGTGGCAGCTCGGTCGGGCCGGTCCTGCCGCAGCTGGCGCAGCCGGCGATCCAGGAGGGGCGCCATGCCGGCGTGCAGATCCGGCGCCTGCTGGCCGGGGAGCCGACGGAGCCGTTTCGTTACCGGGACAAGGGGACCATGGCGACGATCGGCCGCCGGGCGGCAGTGGCTGAGCTGCCGTTCGGGATCCGTCTGCGGGGCACGCCGGCGTGGCTCGTCTGGCTGGGCCTGCACATCGTCTTCCTCGTCGGTGTGCGCAACCGCACCTCCGTGCTGCTCAACTGGGCGTGGCGGTACGTGTCGTGGGGACGCGGGCCGAGGGTGATCGCCGGCGGTTGACGCTGATCGGCGCTCCAGGGCGCGAAAGAGGGCGCCCGACCGGGCGCCCTCTTTCTCCCCCTCATCTCGAGACCGAAAGGCTTCGAGGCGATTCTCGACGCCGGATTGTAACCCTTCCAATGGATCTGTGCCGATCGACCGCCGGCGGCGCGAAGCGGCGGTTCACTAGCGTGGGCACACCTGCCAACAGACCCGAAGGAGCCACGTTGACGCGGCTAGCCAATCTCGCCGGACGTGCCGTCCTCGTCGCCGGAGACGGCGGCGTCGACGTCGAGCGCCGATCGGAGGGGCGGTTTGCGGCCGATCCGCAGGCGCTCTACGACCGCTGGGACGAGTTCCTCCACTGGGCCGAGCATCTCGGGGTTCCGGACGACCTCGACTACACCGAGCTGACCGAATCGGAGCTGCTCTCGCCGGCGCCGTTCCCTCGACAGGTCTTCGGCATCGGGCTCAATTACCGCGACCACGCCACCGAGACCGGCATGCAGCTCCCGAATCGGGTGGCCACGTTCACGAAGTTCCCGACGTGCATCGTGGGAGGTTTCCACGAGGTGGAGCTGCCGGAGGGCTCGGTCGACTACGAGGTCGAGCTCGTCGTCGTCATGGGCAAGCCGGCCCATAAGGTCGCCGACTGGGAGGCCTGGAGCTACATCGCCGGCGTCACCGTCGGCCAGGATCTGTCCGAGCGCATCCTCCAGCGGGAGGCCGGGAACCAGTTCTGCCTCGGGAAGTCGTTCCCCGGCTTCGGCCCGATGGGACCGCTCCTCGTCACTCCCGACGAGCTGACCGAGCCCGACGACATGGCACTGCGGTGCACGCTCAACGGCGAAGTCATGCAGGACGGGCGGACGTCCGACATGGTCTTCAACGTGCCCCGCCTGATCGAGGAGCTGTCGGCCGTCGTGACGTTGCTGCCGGGCGACGTGATCTTCACCGGCACTCCCGCCGGCGTGGGCTGGGTACGCCAGCCGCCCCGATTCCTCCAGCCCGGCGACGTGCTCGAGAGCACGATCGACGGCATCGGCACGATCCGGAACCGCATGCGGTAGCTCAGTCGGCGATCACGACGAACAGCCGCTCGCACAACCGCGGGCCGAGGGGGAGGACGTCGCCACCGACCGAGACGACGAGCGTCCCGTCGGGTCCGCGCTCGAGAACTCGGGCCTTCACACCCGGCACGAAACCCCCCTCGTCCAAGTACCCGAGCGACGCCCCGTCGAGCTCGACTTCCTGTGTGATTCGGGCCAGCCGTACGTTCTGGCCCGGGGCGGCATCCGCCAGCCGGATCTGGCGGCCCGGCTCGGGCAGGGGGCTGGCACTGCCGGGGATCGGGTTGCCGTGCGGGCACGTGGCGGGGTCCCCGAGCAGATCTACGAGCCGCTCGACGACGTCGTCGGAGATGACCCGCGCAAAGCGTCCAGCTTCGGCGTGCACGTCGCGCCAGGGCAGTCCGACGACATCGACCAGCAGCCGCTCGGCCAGCCGGTGCCGGCGGATGACGCCCCGGGCCCTCTCCTTCCCCGCCTCGGTCAGCAGGATGCGGCGATCGGCTCGCTCCACGTAGCCGCCGGCGACAAGGCGCTCCAGCATCTCGGAGACCGACGCTTTGGACTTGCCGAGCCGGCGGGCGACGCCCGCGGAGATGACGGGCCCGCCCTCCTCTGCGAGCCACCCGATCGTCTCCAGATACCCGTCTACCGCCGGGTGCAACTCGTCGCCCATGCGCGCCCCCCTGCCGGGGCCGATCTTACGCAGGTCAGGGGTCTTTCAGGGCAGCTTGATCTCACTGGTAAGGTTCACCTGATATTAGCTATCCCCGCGGAGTGAGGAAGTGATGAGGAGCCGGCAGTGCGCGTGACGTCGGCGCGCCGTCTCCTGGCTCTCGCCGCCACCGGCGTGGTGTTGAGCGGCCTCTTCACCGCATGCGGAGCCCTCGGTGGTGGGGCCGACACGCTCGTGCTCTACAACGGGCAGCACCTGCAGACCACGGA
This sequence comes from Acidimicrobiales bacterium, assembly GCA_050008715.1. GTDB lineage: Bacteria > Actinomycetota > Acidimicrobiia > Acidimicrobiales > Bog-793 > JAKACA01. Next base: position 3,587 of record JBEKMC010000113.1, on the reverse strand, counting down.
CGCCCTCGTGAGCGCGTTCGAGAAGGCGACCGGGGTCAACGTCGAGATCCGGTCCAATGACGAGGACTACCTGGCCGAGGAGATCGCCGGCGAGGGATCGCACTCGCCTGCCGACGTGCTCTTCACCGAGAATTCGCAACCCCTCGAGCACCTCGGGGACCTCGGCCTGCTGGCACGCGTCGACGCCTCGACCCTCGACAGGACGCCGGCCAGGTTCAATTCGCCGGCCGGGGACTGGGTCGGCGTGACGGCCCGCGTGAGCGTCCTCGTCTACAACCCGAGCCTCATCCGAAAGAGCCAGTTGCCCACCCATGTGCTGGAGCTCGCCGACCCGCAGTACAAGGGCCGGCTCGCGATCGCACCTGGGGAAACGGATTTCCAGCCGATCGTCACCTCGGTCGAGCGTGCCTACGGCGAGGCGGCCGCGCTCAGATGGCTGCAGGGCGTGAAGGCCAACGGAGGGTCGCACAGCTACAGCGACAACGAGGCGGTCACCGACGAGGTCAACCGGGGCGCCGTCGCCTTCGGCATCGTCAACCAGTACTACTGGTACCGGCTCGGGGCACAGATCGGGGCGTCCAGCCTGCACTCGAGGATCGCGTACTTCGCCCCCGAGGATCCCGGCTACGTCGTCGACGTCTCCGGGGCGGCCGTGCTGGCCTCGAGCAAGCACCGAGCGGCCGCCCAGAAGTTCCTCCAGTTCCTCACGTCGCTGGAGGGCCAGGAGATCATCGCCCATTCCACGAGCTTCGAGTACCCGATCGCGTCCGGAGTGACGACGGCGCAGCCGGAGACTCCCTTCTCCGATCTCCGGCCCTACGAGATCACCGTCGCAGAGCTCGGAGACGGGCTCTCGGCTGTGGACCTCATGCAGCGAGTGGGGCTCCTTTGACGCCGGCTCCCGTGGCACCGGCTCGGCGACCGCAGCGGCCGCGGGCGCTGCTCGTGGCGGGCCTGCTCGTGGCGCTCGTCCTCCTGGCGCCGCTCGGCGTGCTGCTCGTCGAGGCGAGCGGCGCCGGCGTCGGAACCGTCACCCATTTGATCTTCCGGTCCCTCACCACCACGCTGCTGTGGAACACCGTGCGCCTCACCGTCGTCGTGACGTTGCTGTGTGCCGTCATCGGGACGGCGGCGGCTTGGTGTGTCGAGTGCACGGATCTGCCCGGCCGGCGGATCTGGGCGGTCCTCGTCGTCGTGCCGTTCGCCATCCCGGACTTCGTCGTGAGCTTCGGCTGGGCGTCGTTGAGCACCTGGATCGAGGGGTTTCGGGGCGCCGTCGTCGTGATGACGTTGGCCGTGTACCCCCTCGTGTACCTGCCCGTGGCTGCAAGCTTCCGATCGGCCGACCCCGGTCAGGAGGAAGTGTCGCGCAGCCTCGGCGTCGGCGCCGTCCGGACGTTCGTCCGCGTGACCCTCGGCCAGGCGCGAGGTGCCATCCTCGGCGGCTGCCTGCTCGTCACGCTCCTCATCCTGGCCGAGTACGGCGCCTTCGAGATCGTCGGGTACCAGACCTTCACGACCGAGATCTTCACGGAGTTCAGCGTCTCGTTCAACGTGGACGCGGCCGCCGCGCTGTCACTCGTCGTCGTCCTGCTGAGCGTCGTCGTCCTTGCCGGCGAGGGCTTTGCCCGCGGCAGGGCCCGCGTCGCCCGCAGCGGCGCCGGGGCGCAGCGGGCACGGCGACGGCACGTGCTCGGCAGGGCGAAGGTGCCAGTGTTGCTGGGTTTCGTCGTGCTGAGCGTCCTCGCGCTCGGCGTGCCCGTCGGCTCGAGCGTCTACTGGATGCTCGAAGGCGGCGCCCAGCCCTTTCAGGGGGTCTCGCTCATCGACGCCGCCGCCAACACGGCCGCCTACAGCGCGGCGGCGGCCGCCATCTCCACCCTGATGGCCCTCCCGGTGGCACTCCTCGTCACCCGCCACCCGAACTGGGCTGGGCGACTGCTCGAACGGAGCACGTACATCGTGATGGCCGTCCCGGGTGTCGTCATCGGCTTCGCTGTCAGCTACTTCATCGAGCGGTACCTCGGCAACAGCCTGGCGGACACGACGGCACCGCTCATCGGCGCCTACGCGGTGATGTTCTTCCCGTTGGCGCTCGTCGGCGTGCGGGCATCGGTCGCGTACGCCCCTGTCGGTCTCGAGGAGGCGGCACGCTCGCTCGGGCAGACCCGCTTTGCCGTGCTCCGCCGGGTGACGCTGCCGCTCGTGGGTCCTGGGTTGATGGCAGCTGCGTGCCTCGTGTTTCTCGCCACGGCAACGGAGCTGACCGCTACGTTGATCCTGCTCCCAGGTGGCGCCCAGACGTTGGCCTCGCAGTTCTGGGCGTACCAGACGAACCTCTCCTACGGTCAGGCGGCGCCTTTCGCCCTCGTCATGATCGGAGTCGCCGCCATCCCGAGCTACGTGTTGGCCCGCTTCTTCGACAGGAGGCCGTCCCGGCAGGCGGTGGCCCGATGACGGCGGGCAGTCTCGGCGCCCGGGGGCTGTGCAAGAGCTTCGGGCCCAACCCGGTCCTGACAGACCTGGACCTCGAGGTGCCCGCCGGGTCGTTCACGGCGATCCTCGGGCCGTCCGGGAGTGGCAAGACGACGTTGCTACGCGTGCTCGCAGGTCTCGAGCGGGCCGATGGCGGAAGCGTCATGATCGGCGACACGGTCGTCGACGGCGGGCGCGAGTTCGTCCCGGCCGAGCGCCGCCGTCTCGGGTACGTCTCGCAGGAAGGCAGCCTGTTCCCTCATCTCAACGTGGAGGCGAACGTCGGCTTCGGCCTTGCCCGGCGTGATCGGCACGGCGAGCGCGTGCGCGAGCTGCTCGACGCCGTCGGCCTCTCGGAGCTCGGTCGTCGCTACCCGCACCAGCTCTCCGGTGGCCAGCAGCAGCGCGTCGCCGTCGCCCGCGCCCTGGCCGTGCGGCCGCAGGCCGTGCTGCTCGACGAGCCGTTCGCCTCGCTCGACGCCCAGCTGCGTTCGAGCGTCCGGTCGGACGTGCGCGACATCCTCGCCGCCGCCGGCACGACGGCCGTCCTCGTGACACACGACCAGGACGAGGCGCTCTCGGTGGCGGACTATGTCGCCGTGATCCGCGACGGCCGCATCGCCCAATACGCAGCCCCGGCCGACCTGTACGCCCGGCCGATCGACGCCGATCTGGCCCGCTTCGTCGGGGCAGCGAACCTGCTGCCGGGCCGTGAGGTCGGCGGCGTGGTGGAGACGGCGCTCGGGAGCGCTGCGCCCGCAGCCGGTGACGACGGGGCCGTCGCCCGATCGGGCCGGGACGTCACCGTGCTCGTTCGGCCCGAGCAGCTGGAGATCGAGCGCTTGCAGCCTTCGGCCGTCGCGATGCCGGGTGTCACCGGTCGCGTCGTGCACACGAGCTTCCACGGTCACGACTGCCTCGTGTACGTGCAAGCGGCCGGGACCTCCTCCTTTGGCGGGCTCGGGGGCCTAGTCGTCGTGCGGACGCTCGGTGACCTGCAGCTCGCCGACGGCTCGGACGTCGTGCTGCGCATCCGTGGTCCCGTCCTGACCTGGTCACGGTCGCCGGTGCCGTCGCCGGTGCTGGAGCCGGAGCCGGAGCCGGTGCTGTCG
>JBEKMC010000112.1:0-11263 GCA_050008715.1 Acidimicrobiales bacterium | reverse complement strand
AGGGAAACCGCCCGTCATCCCCTCAACTTGCCGCTGGGGCCGGCTGGCTGGCTGGGCGCCTGCCGGCGCCCGCCGCCGCCGGCCGTTCCTCGTCTCCCTCTGGGCCTCTGGCCTGCCCTGTCGTTGCCGTTTGGGCCTGCTGGCCTGGTCTGCCTCTCTCCCCCTCAGCTTCAGTGGGCCCTGAAGGACTCGAACTTCAATCAACTACTCGACCAGGACTTTGTCCGAGTTCCGGCCACGGTACGGCCTCCTGACTACCTGGCCCCCTTTTGGTTGGTGGGCGCTGAGGGACTCGAACCCCCGACCTGCTCGTTGTAAGCGAGCTGCTCTAACCACCTGAGCTAAGCGCCCCGTTGCGCCTGACGGCGTTTGCCGCGAGTCTGCCACGACGATCAGCGGTGGCGGCACCCCACGGGGCCAGCCCGCCGGCCCGCTCGCTCACGAACCGGAGCGCTCGTAGACGACCTCTCCGCCCACCATCGTGAGCGTGACCTTGCCGTCCACGAAACCCCCGTCGAGCTCGTCGACTTCGAACAGGTTGCGGTCGATCACGGCGAGGTCGGCGAATTTGCCGACCTGCAAGGACCCGGTGTCGGCCTCCAGGTGGTTCACGTAGGCGCTGCCCAGCGTGAACGCCCGCAGTGCCTCGGCGAGGCCGATGCGCTCGTCCGGGAGGAACGTGCCCTCCACCGGACCCTCGCTCCCGAAGCGGGAACCGGGAGGAGCCTGGCGCCTGACCGCCACGTGCATCTCGGCGATTGGGTCGGGACTCGACACCGGCCAGGCGCTGCCGAAGGCGACCGCAGCGCCACCTGCGACGAGCGAGCCGATCGGGTACTGCAGCGCCGAGCGCTCCGGCCCGAGGTACGGCATCGTCAATTCGACCATCTGGGCGTCGGCACAGGCCCAGAGTGGTTGGAAGTTCGCCACGACGCCAAGGGGGGCGAAGCGCGCCACGTCGTCCGGGTGCACGACCTGCAGATGGGCGATGTGGTGGCGCAGGGCGTTCGGGCCGTTGGCGGCACGGGCCGCTTCGATGGCGTCGAGCGCCTCACGGACCGCTCGGTCGCCGATGGCGTGAACGTGGACCTGGAATCCCTCCGTGTCGAGTACCACGAGGTGCTGCTTCAATGCCTCCGGATCGACAAAGGAGAGGCCGCAGTTGTCCGTTGCATGCCCGTGTACGTCGAGGTAGGGCGTGAGGAGAGCCGCTGTGAAGGTCTCGCATACTCCGTCCTGCATGATCTTCACCGAGGAGGCCCGGAATCGGTCCGTCTCGGCGGCGGCGGCGCGCAAGGCTGCAAAACCCTCCACCTGCTCGGCCCCGCTCCCCCGCCGCCACCAGTGGGCGGCGACGACCCGAGCGGTCAACCGGCCGTCTCCGGACAGTGCGAGGTAGGCGTCGAAGGAATTCTCACCCGGACTCGAAGTCACCCAGGCGTCTTGCCAGGCGGTGATCCCGAGCGAGTGCAGATACCCCTGTGCCGCCAGCAGGCCGGCCACGTAGTCGCCGGGGGCGAGAGGAGGCAGCAGCCGCTCCACGAGGCCCATGGCGCCCTCGTGCAGCGCACCCGTCGGACGGCCGGAGTCGTCCCGTTCGATCCGACCGTCGATGGGATCGGGCGTCTCGGCGCTGATCCCCGCCAGTTCCAACGCCCGCGAGCTCACCCAGGCGCTGTGATGATCCCGGTTGGGGAGAAACGCCGGCCGATCGCCGACGACGGCATCGAGGTCTGCGGCCGTCGGTACCCCGTTCGGAAACGCCGGCATCGACCAGCCGCCACCCTGAATCCATTGGACGTCCGGATGGGCGGCGGCGTACGCGGCGATGATCTCCAGGTAATCACCTCGGGATCGGCCCGAGGTGAGGTTGCAGCGAAGCATCTCGAGACCGCCCATGGGCGGGTGGACGTGCGAGTCTTGGAACCCAGGCACCACCATCCCGCCGTGGACGTCGATGACGTCGGTCCCCGGACCACAGAGCAGACGGATCTCAGCCTCGGAGCCGACACCGAGGATGCGGCCACCGGCGACGGCGCACGCGTCAGCCCAGGGCCGTTCTGAGTCGAGCGTGTAGACGGAACCACCGACGAGCACGGCGTCGGCTGCGGGCACGGCCGATCCTTCCCGGTCAGCCCACGAGGGCGTGGTACTTGGGCAGCGACAACACGGCCGAGACGCTCAGGTCGGGTTGGCCGTACGGGCAGAAGTGAGCAGTCACGGTCGTGGGCACCCCCGTGACACCGGGCAACGACACGGCAACCGCCTGGATCTTCGGACAGCTCGTCTCGCCGTCGACCGCCTCGTCGTTGTACTCGAGAGCGAAGCCTGCCCCCCCGCCGGCGGCCAGGCTGACGACCGATGCCGAGCCGAGGTGCGTGACGGTGGCGTGCACCGTCCCCGAGACCGGGACGAGTGCGATCGTCGGATAGCCGTGCAATCTGCAGGTGACTGACGACGTGTTGGCGATGACGAAGCCGAGGGCGATCGTGCCGGCGGCCCCGGAGCTCTTTCCCGGGGTCACGGTGAGGGCAGCCCGCGGACAGGTCAGATCCGCTGCGACGGTCGTCGTGGTCGTCGTGGAGGTCGTCGTCGTGGTCGTCGTCGAAGTGGTCGTCGTCGTCGTGGTCGTCGTCGTGGTCGACGTGGTGGAGGTCGTTGCAGCCGTCGTCTTGAACAGGGAGCACCCGCCGAGGATGACGGCGATGGCGACGCACGACATCACGCTCAGACCTCGCCGTGTCCGCATCAGCCGATCCTTCCGATGGCACCGGCCGGGAAACTCCCCGCCGAGCCCTCAGTATCGCCCGTTCACGTTCGCGGGTGGCGGCATCCTCAGCCGGCCTGCTCACCGGGAGCTGTGCGGTACTTCTCCCCCTCACGGGCGTCGTAGTTCCAGAACGCCGGCAGCACGAGCGAGAGGATGACCGTTCCGGCGATGCAGAGGGCGCCGCCGGCGACGATCGAGCTGCGCAAGCCGACGAGTCGTTCGAGGATCCCGGCCTCGACGTTGCCGAGCGTCGGGCCGGACGAATAGCTCAGCATCTCGATGCCTGCCAGCCTGCCTCGCAGCTCATTGGGGATGGACTGGTTCCAGACCGTTGACCTCCCGAGACCGCTGATCATGTCGCCGCCACCGGCGATGACGAGGCCGAGCGCCGCCATCCACAGGGACGCTGCGAAGCCCAGCAACACGATCCCGGCACCCCAGAGCGCGGCCGCGAGCGAGATCATCCGCCCATAGCGCCGGACATGGGACACCCAGCCGCTTGTCGCCGTGATGAGAAAAGCCCCCAGCGCGGGCGAGGCGTACAGGACTCCCAGGGCCGACGCGCCACCGAAGTGCGAGGCGATCTGCGGGAACAAGGCGTTCGGGATCCCGAAGAACATGGCGTTGATGTCCACGAGGTACGTCCCGAGCAAGTCCTTGCGGCGCCAGGCGTAGGCAAGTCCGATCCGTACGGCCCGCAGTGAGAGGTCCGATTCGCCCGGCGGCGGCATGGCGCCGAGGCGCAGGAGGAACACCAGCGACACGAGGAAACTGGCGACATCGAGGGTGTAGGTGAGCGTCAGCCCACCGGCGGCGATGATCACGCCCGTGAGCGCCGGCGCTGCGATCATGCCGAGCTGGCTGCGCAACGACATGATCGACGACGTCGCTGCCAGCTGATCGGGGCGCACGAGCATGGGCACCATTGCGTCGAGCGAGGGTCGCTGAAGGCCGTCGAGCCCGGTGAGCACGACCGACACGGCGAACAGCACCCACAGGTGCGGATGGGCGATGCGGGCGTTCAGCACGAGCACAGCCGAGACGAGGCACATCCCGGCCTCGGTGAGCCTCACCATTCGTCGGCGGTCGACCGAGTCGGCCAAGGCGCCCCCGACGAACGCCGTGACGAGCAACGGGACGAGCTCGGCGAGGCTCAGCAGGCCGACGACGAGCGAGGAGTGCGAGAGCTCATAGGCCTGGTACGGAAGGGCGACGTAGGTCAGCATGCTGCCGGCGAAGGAGATCCCCCCACCGGCGAAGAGGCTCCGCAGGTCGCTCGACTCGCGAAGCGGCGACAGGTCGAGCTTGAGATGGCGCCCGAAGAAACCCGCCCCCGCCTCGTTCCCCATCTCGGTGACCCGGCTACTCCGTCATGACTGACAGGTAACGCCGGCGCGTGGTCACGGGAACAGGCCACGGAGGCGAATGGCCTCACCGACGCGCTCGAGGGCGAGGGCGACCGACGCCCGTCGCAACGTCACCTTCAGATCCTTCGAACGTTGCCAGCACGCGTCGAAGGCGGTCTCCATGATGCGACGCAGGCGCTCGGCGACGAGCTGCTCCTCCCATGCGAAGCCCTGCCGGCTCTGCGCCCACTCGAAGTAGGAGGCGGTGACACCGCCGGCGTTGGCAAGGATGTCCGGTACGAGGACGATGCCGCGGCGCTCGAGGATCGGGTCGGCATCGGGAACGGTTGGACCGTTGGCCGCCTCGACGACGACCTTGGCCGCCAGCTTCTCGGCGACCTCGGCGGTGATCGTGTTCTCGAGTGCGGCCGGCACCGCCAGCTCGCACTCGACCTCCCACAGCTTGGCGGGATCGAGGGCATCGGCCATCTCGAAGCCGTCGACGGTGCCACGCCGTGCGACGTGGTCGGCGAGCGCGAGGGTGTCGAGGCCGGCCGGGTTGTACACGCCCCCGTCGGCGTCGGTCACGGCCACGACCCGCATACCGGCTGACGAGAGGAGGTAGCACAACGGCCCCCCCACCTTGCCGTGGCCCTGCACGACGGCGCGTGCACCGGCCATGGGCATTCCGAGCTCGTGGAAGATCGCACGCGAGCAGATGAGCACGCCCTGTGAGGTCGCTCCGACATGCCCGAGGCTCCCGCCGACGGCGACGGGCTTGCCCGTCACGATGCCGGTGACCGACTCTCCACGGAACATCGAGATGGTGTCCATCAACCAGGCCATGACGCGGGCGTCGGTGTTCACGTCGGGAGCGGGTACGTCCCGGTCCGGGCCGAGCAGCGAGGACACGTCGATCGTGTAGCGCCGGGTCAACCGCTCGAGCTCGTACTCCGACAGCAGCCGCGGATCGACCTGCACACCACCTTTGGCCCCGCCGAACGGAATCTCCACGACAGCGCATTTGAGCGTCATCTCGGCCGCCAGTGCCTTGACCTCGCTCACGGTCACCGACGGATGGAAACGGATTCCTCCCTTGCCAGGCCCTCGGCTGACGTCATGGTGCACACGCCAACCGAGGAAGACCTCCACCTTGCCGTTGTCCATGCGCACTGGGACGCCGACCTCGAGGACGCGGGTGGGCACCGAGAGCATCCGGTGGATGTCGGCGTCCAAGCCGATCAGCCGGGCGCCGTCGTCGATCCTCTCGAGAACTGCTCTCCATGGGTCCGTTGCGGACATCTCCGTTGACCTCCGTGTACCGGTCCGCAAAACCTACCCTCGGCGGCCCTCCCCGAAGCGGACGCTCGCCACTACAGTTCGGTCGTGGCCGACACCAGCGTGCAGGAGATATCGGACGTGACCGAGGAACAGTTCGGCGAGGATGCGGAGTCCTTCCTCGCAGCTAACGCCACGTTGAAACCGCCCGCCCGCACCGGCTACGGCGAGGGCTCCGACGAGGTGGCCGTGCTGGCGGAGCGGACCCCGGAAGAGGACGCCCGCGAGGTGACCGCAGCCAAGGCCTGGGCCCAGAAGGTGTTCGACGCCGGCTTCGGATGGATCACCGGCCCGAAGCGCTACGGCGGTCGCGAGCTTGCCAAGTCGTACCAGGCGATCTACAGCGCCATCGAGTCCCGCTACACCACGCCGAACCAAGGGCCACGCGGCATCGGTCTCGGCATGATCGCGCCCACCATCCTCGCTCACGGCACCGAATCGGCCAAAGAGCGCTACCTCCGTGCGCTCTACCGCGGGGACATCATCGCCTGCCAGCTCTTCTCCGAGCCCGCCGCCGGCTCCGACCTCGCCTCCCTGCAGACCCGTGCCGTGCGCGACGGCGACGAGTGGGTCGTGAACGGACAGAAGGTGTGGACGTCGGGCGCCCACTACTCCGAGATCGGCGAGATCCTCTGCCGCACCAACCCTGACGCACCCAAGCACAAAGGCCTCACCGGCTTCATCGTGAACATGCACGCCCCCGGCGTGGAGGTTCGGCCGCTTCGCCAGATGACGGGTGGGGCATCGTTCAACGAGGTGTTCTTCACCGACGTCCGCATCCCCGCCGACCACCTGCTCGGCGACGTCAACAACGGATGGACGGTGGCGCTCACGACGCTCATGAACGAGCGGGCCGCCATCGGCGGTGGAGGCGGTGGCTCAACCTCCGGCAGCTCCGAGCTCCGGCGCCTCATCGCCTTGGCGCGGCACGTCGGGGTGGCGGACGATCCGCTCATACGCCAGGGGATCGCCGACGCCTGGATCAACCTGCAGGTTGCGCGCTACAACAACGACAGGGCGCTCGCAAAGATCCGGGCGGGCCAGTTGCCGGGCCCGGAGCTCTCGATCGCGAAGCTCTCCCTCACCCAGAACCTGCGCCGCACGGCCGAGTTGGCTGCGCGCATCCTCGGGCCACGGATCACGGCCGACACGGGCGAATGGGGAACCTTCGCATGGTCGAAGTTCCTCCTCGGGGTCCCGGGCATGCGCGTCGCCGGCGGAACCGACGAGGTCATGCGCAACATTCTCGGCGAGCGAGTGCTCGGGCTCCCGAAGGACCCTCCCGTCACTCGGTAGTGAGCTCGGGCTCCCAGTAGGCGACGGGAGGCAGTCCCGCTTCGAGGCGGGCCCGAGTGAGCAATTCCGCCACGAAGGCTGCTTTGGCGGCGACGTACACGTCGATGTCGCCGCGGGCGCGGGCGAGATTGGCGCGCTTCAACGCTGCGTAGCGTCGGCGGGCCTCCGGGTCGGCTCGCAGCAGGTCCCGCAGCAAGACGTGGTCGAGATGGGCAGCCGTCACCGATGAGCGGCGCGGCTCCTCGTCGAAGCGAAAGATCCTCACGGGCAACGCGGGGGATCGGAGGCGGACGCATCGGTGGACACGATACGACGCACGTCGGCGCGGACACGACCCTCTGCGAAGTCTCCCCCGATACCATCAAATGAGTAGCATTACTTGCCTACATCGATTTTTCGTCGCCGAGAGGGACAATGCACATCGATCCGTACATCGTGCTGGGCAGCGGCGTCGTGGGATTCCTCGTCGGGCTCACCGGTGCCGGGGGCGGTGCCCTCATGACACCGATGCTGATCCTGCTGTTCAACGTGAAGCCGTCGTCCGCGATCTCGAGCGACCTTGTCGCCGCCGTCGCCATGCGCCCGGTCGCCGCCGCCATCCATATCACGAAGAAGACCGTCAACTTCCGGCTCGTGGGCTGGATGGTGATTGGTTCGGTCCCGATGGCCTTCCTCGGTGCCTACCTGCTCCATCTGTTCGGCCTCGGCAAGGTGCAGCAGACGAACATCGAGATCGCCCTCGGGGCGGCCCTCCTGCTCGGCGCCGCCGCCATGGTGCTTCGCTACGTGCTCGACCGCCGCTCAGGCGAGGACCGGTTGAGCGAGGTCCACCAGCTCGACGTCAAGCCGATCCCTACGATTCTGATCGGCATGGTCGGCGGCATCATCGTCGGAATGACCTCGGTCGGCTCCGGGTCGCTCATGATCGTGCTGCTGCTGTTCCTCTACCCGATGATCGGAGCCAAGCGCCTCGTCGGCACGGACCTCACCCAGGCCGTACCGCTGACGGCTGCCGCTGCCCTCGGGGCGCTCGCCTTCGGCCACATTGAGTTCTCGCTCACGACCTCGATCATCATCGGCAGCGTGCCGGCGGCCGTAGTCGGTGCGTTTCTCTCGAGCCGTGCGCCCGACAAGCTCATCCGGCCGGCGATCACGTTCGTCATCTTCGCGTCCGGTCTCAAGTACGTCGGTATGAGCACGACGGACCTCGGCTGGACCCTTTGCGGCGTCGTCCTGTTGGCCCTCGTGGTCTGGCTCGCCGTGGCGCGGCCGTGGCGGAAGTCCGACGAGCCCGACACCGTCTCCTCGACAACGGAGCCGTCTACCGAAGCGGCTCGCTAGGAAAGCCCGAAGTCGACACGTAGGACGTCGCCGGCGGTGCCACGGTGATGGCATTGCACAGGCCGGCGGGCGCGGGCGCCTCGAAGTAGTACGTCCCGACACCGGCAGTGGCCGCGGCCTGGCCGAAGATCGGGGCGCCCTGTCGGGAGCTGACGATCAGGACCCCTAGGCAGGCGGCAGGGCTCGATTGAAAGCTCGCGAGCACGAGGGAGCCGGGCACTGGCGTGGCGATGGCGACCTCGGTGGCTGCTCCCGACACGCTCGCGAACGTGAGCGATGGATTCGCGTCCGCGAACACGACCGACGTGAGTCCCTGCAGGCTCCCGCCGTGGGACGCCTGGTAGCTCGTCGCCGTGGACAGGGCAACCTTCAGATTGCTCTCCGTGACATTGAGTGCCGGACCTGTCCCGCCGCCGCTGGCCGCTGGCGAGCCCGACCCGGCAACGTGACGAAGGTACTCGGCGCCGATGACGAGGCCGACGACCATCGCGATGACGATGAGGGCCGTACCGGCGATGAGACCTGGCTTGGCCCAGCGGTTGGGCGTCGAGCCGGAGGTCTCCGCCAGCGCCCGAAGGATGATGGCCGCCTCCTCCGGCGAACCGGGGATCGGCCCGGTGCCCCTTTCTACCGCCGGCAGGTGAACAGTCGACGCCGGAGCTCGCGGCTCCGCCTGGCCTCCCACCGCCGCCGAGCGGAGCGCCGGCCACACCGCCCCCGGAACGGACGCCCTGCTCGCCTCGGTTTCCGGAGCGGGAAGTTGGCCGGGGACTGCACCGGGATCAGCGGGCCGACGTGCCACCGGGATGGCGGGAAGCTCGTCTTCGAAAGGTGTCCCGCTCGTGTCAGCCATTGCCGGGCTTGAAGTACATCGAATCGACGAACGCCCAGCTCCTGCGGTGTATCGGCGTACACCCCCAGGTCGCGAGCGCCATCTTGTGGGAGGGAGCGGGATAGCCGCGATTCGACTCGAAGCCGTACCACGGGTAGTGCTCGGCTTCGACCGCCATCATGCGGTCCCGGGTCACCTTGGCCAGGACGGAGGCTGCGGCGATCGCCTTCGAGCTCGCGTCACCTTTCACGATCATGCGTACCGGCAGGCATTCCTCGCCGTCGCGGAGGAAGTCGAAGCTGCCGTCGAGCAGCAAGATGTCGGGCGCCACGGTCAGTTGTGCGAGCGCTCGGCGTGCCGCTAGCCGCTGTGCAGCCGTCATCCCGAGGGCGTCGCACTCCTCGTTGCTGGCATGGCCCACCGCCCAATCGGCGACACCGCGCGAGAGAGGGGCGAAGAGCGATTCGCGTTCGGCCCAGCTGAGTTGCTTCGAGTCGCGCACCCCCCGGGGGATGCGGCGCCCGCATCCCGGCGTGACGACGGCCACGCCGACGCTGACAGGACCGGCCCAGGCACCCCGGCCGACCTCGTCCACGCCGCCAACGGCCACACAGCCGTCAGCGAAGTAGCGTCCCTCGACTCGCAGGCTCGGAATGCTCACCACGACCACACACATTGCCTTACGAACGGGCGCTCTTGGTGCCATCGGTACCGAGACGCCTCAACGAGCGGCCAGGCGCCCGAGAGATCCCAGTTCACAAAGGTATTCACACTGTGCCGGGCGGTTTCGGGCCGGCAGGGGCACCTGCTGGTGACGTCGCTCGGGGCCTTCCTCGTGAGTAGGGTGGCACGAGCGGGGGCCGAGGAAGGAAGATCGATTTGACAGATACCCGCCGCCATCCGGACGATCGCCTTCGGCTGACGCGCCTCGCCCGCGGCCACTCCCAGGGCGACCTCGCGAAGGCAGCCGGGATCACTCGCCAAGCCATCTCCGGTATCGAATCCGGCCGCTGGTCCCCCTCGCTCGACGTGGCGCTCTCGCTCGCCCGCGCGCTCGACTCCTCCGTCGAGGATCTCTTCGGTGAGGCCACCGAGGCGCCGTCGGTGAGCGGGCGTCTGGCTGTGCGCACCCCCCGGCAACAAGGGAGCATGCCGAAGCGGTTGCTGCTCAGCGACATCGCGGGCACCGTCGTCGCTTTCCCGTTGTCACGCGACGGCTCACTCGTGCCGGGTTTCGTGCCCGCCCTCGGTGTCGTGCGAGAAGGGCACCGAGACACCGCGCGAGAGACGGTCGCCGGTGCGGGGGAGGATGGCCACGCGGAGGCCGCGCCGGCTGAGCGGGAAGGGGACGCCTCCGGAAAGCGCACCCGCAACCGGAACGGCTCTGTTGAAGCCCTCCGCATCGCCGAGGCGGCTCCGACGCTGGCGATAGCCGGCTGCGACCCGGCGCTTGCCTTGCTGCAGGGCCCCCTGCAGCGCCACAACCCGCCGGTCGGGCTGGCGTGGTGGTCGTGCGGCAACACCATGGCCTTGGAGCTGCTCGAGAGCGGCTCCATCCACGTGGCCGCCATCCACAGGAGCATCGACGCCCATGTGCGCCACCGCTCGGGCGTGGAGGCCGTCGGCTTTGCGTCCTGGCGCGAGGGGCTCGCCTTGGCGCCTCGTCACCGCGGCGTGGTGAAGGACATGCGCGACGTGGTGTCCGGCGGTCTGCGAATTGCGAACCGGGAGCGAGGTTCCGAGGCCCGCCGGCTCCTCGACGATCAACTCGACCGACTCGGTATCGCCTCCGCCGACGTGCCTGGATACGACACCGAATGCACGGCTCACTTGCTCGTTGCCTCCGCGATCGGGTCGGGACTGGCCGATGCTGCCGTCACGACCGAACCCGCCGCGCTCGCCTATGGACTCGACTTCGTCCCGTGGCAGCAGGAGATCTCCGAACTGCACATCCCACGCTCGCTCATGGGCAGCCTCGAGGTGCGGGGACTGCTCGACGTGCTCGGCGGACGGGAGCTTCCTCGTCAGCTGGCCGCGCTCGCCGGCTACGACGCAGAGCCGTGCGGCAGGATTCTCGCCGCCTGAACTTTCTGCGCGATCCTCTGGATTCGAGGATCCGGTTGCGTCCGTAGACTCGGCTCGGTGCGGGCGCTCCTCGTCCCTGTGAAGTCATTTCGCACCGCCAAGCTCCGCCTGGCACCGGTGCTGAACGCTTCCGAGCGGGCGGAGCTGGCTCGCAGCCTCGCCGCCGGTGTGCTGGCCGCAGCAGGAAGCCTCGAATGCAACGTCGTGTGCGACGACGAGGAAGTGGCGCAGTGGGCGCGATCCCTCAGTGCCCGC
>JBEKMC010000111.1:0-11316 GCA_050008715.1 Acidimicrobiales bacterium | reverse complement strand
ATAAACAAACACTCAATCCATACAACAACATCAAAAGATAAAACAATATGGAGAAAAGCCTTCTGCTCGGCTGGACGACGGACGGAGGGACCTCGATGGCCTCGCCCATCATCGCGGCGATGTTCGCCCTTGCCGGAGGCGCCCACGGGGTGGCCTACCCGGCCGAGACGCTCTACTCGCACCTCGGGAATTCCACCGATCTCTACGATGTGACGTCCGGCGGCAACGGGTTCTGCGACGGCGAGGGTGCGGCCGCGTGCGGCGACTGGAACCTGAAGGACGCAGGTGTCGTGGATTGCGATTTCACTGCCGCCGGGATGCTCAATGTCGGTGACCGCGCCTGTGACGCCCTCGCCGGCTACGACGGACCGTCGGGCGTCGGCACACCGAAGGGTTTGGGCGCCTTCAAGAAGGGCTGACGCCTGGCTCGCACGACGCTCGCCAAGCGGCACTACGCCTGGGAGACGCCTCCGGATGTTGCCTCGGGCTTGGCCGTCGGTGGGCGTCGAGGCTGCATCGTGGCGATGGCGTCGAGGTCGCGAATCCGCAGACTGGTCACGCAGCCGAGGACGGCGAACGCCGAAGCAGTGAGGAAGGCCGCATGGTATGAGGCGAGGTTGGCCACGGCCCGATGGTCGACGAGGTGGACTGCGCCGACTGCTACCACCACCGTCGTGAAGGCGGCCACGCCGATTGCCCCACCAAGCTGGCGCACGGCGTTGAACATCGTCGAGGCGCGGCCCGTCGCCGCCGGGGAGATCGTGGCAAAGGAGGCCGCCTGCACTGGCACGAATACCTGGCCGAGGGACAACCCCATCCCGAAGAGCAGGAGCCGTGGCACCCACAAGTTGGTGTGTGCGTCGACGAGGGCGAGTGAGGCGATGAACACGGCCATGCCGAGATTCCCTACTGCGGCGTGGCGTCGAGGACCGAGACGCCGGTAGATGACCCGCGACGCCAGCTGAGCTCCCGCCATCACCCCGATGGCCTCGGGGAATGTGCTGAGTCCCGCCTGGAGGGCAGACAGGCCGCGACCGTCCTGGTAGAAGAGTGTGACCACGTAGAGGACTCCGAGCAGGGCCGCCGTGCTGAGCAGGATGACCGACGTGCCGGTCCGGAAGAGCGCGTTCATGAGCAGGCGGAAGTCGATGAGCGGCTCTGAGGCGCGCAGCTCGTAGCGCACGAGCCATGCGAGCAGGACAACGCCAACGGCGATGGTGGCGAGCACGTCGGTGTCGGTCCAGGAACGTGCGGGGCCTTCGGAGACCCCGTACATGAGCAAGCCGAGCCCGAAGCCGGCGAGCAGAAAGCCAGGGACGTCGAAGCGCCCCGGGTTCTTCTCCGGCACCGACTGGAGGAACAGAGCCCCGAAGATGAATGCCGCGATGCCGATGGGGAGGTTGACGTAGAAGACCCAGCGCCACGAAAGGTCGCTGACGAGCAAGCCACCGAGCACCGGACCGAGAGCAGGTGCAAGGGCCGTCGGGACCGTGAGAATGCTCGCTGCCCGCACCCTGTCAGCCGGAGGAAAGACCCGGTACAGCATGGCCATTCCCACCGGCGCAAGCATTCCGCCGCCGACGCCCTGCAGAATGCGGAAGAGCACGAGCTCGGTCATATTGGCGGCCAGCCCGCACAGCGCCGAGGCCATTGTGAAGATGACGATGGCCCCGAGCAGGACGCGCTTTCCTCCGAGGCGGTCTCCCAACCATCCCGAGGCGGGGATGAACACGGCCAGGCTGACGAGGAAGGAGATGGAGACGGCGCTGACGGCCGTCGGTGAGACGTGGAACGTCCGCCCGATCGTGGGCAGCGCCACGTTCACGATCGTCGTGTCCATGATCGACATGAACATGGCGGCAACGAAGACGACCCCGACGGCGACCCTTTGGTTGACTCGTGATGACTCCGCTGGCATCAGGGTTTCAGGTTACGGGGAGCGCCCGGGCTTTCCTGGCGCGCCGAGTCCGAGTGAGTTCCGAAGTGTCGGACCTGCCCGCGGTGGCCGTAACGTCTCGGTGCGGTGACGTCCCAGGATCCCCACATTCGCCCACACCGGTTTCCGGCCATCGGAGGCACACAAGACGTGTTCTTCGGGCGTTCAGGAGCCCGGGAGATTCCCACGATCGTCGGCGGCGACGGTGTCTACCTCGTGGACGCATCTGGACGTCGCTTGCTCGATGCCTGTTCGGGCCCTTTCGTAGCGAACCTCGGGCAAGGCAACGAGCGAGTGCTCGGCGCCATGTTGGCTCAAGGTCGCCGCCTTACGTACACGTATTCGCGCACGACGCGGCATGACGCCAACGCGCAGCTTGCGGAGCGTCTGGCATCGCTCGCAGGCCCTGGGCTGGAGCGTGCGCATCTCACATCGGGCGGGTCGGAAGCCGTCGAGATGGCACTCAAGTTCTTACGCGTTCACGCTGTGGCGACGGGACATCCCGAGAAGCACCTGGTGATCTCGATGATGCCCGGCTATCACGGCGCCACCCTGCAGACGCTCGCCATGAACGGCGACGTTGGGGCACCCGGCCTGTGGGGTTCGCTCGCAGTGATGTCGGTGAAGATCCCGGCGCCCTTGACGTTCCGCTCCACGTCGGCTGAAGAGGCGGCGGCCGCCAGTTGCAGGGCATTGGAGGTCGCTATCGGCGCCTCCGGACCGGAGCAGGTTCTGGCTTTTGTGATGGAACCGATCGGAGGGCAGGCCTCTGGTGTCAACGTGCCTCATCCGTCGTTCGCTCGCGGGGTCCGGGCGATCTGCGATCGCCTTGGCATCTGGCTCGTGTTCGACGAAGTCGTCAGCGCCTTTCGCACAGGCCACTTCCTGGCCGCGCAGCACGATCTCGAGGCGTTTCCCGACGTGGCCGTCGTCGCCAAGGGCCTTGGCGCCGGCTACGCCCCACTCGGAGCGGTGCTCGTGTCGGCCAGACTCGTCGAGGAGGTCGCGACGACATCCGGCTTCGTCGTTTCCCACTCCTATGATGCCAATCCCATCGCCTGCGCCGCCGGCGCAGCTGTCCTTGACGAGGTTGTCGATCGCGGGCTGATCGGGCAGGCGGTGACGCGAGGAGCAAGGCTTCGCACGGGGCTCGAGCAGATAGCCCGGTCTTCTCCTTTGATCGGCGATGTCCGTGGCCGGGGGCTACTGCTCGCGGTCGAGCTCGTTGCCGACAAAGAGACCAACGCGAGATTCCCCGCGCAAGTGGACCCTGGGGCGATCATCCGCCAGCACGGGCTCGACCATGGCTTGCTCCTCTACTCCCGACGCCAGAACGCCGGCCGTTACGGAGACTGGCTGCTTGTTGCCCCACCGCTGGTGATTGACGAGGCGACGTGCGATGAGCTCATCGATCGCTTTGACATCACTCTCAAAGCAGCCACCGCGGACGTGCTTCGCGCAGTCGGCCGTTCGATCTGATGGACCTTGCGCGCCCGTTCGATGCTCGCGGCAGGCCGCACGTCACGTCTCTTCCTCGCCGTCTTGATGGGGCGTACGGTGTCGTCACCCCATTACCGATCCGGCAACACGAGGAGATACGGTAGCCATGAGCACAATCCCTCGGTCGACGGTCGGCGATTACACGAGCGGGCAGGCCCGCAGCCGCCGGGACTTCGTTCGTGAGCACACCGGTGTGGAGCTCAGCCACGTCAGCCAGTTCTCCTTCGATCCGTCGTTGTTGCCCGGCAACATCGAGAACTTCGTCGGCGTCTCCCAGGTACCGATCGGGATCGCCGGGCCATTGCCAGTACGTGGCGAGCACGCCAACGGCGAGTTCCTGGTGCCGCTTGCCACCACGGAGGGAACGCTCGTCGCCAGCTACAACCGGGGAATGAAGCTCGCCCGGCAGGCCGGGGGCGTGGAGACCACCGTCACCGACGACGCCATGCAGCGTGCTCCCGTCTTCGGCTTCGACGATGCTCGAGCGGCCCGGGACTTCGGCGAGTGGGTTGCGGGCAACTTCGCCTCCATCAAGAGGGAAGCAGACTCCTCGAGTAAGTCGGGCAGACTTCGCAACATCGAGCAGTACTCGCTCGGTCGCTTCCTCCATCTCCGATTCAACTTCACCACTGGCGACGCGGCCGGGCAGAACATGGTTGGCAAAGCCACCTCGGTGGCCTGCGAGTGGGTTCGCCAGCAGTATGCCGGCATCCGGTATTTCCAGCTCGAAGGTGGCATGGCGACGGACAAGAAGGCGTCAGCTCTGAACTCGCTGACGGTCCGCGGCAAGCGGGTCGTTGCCGAAGCCACCGTCCCGAGTGAGATTCTCGAGCGACAAATGGGCGTGACGGCCAGCCAGCTGGTCCAAGGCCGGCTGGTGGCGAACGCCGCCAGCTTCCTTGCCGGCTCCAACAGCAATGCCAGCCACTCCGCCAACGGCATCGCGGCCATGTTCATCGCGACGGGGCAAGACGCCGCCAACGTTGCGGAGTCCTCCACTGCGATCGTGCACGCCGAGAAGACCGACGACGGGGACTACTACTTCTCGATCACGATCCCCTCGCTGATCGTCGCCAGTTATGGCGGAGGCACTGGTCTGCCAACGCAGCGCGAATGCCTCGAGATGATGGGCTGCTACGGCGACGGGAAGGTTCGCAAGCTCGCCGAGATCGTCGCCGCCACGGTGTGGTGCGGCGAGCTTTCACTCGGGGCGGCCGTGCTGGCAGAGGAGTGGGTCGAGAGTCACGAACGCCACGGCCGAAATCGTCCGTAGCTGACCAGGCCGCGGCAAGGGACCCCGGCGTCGGGCGGGTGGAGCGCTGGCACCTCTTGGGCGTTTTCACAGATCGAGGAGGTGACGAGGTCAGTCCGGCGTCTCCGCCCGTAGCTTGTGTCCTTCCGCTTCGAGCTGGACGTATCGCTTGGCCGACTTCTCCGTGAGAGGCTCGAAGAGACGCCCAACCGGACCCTTCTGTTCCACTGTGAGCGTGAGGCGCACGGTCCCGTCGCCCCCCGAGCTGAGGTAATGGCCCGCAACGAGCGTCAGGCCGGGCCGCTTCGCCTCCCAGACGAACGAGTGACCGGGCGTGAGCTCCGTGACCGTCCAGGTCATCGTGCCGAGCTTGGGCTGCTTGATACGCGTCTCGCTACCGACGTCAAGGACTCCGCTGTCGATCCGGGTGACCGACGTCATGGAGGACGTCCACTCGGGCCAGTGTTCGACGTCTGTCAATGCCGCCCACACCCGCTCTTCGGCGGCGTTGACGCCGATCACAACCTCGAAACCCATTTCGACCCTCCCGCGATTCCCCCTGGCTTAGCAACGCCAGCTGAACTGGTGCCAGTCTCCCGGCAGGGGGTCGGACGCGGACGATGTCCCCGTCGATCTCGACAACTTGGGCAACGGCCCGGGCAACCGCTGCGACGACTGACGGCGGTCATGGGGGTCAGGAAGCCTCCATCTCCTCAAGGTGCTGCCTCGCGGACAAAGGCCAGGACGCCGCAACTAATACAGCGAGTCCCCCAATGATCGGCCACCAGAGCCACTCGCTATGACGCTGGAAGTTGCTGACCCAGTCCACGGCTGACACAAGCAGAATGACGATGACAAATCGCGGCCAACGCGCCACACCGACCGATGCCAATGCAGCAGCGATCGGCGGCCAAATATAGTACGGCGCAATCGCGACATCGAAGTCGCACCAGAACGTCAACGTGACAGCCACCACAGCGACGAGGGTGCTCAATTCTCGTTCCGCGCGCGCGAACCAGAGGCCCACTAGAAGACCCAAAGCGAGAGCTATGAGCCCGACAAGGCCGTCCGAAACGATCGGCATGGCATGTTGGGGGCGGTACAGCACTGGCGCAACGCCTAGCCATGGCGTAGGCCGGCCACCGCCGGGGGAGGCCGGCTGGTGGAGCAGATCAGAGATCGTAACCGACCAATCGAGCGTCAATGGTAGAAAGAGCAGCGCGGCGGTCGGTGCCACAACCCGCGCAGCCAGACCCGGCAACCACCTCACGCCAGCCGGGAAGAGCACCACAGGCAGCGCTAGGAGCACGAACGGTTGGAAGGCAACCGCTCCACCCAACAACCAGCCGGCACGAGCCCATCGTTTGTCGGAGGCGGCGAGGCATGAGTAGAGGAGAAAGGCGACAGCGATCGCATCCTCGGGATGGCCCCACCAGAGCACGTTGTAGAGGACCAGCACCTCGCAGGCGCAGATCAGCAAGCGACGGAAGGTCGAAGCTCCGAGGCGCGCCGCGACGGAGTCCACAGCGAACAGCGCAGGCGCGCTTATAAGCCCCTCATAGGGCGCAAGGAGTAGCCACGCAGTCGGGTGGGGCACGTAGTAGAGGAAGACAACCGACATTCCGGTGGCGTGGGTGATAGCGGCTAGAGGTGCGAGCAGCACCACGATGCCCGGCGTAGTGGCCAGGGTCCCTTGGCCGTATATGGTTTGGTAGATGCCAATATCCAGGAAGTGGGCAAGCTGGAAGTTGTTCCAGATGTCCTCCGTATAGACCCATCCAGAGTGTTCAAGACCTGGAACGATCCACACGGTGCCTGCCAGAAAGATGAGAGGCAGCAGAATTGCGCCGATGCACGCGATCCAGCGGCGTCGGAGGGCCGCGCGGCACGACTCGGGGACGCCGGCGAGTGAGCTGAAGATCTTGCGACCGGTCACGGCGTCCTGTCGGGTAACCACGCCGACGTAGAGGAGCCCACGAGCCGGTTAGTTCCCGAAGCATTGGAACCCGCCGGGTGCCCTCTGCCTTCGAGATGCCCCCGCATCGCGGCAGAATACCATCAGAATAGAATCACTTTGATTCCCAAGTGATTCCCAAAGCGGGTCTGGGAGCCTGCTTGCCAACCAGCTACAAAACCTCGTTACCTGGACTTTCGTGGCGCCCCTGGCAGGACTCGAACCTGCGGCACGCGGTTTAGGAAACCGCTGCTCTATCCTCTGAGCTACAGGGGCCGGGGGCGATCGATCCTACTGACGTGCGGCCGGAGGAGTCCCATCCTGCCGCCGACGTTACGCCGGCGCCTTCGGGTACTGCGGGTTCATCTCGTCGAGCACCCGGAGCAGAATCTCGGTGACCGCCCAGTTGCGGTACCACTTGTGGTTGGCGGGGATGACGTGCCACAGGGCGTGCTGGGTGGACGTCTTCTCGAGCATCGCGGTGAATGCAGCCTGGTACTCGTCCCAGTGCGCCCGCTCGGCGACGTCTGCCTCCTTGAATTTCCAGTGCTTCTCGGGCTCGGTCCGTCGTTCCTCCAGTCGCTCGCCCTGCTCGTCGTACGAGATGTGCAGCAGGAACTTCACGATGTGGGTGCCCCCGTCGTGCAGCAATCGCTCGAAGGCGTTGATGTGCTCGTAGCGCGCTTTGATCACGGGCAGCGGGACGAGGTCGTGCACGCGCGTGACGATGACGTCCTCGTAGTGCGACCGATTGAACACGACCACCTCGCCGGCTCGGGGCACCTGCGAGTGGATGCGCCACAGGAAGTCGTGAGCCGCCTCGACCGCGGTCGGCACCCCGAACGCCGCCACGCGCGTCCCGCTCGGGTTGAAACCCCTGAACACGTGGCGGATCGTCCCGTCCTTGCCAGCGGTGTCCATGGCCTGCAGCACGACGAGGAGCCCTCGCCGGCTCTCGGCCCACAGACGCTCCTGGAGATCGGCGAGCCGCAGGTGTTGGGCCTCGAAGGAGGCCTCAGTCTCGGGCCTGCCACCGCGCGCACCGGGTGTCGAGCCCGGATCGCGCTGACGAAGATCGACTTGGGATCCGGGTTGTACGACGAGCGAGGTGACCACGGCCCCATCCCATCACATGGCGCCTCGGTCGGTGAGAATGACCTGACATGGGGACCATGAGAATCGGCATCATCGGCTGTGGCGTCATCGCCAGCGCCCATGCAAGCGCGTTGAAGGGACTGCGAGCCGCCGGCCTCGCTGACGTGGACGTCACCGTCGTACACGACACCGATGCGGAGCGCGCACAACGGTTTGCGCGGTACTTCGACGCTGAGGTCGCCGCCGGCATGGACGAAGTCGCCGCCCGGAGCGACGCCGTCTACGTGTGCACGTCGACCGGCGGCCACTTGGCTGGGGTCAGCGTCGCAGCAGGCGCGAACCTGCCGATCTTCTGCGAGAAACCCCTCGGCCGCACTCTCGACGAGGCCGTCGCAATCGCCGCCGTGGCGTCAGATGCCGGCGTGCCCGTCCAGGTCGGTCTCGTGCTTCGTACCGCCCCCGTCTTCGTACGCCTGGCGGCCCTCGTCGCCAGCCGGCAATTCGGCCGTCCGATGGCGGTGATCGCGAGGGACGACCAGTTCCTGCCGACGCAGGGCCACTACGCCTCGACCTGGCGAGGCGATGTCACGATCGCAGGATCTGGCGCGTTGCTCGAACACTCCATCCACGATGTCGACATCCTGCAGGCGTGCTTCGGTCCGGTGGAGACGGTGTCGGCGACGGCTGCACGTTTCGGCGAGCATGAAGGCATCGAGGATGCCGTCTCGGCGTTGCTGCGAACGGAGGGCGGCTTGTCCGTCTCGCTCGTCAGCGTGTGGCACCAGGTCCTCACGCGGCCGTCCACGCGGCACTACGAGGTGCTCTTCGAGGACGCCTTCGTCAGCCTGGACGACGACTTCGCCGGCCCCCTCAACGTGGAGACCAGCAGCGGGGTCACCGTCGTGGAATGTGCCCCGCCTGGCTGGGTCTTCGAGGTCCCGCTCCCCGATGGACCGCGTGGCTTGGCCGTGCGTCCCTATCTCGAGGAGAACCGCGACTTCGTCGAAGCCGTCAGGACAGGCGCGACCCCAGGCCCGGGGCTGACTGAGGCGCTAGCAGCACACCGCGTCGTCGACGCCTGCTACCGATCGGCCGCCGCCGGGGGAGTGCAGGTCAGCCCGGCGAGCTGAAGCGGCCGACGCTAACGGGCTCAGTTTCCTCAGACAGGCGGAGCAGCCAGTCGGGGCGGGGTGCCTGGCCTCGTCTCATCTCGCGATAAACCTTGTTCCGTTCGGTGGAGACGACGCCCGAACACCCCTGCCTCTCGTCCTCGAAGATCGCCCCCAAAAGGAGCAGCGGCACCGTGGCCTACGCCATCGAAGCAACTGACCTCGTGAAGACGTTCAAGGGTGGCGTGCGGGCGCTCGAAGGGGTTTCTCTCGCCGTAGAGCAAGGGACCGTATTCGGGTTGCTCGGGCCGAACGGCGCCGGCAAGACGACTGCAGTGCGCATCCTCACCACGATCATCCGGCCGGACTCAGGGTCGGCTCGGGTGCTCGGCCACGACGTCGTGCACGAGGCTGCGGCCGTGCGCGGCTGCATCGGGCTGGCAGGCCAATACGCAGCGGTCGACGAGAACCTGACCGGCCGGGAGAACATCCGGATGGTCGGACAGCTCACCCACCTCACCCGGAAGCTCGCGAGCACACGCGCCGACGAGTTGCTCGAGCGTTTCGAGCTCACCGATGCGGCCAATCGGCCCGTGAAGACCTACTCAGGTGGGATGCGCCGGCGCCTCGACTTGGCCGCCGCCCTCGTCGACCGCCCGCCCGTCCTCTTCCTCGACGAGCCCACGACCGGCCTCGATCCCTACAGCCGGGTGGCGCTCTGGGGCGTCATCGAGGAGTTGACCGGGGCCGGCGCCACCGTGCTGCTCACGACGCAGTACCTCGAGGAAGCTGACAGGCTTGCCGATCGCCTCGCCGTCGTCGATCACGGCAAGGTGATCGCCGAGGGCACGTCGGAGGAACTGAAGGCGAGCATCGGAGCGACCGTCCTCGACCTCAACATGGGCGACGAGGAGAGGGCGAAGGCGGCACTCGCCGTGCTCGCCGCCCGCTGGCCCAGGGAGCCGGCGCGAACCGGTGCGACGGTCGAGCTGCAACTCGACGGCGGGGCTCGCATGGTCACCGAGGCACTCGGTTTGCTGGACGAGGCGGATCTCGAGGTGGTCACGCTCGCAGTGCGGGAGCCGAGCCTCGACGACGTGTTTCTTGCCCTTACCGGCCACGGTGCCGAGGGCAGCGAGAAGGAGGCGACGAAATGAGCACGATGGCACTCACCGCACAGCTGAACGCGCCGGTCGAGCGAGCGAAGACCACACCGTGGCGGGCTGTGCTCGACGCCCTCGTGGTCATGGAACGCAACCTCATCGCCTACACGAGGGTGCCGGAAGCGCTCTTCTTCTCGAGCGTGCAGCCGGTCATGTTCGTGCTGCTGTTCCGCTACGTCTTCGGCGGCGCCATCAAGGTCGCCGGGATACGCGGGGGATACGTGAACTTCCTCATGCCCGGGATCTTCGTGCAGACGGTCTGCTTCGGGTCCGTGTCGACGGCCATCGGCCTGGCGGAGGACCTACAAAAGGGCATCATCGAGCGGTTCCGGTCCTTGCCCATGGCGCGCTCCGCCGTCCTCGCCGGTCGGACGCTTGCCGACCTCGCCCGCAACGTGCTCGTCGTGATCATCATCACGGGAGTCGGTTATGCGGTCGGGTTTCGTGTCGAGGCCGTCGTGGGATTCCTCGCCGGAGTCGCCCTCCTGTTGCTCTTTGCGTACTGCCTGTCGTGGGGTTTCGCGGTCATCGGGCTGTCGGCCGCCAACAGCGAGACGGCACAGGTGATGGCCTTCCCCATCCTGTTCCCGCTCACGTTCGCGGCCGGGACGTTCGTGCCCGTGTCGACGATGCCGGGTTGGCTGCAGGGTTTTGCCAAGTATCAGCCAGTCGGCGAGGTCTCAGCGGCCGCTCGCTCCCTCATGGTGGGCGGCGGGGCGGCCGCCAGTCACGTCATCGGCACGCTGCTGTGGTGCCTCGGGGTCCTCCTCGTGCTCGCGCCCATCGCCGTGTGGAAGTACCGCACCCGCACCGCCTGATCCGAGCGCGTGCGAGCTCAGCGCACCTGGTAGTTCGGGGCTTCCTTGGTGATCACGACGTCGTGGGGGTGGCTCTCGCGCAGGCTCGCCGGTGAGACGCGCATGAAGTGGCCGTTCGCTTGCAGCTCGGCGACGCTGCGGGCGCCGCAGTAGCCCATGGCCTGGCGGAGACCGCCGACCATCTGGTGGAGCACGATGCCGAGGGGGCCCTTGTAGGGCACGCGGCCCTCGATACCTTCGGGGACGAGCTTCCCGCTCTCGACGCTGCCTTGGAAATAGCGGTCCTTCGAGAACGAGCGTCCTTGCATGGCACCGAGCGAACCCATGCCGCGGTACTCCTTGTACCGCTCGCCCTGTTGCATGACGATCTCCCCCGGCGACTCGTCGACACCGGCGAGGGCGTTGCCGAGCATCACGGTGGAGGCACCGGCGGCGAGGGCCTTCGCAACGTCGCCGGAGAACTGGACGCCTCCGTCGGCGACGACGGGC
>JBEKMC010000110.1:0-11353 GCA_050008715.1 Acidimicrobiales bacterium | reverse complement strand
GGCTTCGCCCAGGTCACCCAGCTGGCTCCCGGGTCCGGCTGCAGCGATACCCCGTGCCAGGGCAGCGTCGGTGGCGGCGATCAGTTCGGCGTCGCCCGGGCGAGGCGCTCCCACGATGAAACTGATCGCGGCGTCGCTGCACCAGCCACGCACGAACGCTCCGCAGTCGATGCTCACGAGGTCGCCATGAGCGAGGCGCGTCCGGTCCGGTATGCCGTGGACGACCGCGTCGTTGACACTGGCGCAGATCACGCCAGGGAATGGCTTCGGCGCCCACGACGGGTGGTAGCCCAAGAACGCCGGTATCGCTCCAGCCTTCTTGACGACGTTCGCGGCCACCTGATCCAGCTCGGCAAGGGTGACGCCGACGGCGGCCGCGTCGCGTACCGCCGCCAACGCTTCGGCCACGACACGACCGGCGTCGCGCATCAGACCGATCTCTCTCGACGTCTTGAGCTCGACCACCTACCGCATCGCCCCCTTCCACCTTGACTTGCTCGAATGATCATACCGGTATTAATATTCGAGCATGGTACGCGACCCGTTGAAACCGTGGGAGATCGAGCGAGGTCGCCGGCTTGGGTCCGTCCTTCGTACAGCGCGGGGATCGGCGAGCCTGGGCGAGGTGGCGCTTGCCGCCGGCATCTCGGTGGAGACGCTCCGCAAGATCGAGACGGGAAGGATTGCCACACCGGCCTTCTTCACCGTCGCAGCCGTGGCCCAGATTCTCGGGCTCTCGCTCGATGCCCTTTCGCTCGGAGTCACCCGCGGTGACGAGGCACCCGCCGTCGCGAGGGCGTCGTAGGCGGGCTGCCGAATCGCCGACTGCGCCACGTACCGGAAGTTCCCCATGACGAGTCGCTACCGTGACGCTGTGGGCAGCCCGCGAGTATCCGGTGGGGTGGTGCACAAGCTCCCAGGAGACCTGCGCAACGCGCTGATCGCCAACCGCACGGCGCTCGATGCCTGGGAGGACATCACGCCCCTGGGCCCGCACCGCTGCTAGAGCTGGAGTATGGAATCGCAGCTCCCACCGACGATGCGCCGCTACCGAGACTCCGACCGGGATCGGCTCGTGGCTCTCTGGTCTGACTGTGGCCTTCTCCGGCCTTGGAACAGCCCCCACCGGGACATCGAGCGCAAGCTCGCACATGATGCCGATGGCCTGCTCGTGCTCCAGCTCGGCGACCGGCTGGTGGGGTCCGTCATGGTGGGCTACGACGGCCATCGTGGATGGGTGAACTACCTCGCCGTCGACCCGGAGCACCAGGGGGCAGGTCTCGGCAGGCTGCTCATGGACGAGGTAGAGCGTCACTTATCGGGGCTCGGCAGGCGCCGTGACGTCGGGCGTCTCCGGCGTGCTCGCCACTGGAGGAGCGATCTCCGGGACGGTCACAGCTACAGGTGGGAGACGTCCACTCGTTCGGGATACCGAGATGGTTCGTCCGCCGAACCACTCTGCCGTCGCCCTCCAACTACGATGCGTTTCCGCTCATGACCGACGGCGCCCTTCGACTGCTCTACGAGAACCCTCGCACACCCCTCAGCTCGGGCACCGAGCGCGCCGAGCTGCAGGCACGCATGCTCGCCGGCATCGTGGCAGCGGCGGGACGTGACCTCAGAGGCATCGACCTCGGCTGTGGCGACGGCATGGCGACGTCGATGGCGAGCGCTCTCAGCGGCCGCGCCGCCGGAGGGTCGATCAGCATCATCGGCTTCGACTGGTCGCTGGCGGCGCTGCATCAGGCGAGGGCACGCGGCGTCCCGGTGGCGCGGGCGTCTGCCGAATCTCCTGGACTCCCATTGGCGCCCGGCAGCGTGGACGTCGTGATCATGAGCGAGATCATCGAGCACCTCGTCGACACCGACGCCGCCCTCGTGGAGGCACACCGCGTGCTCGCACCCGGCGGGTGGCTCCTGCTGTCGACCCCGAACCTGGCCGCCTGGTACAACCGGGTGCTGCTGGCTCTAGGCGTCCAGCCGCTGTTCACCGAAGTCAGCCTGCGTGGGATCTACGGCCGACCGGGCCACGAGGTGGTCGGCCACCTACGCGTCTTCACCCGCCGGGCGCTCGTCGGCCTGCTCGCCGCCAACGGTTTCGTGGAGGTCGAGA
This sequence comes from Acidimicrobiales bacterium, assembly GCA_050008715.1. Lineage (GTDB taxonomy): Bacteria > Actinomycetota > Acidimicrobiia > Acidimicrobiales > Bog-793 > JAKACA01. Next base: position 9,240 of record JBEKMC010000110.1, on the reverse strand, counting down.
TCACCGGCGCCCCGTATCACGATGTGCCGTGGCCGTTCAAGCCGCTCGATCGTCTGCTCTGCCGAGCTCCGAGCCTCGCCTCGATCCTGCTCGCCCAGGCGCGCCGTCCCTCTTGAGTGTGGGCGTGGTCGCCCGGGCGAGGCTCAGCGCCGCCGCCGCAGGAGCAGCTCGAGGTTCCAGGTGAGGACCTCTCGCACACCGGGCAGGTGCACGATGCCCCGAGCAAAGCGCGGGTGGTAGCGCGGCCCGGCCTCGACCACCTCGAGGAGCGGGTGCCGGCGGACGTACTGCAGCGTCGGACCGACGTGAATGCGATAGAGGTTCGTGCCGACGTGGTGCTTGGTCGAGCGGCCGTAGTGCCGCTCGTACCGCCGCTCCGCTCGCTCGGCGCCCAGGTAGTGCCACGGGGACATCTCATGGCCGCCCCACGGCCCGTACCAGTTCGTGAACGAGATCCAGACGAGCCCCCCGGGGCGGACGACGCGCGTGAGCTCGTCGATCATCTCGAACGGGCGTGCCACGTGCTCGAGCACGTTCGACGACAGTACGAGGTCAGCTGTGCCTGCCCGAAACGGGAGGCGGTAGCCATCGCCGAGCACGGCGCCCTCCGGCACGGCGCCACGCCAGGAGAGCTCACTGAAGTCCGGCTCGACGGCAAAGCAGTCGGCACCGGCCGTACGGAAGGCTTTCATGAAGTAGCCGGCGCCGCCCCCGACGTCGACGACGCAGGCGCCCTGCAGCACCATGTGGCCGCTGATGATCGCCCGGGCGTCCGCCGCCAGGAGGTCGTAGAAACGGTCAGGGTCCGTCTGCTCGAAGCGGAACGCACGCAGCAGGGTGACGGAACGGCGGAGGTTCCTCATGGAGCGCGGCGGCACGGCCACGCCGGCGGGAGTCGCGGGCACGTGGCATTGTCGCGCGTGCTCGCGGCAGGCCTCACGATGCCGGCTAGGGCGTGCTGGCCGCCGGTTCGTCGCTTGCGGCCGGCGTCTGGGCCACCTCCTTCGAGATGTAGTCGAGCACCTCGCGGTCGGCGGCCGTGGGCTCGCTGCTCACGAGGCTGCGCGGCCAGAGGTGCCGGGCAAGGACCGGATTGAGCTCTGCTCCGTACAAGCTGATCTTCGCCAGCAGGAACAAGAAACCCACCAGCCCGATCACGATGCCGAACTGCCCGTAGGTGTCCGAGCTGTTGCGCACCTGGTGCTGGATCAACCCGGAGCCGACGGTGATGAGCAACGTGAACCCTACGGAGGCGAAGACTGCGCCGGGCCATAGCGGTCTCGTGGCGACCGAGGAGGGCGTGAGGACGCGGAAGCTGGAGAAGAACAAGCCGCCGTTGGCGGCGAGCATCGCCGCGATGACACCGATGCGCAGCGCCCAGGACTCCCCGTGGCCCGTCGCCAAGGCCGCCACGGCCGCATTGGCGAAGAACGTGCCACCGATGATCACGAGGCCGAGGAGACTGCGACCCATCCGGGGCAGCCATGAAGGGCGGTTGTTTCGGGGGACGTTCCAGGCCTGGGCCATGGCCTGCTGTGCAGTCTGCATCACGCCTTGAGCGCCGTAGAGCAGGCCGAGCAAGCCGACGATCAGGCCGATCGTGCTGCCCTGCAGGCTGTGGGATGGATGAGCCGGGTTGAAGTTCGAGCCGACGACGGGGAACTGGTGCAGCGTGGACACGAACGAGCTGCCGAGGGAGGCGACGCCGATGAACCCGAGGATGGTGGTGACGACGAGCAACAACGGGTAGATGGAGACGAAGCCGTACCAGCCGAGAGCGACGACGTACTGGCCGAGCTGGTCGTTGGCGAACTTCTTCTGCACGGCAAAGGCCGGTCCGACCACCGGCGTGCGGCGCTGCCACCGATCGATGGCGGCAATGATCCGACGTACGAGCTTCATGCGTGAGCACTCGTCCTTTTCAGCTGGTGGCAACCACTTGTCTTGCCTGGATTGAACCACGGTGGCCGGTACGCTCGGTCATGGTCTCTGGCGGCCCACCGGACGGTTCGCCACCGGCGCACACGCGGTCGCGGCAGGCGGAATGGGCTGGGATTGCCTCCGCCGGGCGGCGGGTCTTGGTGTCCCTCGTGGGAGGCGTCGTCGCCGGCATCGGCTTCTCCGTCGTCGCACCGCTCGCGGCGGGCATCCTCCTCGGCTGGGACGTGGCAGCCGTGCTGCTCTTGGTGTGGGTGTGGGTGTCCGTGCGGACCTGCGACGATCTCGCCACACGGGCGATGGCGCGACGGGACGACCCGAGCAAGGGACTCGCCGACGTCGTCGTCGTGGGCGCAGGCATCGCCGTCCTCGGGGCAGTTGCCTTCGCCCTCATCAAGGCGGGACACTCCCACGGCGACGAGAAGGCGGCGCTCATAGCCCTCGGGGTTCTCAGCGTCATCGAGTCCTGGGCGGTCGTGCACACGGTGTTCATGTTGCAGTACGCGAGCACGTATTACTCCGGCGACGGTGGCGGGATCGACTTCAACGAGCACGAACTGCCCACGTACCTCGACTTCGCCTACCTGTCGTTCACCATCGGGATGACGTTCCAGGTATCCGACACGAACATCACGACAAAAGCCATCCGCCGCATCGCACTTCGCCACGCCCTCGTGTCGTATCTGTTCGGCGCGGTGATCATCGGCCTCGTCATCAACGTGGTAGCGAGCTTGTTGTAAGCCGACAGAGGTGGTTCGAGCGGGGACGGCTTGCGGGTGCTAAGGATGCCGCCGTGAAGTCCTGGCCGGTCGTACCCACGCTGCAGGGTTACAAGGCAGCGTGGCTCGGGGCCGATGTGCTTGCCGGCCTTACACTCGTGGCCATCGCCGTGCCCGAGCAGATGGCGACGGCGCGCCTCGTCGGCATGCCCGCAATCGCAGGGCTGTACGCATTCGTCGCCGGCTCGCTCGTCTTCGCCCTCCTCGGGCGGAGCCGGCAGATGTCAGTGGGTGCGGACTCCACGATCGCACCGATCATCGCGACCGGCGTCGCCGCCCTCGTCGCCGTCGGGACACCGCAGTACGACCACGTGGTCTCGTTTCTCGCCATCATGGTCGGAGCGCTCGTGGTGGTCGTGGGGCTGCTGCGCCTCGGTTGGGTCTCTGAGCTGTTCTCGACACCGGTGATCACCGGCGTGCTCGCCGGCATCGCCGTCGAGATCGTGGTCCGCCAACTGCCCGCAATCCTCGGTGTTGCCGGTGGCGGCTCGAGCACCGTGAGCCGTGTGCGAGCCGTCGTCGACGAGATCGGGCACACGAACGGCTGGTCGGTTGGGATCGCCGTCGTCGTGCTCGCCCTGATCGTCGTGGCGGAGCACATCGACCGCCGGATCCCCGGCGCCCTCATCGGGCTGGTTGCCTCCATTGTGGCCGTCGCTGCCATCGGGCTCGTGGCTCGCGGCGTGCAGGTGGTCGGATCGATCCACGGCGGGCTGCCCTCGATGGCGCTGCCGTCGGTCAGCTGGTTCGACGTCCGGCACCTGATCGCTCCCGCCTTGACGATCGCCTTCGTCGTGGTGGCGCAGACTGCTGCCACCGTGCGAGCCTCGAGTGCGGGGGCGCCGGCCACGCAGGACTTCAATGTCGACCTCTTGGCGATCGGAGTGGGCGGCGTCGTCGCCGGCGTGAGCGGATCGTTCGCCGTCAACTCGAGCCCGCCCCGCACCGGCATCGTCACCGCCTCCGGCGGCCGGTCCCAGCTGACGAGCATCATGGCGGCCCTCGTCGTCATCGTCGTCGTGCTCTTCGCCACGGGCCTGCTGAAAGATCTGCCGAAGGCGACCCTCGGAGCGATCCTGTTGTTCGTGGCGACGCGATTGTTCCGCGTGAAGGTGCTCAAGCAGATCCTCTCCTTCTCCCGCTGGGAGTTCGGAGTGGCGATCCTCACCGGCCTGATCGTGGCGTTCGTCGGCATCGAGCAGGGTGTCGTGGTCGCCATGGCGTTGTCATTGGCGGACCGCACGCGCCGGGCGGCACGGCCGGCGGACTCGGTGCTCGGCCGCGAGATCGGCACGGATCACTGGATACCCACCGACGTCGGCCGGCCGACAGAACAGGTGCCAGGCGTGCTCGTGTACCTCATCTACGGGCCGCTCTGGTACGGGAACGCCGACTACGTCCGTCTACGGATACCAGAGATCATGAAGGAGGCATCGGGGCCTGTGCACGGCCTCGTGCTCGACGCCAACGGGATGTCGGACATCGACTTCACGGGAGCCCAGACGTTGGGCGCCCTCGTCGCCGAGCTGAAGGACGCAGGCGTGAAGACCGTCATCGCCCGGTCGTCGCACCTCGTGCACCACGACCTCAAACACAGTGGGCTGCTCGCCATCTTCGGGGCGGACGGGCTGTGCGGATCCGTGGAGGACGCTGTCGAGGCGCTCACACGGATAGGGTGACAGCACGGCGACGCGGCACAATGGCCGTCATGATCGACCGCGGACACCTCGCCGCTCTGCTCGAGCGCGAACGGGAGTCGTATCGGGCGCTTCACCCCCGTTCACTGCAGGCGAGCTTGCAGGACAGCCGCCTGCTTGCTGGCGTGCCCATGACGTGGATGGCGAAGTGGCACGGCGGTTTCCCGCTGGTGCTCGCCGGAGCCGAAGGCGCCACGATCACCGACGTCGACGGTCACGTCTATGCCGACTTCTGCCTCGGGGATACCGGTGCGATGGCCGGCCACTCACCGCCGGCGACGATTGCCGCCATCCGCCGGCGTGCCGAGGAGCTCGGAGGGCTGACGACGATGCTGCCCTCGCAGGACGGCGTCGTCGTTGCCTCCGAGCTGGCCACCCGCTTCGGACTGCCGTGTTGGAGCTACGCGCTCTCGGCGACCGACGCCAACCGCTGGGCGATACGCATCGCCCGCCACGTCACGCAGCGAACGAAGATCCTCGTGTTCAACCACTGCTACCACGGCAGCGTTGACGAGACGATCGCCACGCTCGTCGAGGACCGCGTGCAGGCGTCGCCCGGCAACGTCGGGCCACCGGTGGATCCGGCCCTGACGACGCGGATCGTCGAGTTCAACGACCTCGCTGCGATCGCGGCCGAGCTGGCCGCCGCCGACGTGGCGGCTGTCCTGACAGAACCAGCACTCACGAACATCGGGATCGTCCTGCCGGAGAACGGTTTCCACGAAGGTCTTCGCCGACTCACGCGGGAGTCCGGAACGCTGCTCATCATCGATGAGACGCACACCTTGTCCGCCGGGCCGGGCGGATGCACGCAGCTGTGGGCGCTCGAGCCCGACATGGTGACCGTCGGCAAAGCCATCGGCGGCGGCATCCCCGCCGGCGCCTACGGCCTGTCCGGAGCGGTCGCCGGCGCTTTGCTGGCCTCGCCGGACGCCGACCTCGTCGACGTCGGAGGCGTGGGTGGGACGCTCGCCGGCAATGCCCTCTCCACGGCCGCCATGCGGGCGACCCTCGAGGAGGTGCTCACGCCGGCAGCCTTCGAGCACATGATCGCCCTCGCCACCCGCTACGAGGAGCGTGCTCGGCAGATCCTGGCGGAGGCGGGCTTGCCGTGGGTGATCACCAGACTCGGCGCCCGAGCCGAGTACCGCTTCTGCCCACAGCCGCCCCGTACCGGGGTGGAGTCGGCGGCAGCAGCTGACGACGATCTCGACGAGTATCTGCACCTGTACCTGGCAAACCGCGACGTCCTGCTCACGCCGTTCCACAACATGGCGCTCGTGTGTCCCGCCACGACGGACTCGCACGTCGACGCCCTGCTCGGCGCGTTCTCGGAGGCAGCCTTCGAACTGGCTGCCGCAGCGCGTTGAGCGCGCTCTGCCGGTGGGGAGGGCTCGCCGGCGCACGTGAGACGCGAGAGGCTGGCTAGGTGGCGGGTTCGCTCCTCTCGAGTATCGGGATCTTTCAGCACCATGTCTCACGCGGTCTCATCTCGATCCTCTTGCTGTCGCTGGCCAGCGCGGCTTCCTACGGCATCGCGGCGGTGCTCCAGCACCACGAGGCGATCAAGGAGCGACCGACCACATCGCGACGTGGCCTGCTCGGCCGTCTCGTCCGCCGGCCCGTGTGGCTCCTCGGCAGCGCCCTCGACGGTGTCGGGTACGGCTTCCAGTTCCTGGCTCTCCGGCGGGGCTCGCTGGCGCTCGTCGAGCCGATCCTCGTTCTCAGCCTCGTGTTCGCGCTGCCCGTCGCTGCTCGGCTGGAGCACCGAAGAGTCACTTCCCACGAGGTCGGGGCGGCGGTCTTGACGGTCGCCGGTCTCGCCATCTTCCAGCGGGTCGCTCGCCCCGCCCTCGGCCACCCGAGCGCGCCCGCCCTTGACTGGGTGATCCTGAGCGTGGCCATCGCCGCAGCCTGCGGCACGCTGGCATTCCTCGCTCGTCGGGGCACGCCGAAACAAGCCGCTCTCCTCTTCGCCGCCGGCTCCGGCACGGCGTTCGGCTACGTGGCAGCGGTCACGGAGCGCACCGGGCACTTGCTCGACCGCGGCGTCTTGCACGTGCTCGGGACCTGGCCGCTGTATGCCCTCATCGTCGGCGCCGTCATCGCCCTGTCCCTCACGCAGAGCGCGTTCAATGCCGGCGTCCTGCGGCTGTCACTGCCGACCTTGACGATCGCCCAGCCGCTCGTCGCCCTTGTCATCGGGATCGGTTTCTTCGGCGAGCGGGTGCACGCACGCGGCATCGCCCCGGTCGTGGAAGTCCTCGGTCTCGCACTGATGACCGTCGGTGTGTACAGCCTGACTCGAGCGCCTGCCCTCACGGCGCCGCCGGATCCGGCAGTGAAGTGACGCCCGAGGCCTTGACGGCCGGCGGCACCCTGTTCTATATATATCTAGATGACTAGAGAAGTATTGAAGCAGAGCGTGAGCTTCCAGCTGAACGCCGCCTCGGGTGTGCCGCCCTACCTGCAACTGGTGCAGCAGGTGGAGCAGGCACTCAGGATGGGCGTCTTGAAGGTCGGCGACCAGCTTCCGACGGTCAAGGAAGTCGTGAGCGAAGTCGCCGTCAACCCCAACACCGTGCTGAAGGCCTACCGCGAGCTCGAGACGCTCGGCCTTGTCGCCGGACGCCAAGGCGTCGGCACTTTCGTACTCGCTCGCCCGTCCGGGCCGCCACCGGCGACCCAGGCCCGCCTCGCCCGGAGCCTCGAGCGTTGGGTGCGGACTGCTCGGACCGCAGGACTCGACAATGACGCCATGGAGGCACTTCTTCGCGCCAGTCTGCGAGCCGCCGGCGCCGAAGGCGTCGCGTGATCCCCGTCATGTCCGATCGCGCACCCGACGAGGCTCCCGCGGTGAGGACCGTCGGACTCGGGAAGCGCTACGGATCGGTATGGGCACTCGACGACTGCACGCTCACGATCCCGAGGGGGCGCATCTCTGCCCTGCTCGGACCGAATGGGGCCGGTAAGACGACACTGCTCCGACTGCTCGTGGGACTCGCCTCCCGGACCACCGGCGACGTGTTCGTGCTCGGTCGTGAGCCGGAGCAGGCGGAGGGTTATCTGGCGAGTGTTGGCTACCTGGCCCAGGAGGTCCCGCTCTACAAACGACTCACCGTCGAAGACCACTTCGTCATCGGCGCCCACATGAACGCGAACTGGGACGATTCGTCGGCGCGCGAGCGCATTGCCGGGCTGCGGATACCATTCGACCGCGCCGTCGCGACGCTGTCGGGCGGGCAGCGTTCGCAGGTCGCCCTCGGCCTCGCACTCTCGAAGAACCCCCGGCTGTTGCTGCTCGACGAACCCGTCGCGGCACTCGACCCTCTCGCACGCCGGGAGTTCCTCGTGTCGCTTGCCGCTGCCGTCGCAGAGAGCGACCTCTCCGTGGTGCTGTCGTCCCACCTCGTGCACGACCTCGAGCGCGTGTGCGACCACGTCGTTCTGCTCGCCGCCGGTCGTGCGCAGGTGTGCGGCGATATCGACGACGTGGTCTCGGCTCACCGCATGCTTGTCGGTCCTCGGCAGGCGACTGCGACGATCGGCGATGGCGTCACGGTGATCCGCGCCACCCATGCGAACCGCCAGAGCCGGTTGCTCGTCCACCTGGACGGCCCGTGGCACGACCCGATCTGGGAGACCTCGGAAGTTGGACTGGAGGAGATCGTGCTGGCGTACATGGGCTACGACGAGGAGGCCGACACGGCCCCGCTGTCGATCGCGGGGGTTCGGTCGTGAGCCTCGTCATCTGGCGGCTGCGCCGCAACCAGGTCCGGTTCGCAACAGCGATGCTCGTCGTCCTGGCCGTCCTGCTGCTCGTGACCGGCGTCCACATGGCCGACGACTACCGACGAGCTCTCGTCACCTGCGGCGCCACGAGGAGTTGCGGGAATCTCAGCGACACTTTGTTCCAAGGGGACGGTCTCATCGTCGACCTCGTCCTCGCGACGGCCGTCGTGCCACTTCTCTTCGGCCTGTTCTGGGGTACCCCGCTCGTCTCGAAAGAGATGGAGGATGGCACGCACGCCTTTGCGTGGACCCAGAGCATCACGAGGCGTCGCTGGCTGAGCTCCAACGTCTTGTGGGCACTGGCCGCGGCGGTCGTCTGGGGAGCGGTGATGTCAGCGCTCGTCTACTGGTGGCGCTATCCGGGGAACGCCCTCGGCAGTCGGTTCGGGGCCTTCGACGTACAAGGCCTGGTGCCGATCGCGTACTCGGTGTTCGCGGTCGCGCTCGGTATTGCCGCCGGCTCACTCCTACGACGCCTCCTGCCGGCGCTGGCCATCACCTTGGGGACGTTCACCGTCGTACGAGTCGTCGTCGAGGTGTACGTCCGGCCGCATTTCATGACGCCCGTGCGCCAGTTGTTCGCCCTGTCCAACAATGGCTTCGGTGCGCCCGGCGGCGCCTGGCTGCTGTCGCGAGTCGTCGTCTCGCCGTCCGGACGGGTGACCTCGCTGCTGTCAGAAGTGCCCGCTGCCTGTCACTCCGCCGTGTTCGGGAACTCGCTACTGCCGTGCCTTCAGCAGCAGGGCTATCGGCGGCTTGTCACGTACCAGCCCGACGGTCGGTTCTGGGCGTTTCAGGGCATCGAGTCGGGACTCTTCGTCGTATTGGCTGCGGCCCTGCTCGTGGTTGCCTATCGACAGGTGCTCCGCCGAGACGCGTGAGAGTGTTGCGGCATGTCAGCACGGTTGCGCTTCGGGCTCGTCGGCACTGGTCACTGGGCACGGGTCACCCATGCGCGGGCGCTCGCCTCGACCGAGGGGATCGAGCTCGTCGGGGTGTGGGGGCGCAACGAGGAAGCGGCCGGTGAGATGGCG
>JBEKMC010000011.1:0-51022 GCA_050008715.1 Acidimicrobiales bacterium | reverse complement strand
GTGGTGCTGCCTGAGCCGGCCTGGTCGGGGGGGACGCTCGGGCCGATCAGCGGAGGAGCGGCTGCGTCAGACGCTGTTGAGGGTGTGGCCTCGGGGAGCAGTGGATCATCGCTCCGGACGGCGTTGTCCGACACCCGGTGTGACCAGAGCCGGCCGTCCCAGTAACGCTCCTCGTGACGTCCGGTCGGATCGGGGTACCAGCCGAACAGCGGCGGTGGCGTCGGGGCGGGGACATAAGGAAGGGGCTGTGACCAACCCTCGGGTCCAGCCATACCCGGCTGTGTCCGGGCTGGGTACACCTGAGCTTCGGGTGGCTGCCACGTGCTCGATGGGTCTCCCGGGCCGGCATACGGGGGGGCCGGCGGGAAGCCCTGACCGGGCGCCTGCGGGAAGGCTTCCGGGCCAAGCGGAGGTGGCCAGGGCGGCGCTGCCGGCGCAACCGGTGTGCCAACCTGCCAGTTCGGCACACCGGCCTGGTCGATCTCGGGCCCCGGAGCACCTGTTTGCTGATGCTCGGCGCTCGGCGGCTGCCATTGCTGAGCGGGAGGCGGTTGCCACTGTGGATCGGGCGGCGGCCAGGCGTTGCCCGGAGAGGACGGATCGGAGGCGCCGGGAGCTCCCGGCTGGGCCGACGTGCTGAAGTAGCCGGAGGGGCCGAACGGGTCAGCCGCCGGCGGCGGTACGGGCCGCGTCGTCAAGCGGGCGACGGCCTCGAGCAGAAGGCTGATGACCGGCACGAGCACACCGAGCAGGCCCCAGATCAGGGCGGGGACACGCCACGGGTAACTTCCGGTGACGCGGCGGCTGTACACGGCGAATGCATAGCCGACAAGCCCGGAGGCGGCAGCGATCGCCCAGACCTCCCCGGAGGTCAGAGTCGTCGTTGCAGCAGCAAGGATCGGAGCGGCGCCCCACATGATGATCACCTCTGCACAAGGGTAACGCTCAGCGGAGGCCGGACCTTCCCAGGCACGTCTCTGCCTCAATGCAGGCCGTGCTGGCGGGCGCGGGCGAGGCACGGGTTGTGCCAGTGGCGGCGCAAGTCCGGGGCGCTGAGCGGCACGATCACGACATGGCCGGTCTCTCGGCGTATCTCCTGGTTGCATCCGGGACAGACGTACTCCTTGCGGGCGTCGGCGGGCTGAATCCGGCGCATCTCGGCCTGGCCGCCCGTGAGCGGATCCCCGATCCCTCGACGGAGCGGGATCCATGCGGTCGTCCGGAACGATGCCGGCGTCGTCTGGGCGGTACCACGAGCCCTGAATTATGTTGCCTGAATGCCGGCCGTCCTAATCGAGTGCGCCGGCGGAACCTGAGGGAGGCGAAGCGGTGCCCGATATCGACCTTGCCCGTTTGGCCGAGCGCAGCTGGCGGGTGCTGGAGCCCATCCACGCCACGACGTATTTCGCCGACGAGTCCCGCACCGCGGCGGACGGCGTCGGCCTCAAAGGTTGGTGGATGTGTTACTTCGCCTTCCGCTCGGCGCCCCTCGGCCCGGTGCCGGCGAGCGTCGTCCGGGCGACGTTCTACAACTTCCACCGATCGCGAGTGGATCGGGCCATCCCGGATGCGTGGGCGCTGGCGTCGGTCGAGGACGTGCTCGTTGCCCGCGCCTCGGCCGTGTCGTCGGCGCTTCGGCGGATGGCCGGCGACGAGGCGCTCGACGTCGCCACGGCCGCTTTCCCGCTTGCCACGGAGGCGGCTTCAGCGGCCGAGTGCGCCGGCCGGCCCCTCGCGGCTGCCAATCAGTCCCTCGGTCTGCCGGACGACCCGGTTGCCGCCCTCTGGCAGTTGCTCACGGTGCTGAGGGAGCATCGCGGCGACGGTCATGTCGCCTGCCTGACCCACGCCGGGCTCGACGGGGCGGAAGCCCTGGTCCTGCACGCTGCATCCGGGGCCGTGCCCGCCGAAGTGCTGCGGGTCAGCCGAAACTGGTCGGATCAGGAGTGGTCCGATGCCGAGCAGCGATTGGCCGAGCGGGGCCTGCTCGCCGGAGGAGTTGCGTCGGCGGCCGGCGCCGAGCTGCGTGCGGACATCGAGTCGGACACGAATCGCCTCGCCGCCCAGCCGTACGCCTCGATCGGCGCAGCGGCGACCGAACGGCTCACCGAGCTTCTCCGCCCGTTGGCGAGGGCGGTTGTGCGCTCGGGCGGGTTTCCTTCCGTCAACCCGATCGGACTCGACGCCTCCAACGAATAACCCGGCCTCGGGGCGCGGAAGTACGCCTGGTCCGGAAGGCGGCGGCTGATCCGGAGAGAGTGACACACCCCCTCCGTATGGTTCGGGGAGATCGGGTGGTCCCTCTCCGGCTTGACCGGACGACGACCCTCCAGAGTGCAACCAGACCCGGAGGGAGTTCCCGTGATCGCCGCTGTCTCGTCCGCAGTCCTGCTCGGAGTCGAAGGTCGTCGGATCCTCGTCGAGGTCCACGTCTCCGACGGGCTGCCCGGCTTCACAATCGTCGGCCTGCCGGACGCCGCCTGCCGGGAGGCCCGCGACCGGGTGCGGGCGGCCCTGCTGTCGAGCGGGCTGCCGTGGTCGAGGCGGCGGGTGACCGTGAATCTCGCTCCGTCCGGTGTGAGAAAAGCGGGTGCGGGGCTCGACTTGCCGATCGCCGTGGGCTCGCTCGTCGCCAGCGGAGAGATCGACCCTGCCGCCGTCGCCGGGTGCTCGTTCATCGGCGAGCTCGGGCTCGACGGCACGCTCCGATCAGTGCCCGGCGTGCTGCCGCTGGTGGCGGCTGTGACGAGCGACGCGGTCGTCGTGCCGTGGGACGGCGTGCGCGAGGCGCGGCTCGTCGGCGGACCGGTCGTGCGCACGGCGAGGACGTTGCGCGAGCTCGTGGAAGTGCTCCGGGGCGGCCTGCCGTGGCCGGAGCCGCTCGAGGCGGATGCGTCGGGAGGCGAACGGCCTCGCCCGGGATGCGCCGGAGCCTCGGGCTCGACGGTCGGCGCTGCAGGGGGGCCGGCCGGCGAGCCGGGCGAGCGTTCGCCCGATCTCTCAGACGTCCGCGGCCAGCTCGTCGGCCGCCGGGCGATCGAGGTGGCTGCCGCAGGCGGCCACCACCTCCTCATGTCGGGACCGCCCGGTTCGGGAAAGACGATGCTCGCCGAGCGACTCCCCGGGATCCTGCCCCCGCTCGAGGGAGCGGCGGTGATCGAGACGTGCCGCATACATTCGTCAGCCGGGTTGCCCCTTCCAGAGCGCACGCTCGCCGGCCAGCCGCCCTTCAGGGCCCCGCATCACTCTGCCTCTGCGGTCGCACTTGTAGGAGGAGGCACGGCACACCTTCGTCCCGGCGAAATCAGCCTGGCGACGAATGGCGTGCTCTTTCTGGACGAGATGGCAGAGTTCCCCGCCGCCGTCCTCGACGCCCTTCGCCAGCCGCTGGAAGAAGGCGTCATCCGTATCGCCCGGGCGCGGGCGACGGTAACCCTGCCGGCAACGTTTCTACTGGTCGGTGCGATGAACCCCTGCCCGTGCGGGCAGAGCGGGGCGGCCGGCGCATGCCGATGCTCGCCGGCAGCGCTCGATCGCTATGCGCGGCGAATCTCCGGGCCGCTGCTGGACCGTTTCGACCTGCACATCGCTGTCGAGCGCCTGCCGGCGGCCGACCTGTTCGCTGCCGAGAAGGGGGAGTCTTCCGCAGTGGTGGCCGCCCGTGTTGCCACAGCACGGGCGTTGGCGCGTGAGCGCGGCGTCCGCTGCAACGCTGCGATCGAGACCTACCGCCTCGACGAGCTCGCCCCACTCGATCCGAAGGCGACCGAGTTGCTCCGCCGGCGGGTCAACCAGAGCACGCTCAGTGCCCGAGGTCTCGACCGGGTCCGGCGGGTGGCCAGGACGCTCGCCGACTTGCAGCAGATCGAAGGACCGGTGACGGCGGAGGCCGCCGCCGCCGCACTGGAGCTCAGAGCAGGCGGTCGTGCGATGGCAGGGCGGTGGGTGGCATGACCGCCATCGAGGACCTCCCCGACATTGCCTACGCCGTGGCGCTTGCCGCCCTTGACGACATGACGCCAGCGCGGCTCCGCCTTCTTCTCGACGGGCGGCCCGCCCGCGAAGTCCATGATCAGCTCCTCCGTGGCGACCCTGCGCTGTCGGAGCGGCTCGCCCGTCTCGGCGGGTCTCGACGTTCGGCTCCTGCCGACGAGCCGCTCGACATGGAGCTGAGCTGGGGGGCGAGTGGATCGCTCGGAGCGATGGAGCGGGCGCGGGGACGCGCGCAGGCGTCGCTTCGTGCCTGGCGCACCCAAGCTGCCAGCATGCCGGTCGGCCGGGCGTGGTCCGAGCTCCAGCGCCGGGGCATCGGTGTCGTGCGCCGGAACGAAGCGGCATACCCGAACCGCCTGCATCGGGCACGTCAGGTCCCCGAGCTGCTCTATGTGCAGGGAAAGATCGATCACCTCAGCAGTCCGTGCGTCGGCATCGTCGGGACGAGGAGGGCGACCCACTACGGCCTCGAGGTTGCCGGGGAGCTCGGGTGCGCCTTGTCAGAGCGAGGCGTCGTCGTGGTGTCGGGGCTGGCGCGCGGCATCGACGCCGCTGCCCACCGGGGAGCTCTCGTGCCGACCGTGCGGGCCGATCCGCTCGCGGTCGTCGGCGGCGGCGTCGACATCGTCTACCCGCGCGAGAACCGCCGCCTGTGGGACGACGTCGTGCGGGCCGGCGGCATCGTGTCGGAGGCGCCGCCGGGAGCGCCGCCGGAGAGCTGGCGGTTCCCCCTCCGTAACCGGATCATCGCCGCCCTCAGCCAAGTCCTCGTCGTGGTGGAGTCCTCACGACAGGGAGGCGCCATGCACACCGTCCTCGCAGCTGACGCCTACGGGGTGCCGGTGCTGGCAGTGCCCGGGTCGGTGCGGAGTCCGCAATCGGAGGGCACGAATGCCATCATCCAGGAAGGTGGTGCCGGCGTAGTCACCGACGTCCGCGACGTCCTTGCGGCGCTCTCGATGGTCTGCCACGCGGATGGGACGCCCATTTCGTTCACGCCGGCTCCTCGACGGCCCACGTCGCCGGCGCCGGGCTCGGCAGGCGCACGACCGGCTGGATCGGGGTCTGCGGGCTCGGCTGGCGCACGGACAGGGTCTGCGGGCTCGGCTGGCGCACGGCCGAGCGTCCAAGCGTCGCAGGACAGGCTCAGCCTGTGCTCTCCGACGGAGCGCCGCGTGCTCGATGCGGTGGACTTCACGGGCACGCTCACGGATTCGATCTGCCGGCGCACCACTCTCGAGCTTGGAATCGTGGCGCTCGCCATCGATCGCCTCGAGGATCTAGGCCTCGTGCGGAGCGACGGTCCTGGCTGGGTTCGCTCGTGAGTTCTGGAGTGAGAAACCGACCGTAGACGGTGTTATCTCACTCCAGAAGTGCCGGCCGCACCCCGCCGCCGCCCGCCGGCCCGCCGCCGCGGCCAGCGCCCCCGCCCGCCCGCCGGCGCCGCCGCCGGCCGCACCCCGCCGGCGCCCGGTCAGGCGCCGAGCAGCTGCAGTGGGTCGCCCGCCACCACGCCGAGTGCCTCAGCGACCGCCTCGTTGGTGCACACGCCGTCGACGGAGTTGATGCCGCCGCGCAGGGCGAAGTCGGCAGCCACGGCGCCGGCGACGCCCTGTTCCGCAAGGGCGAGCACGTAGGGCAGCGTGGCGTTCGTAAGGGCGTAGGTGGAGGTGTGCGGCACGGCCGCCGGCATGTTGCCCACGGCGTAGTGCAGGACGCCGTGGACGAAGTACGTCGGATCCTCGTGGGTCGTCTCGTGCGTCGTCTCGATGCAGCCGCCCTGGTCGACGGCCACGTCGACGATCACCGAGCCGGGCCGCATCATGGCCACCATCTCGTCGTCCACGACAATGGGGGCGCGCCCGCCGGCGACGAGCACCGCGCCGATGAGGAGGTCGGCTTCTCGCAGCGCCCGTTCGATGGACCCCCGGTTCGAGGTGAGCGTCATGATGCGGCCCTTGTGGATCTGGTCGACCCACCGCAGCCGATCGATGTTGCGGTCGAGCAGGAGTACTTCGGCTTCCATGCCCTGCGCGATCCAGGCGGCGTTCCAGCCGACGTGGCCGGCGCCGATGACCACAACCCGGGCAGCTCGTACGCCCGGCACGCCGCCCAGCAGGATGCCTCGGGTGCCGTTGCGCTTTTCCAGCAACGACGCGCCCACCTGGGTGGCGATACGACCGGCAACCTCGCTCATCGGCGCGAGCAGCGGCAGATCCCCGTTGGCCGTCTGGACGGTCTCGTAGGCGATGCCGGTGGTCTTCGTCTCGAACAGCGCCTGTGCCACCTCCGGGTACGCAGCAAGGTGCAGGTAGGTGAAGAGCACAAGGTCCTCTCGCAGATACGCGAACTCGGACTCCTGAGGCTCCTTCACCTTGCAGACGAGCTGGGACGCCCAGGCGTCTTCCGCGCTCACCATGTCGGCGCCGGCGGAAGCGAAATCGGCGTCGGAGAACGACGATCCGATGCCCGCACCGGTTTGGACGCGTACCTGGTGGCCGAGGGACGTCAGCCCTCGGACGCCGTCCGGTGTCATAGCGACGCGGTTCTCCGCCGTCTTCACCTCGGTCGGGATGCCGACGATCATCTCCGGTTCCTCCTAGTTCGGTTGCATCGCGATCCGCTCGGGGCGGATCCGGACTTTGACTCGCTGGCGGCCTTTCGCCCGGTTGGGGTAGTCGACGTCGAGCTACCTGTGTGCGAGGTAGCCGGTGTGCTCATCCGCATCGCGCCCTCGGTGAGCAACTGCGACACTGCAGCACCTCCATGTTGGCCTCGGCCCGACACGCTACCCGTCGTGGGGCGTTCCGGCCGACTCGGTTGCACCGGCGCCGCGCATGGCGCTTGCGGCGGCCCCCACGAGTGCCGAGCGGCCGGCGCTGGCCTCCTACCCCCGACGCGGCTCACGTCCGGGTAGCCTCTAGCTGCGCATCGAACTGGCACTCAGGCGAGCGCGCCCTCGACACGATGATCCTCGACCGCATCCATAACCCCGGTGACGTGAAAGCGCTCTCGCACGCCGAGTGCGAGACGTTGTCGTCGGAGATCCGACAGTTCCTCGTCGAGTCCGTGCGGAAGACCGGCGGACACCTCGGCTCGAACCTCGGTGCCGTGGAGTTGACGATCGCCCTCCACCGCGTCTTCGACTCCCCTCGCGACCTGCTGTTGTTCGACACCGGGCACCAGGCCTACGTGCACAAGCTGCTGACGGGTCGGATGGCGGGTTTCGAGCACTTGAAGCAGGAAGGGGGGTTGTCGGGCTACCCCAACCGCCGCGAGTCGCCACACGATCTCGTCGAGAATTCTCACGCCTCGACGGCTTTGTCCTATGCCTACGGCATGGCCTCCGCCCTGCAAATCGAGGGCGAGGCCGACCCGACCAAGGGCGGCCGGCGTGTGGTCGCCGTCGTCGGCGACGGCGCCCTGACAGGGGGTCTGGCCTACGAGGCGCTCAACAATCTCGGCCATTCAGGCGTTCGCGTCCTGATCGTGCTGAACGACAACGGCCGGAGCTACGCGCCCACCATCTCCAAGCTGTCCGGGTCACTCACCCAACTCCGTCTCGACCCTCGGTACGTGCAGCTGCGCGAGCGCATCCGGCACGGCCTGCGGGACCTGCCTTCGGGTGTCGGGTCGGTCGCCTACACGTCGATCCACGGCCTCACCTCGGCGCTTCGAGAGGTCGTGGAGCCGCACGTGTTCTTCGAGTCGCTCGGTGTGCGCTACACCGGGCCGCTCGACGGCCATGACATCGGTGCCATGGAGCAGGCGATGCGCAGAGCAGCCACCTGGCAGGGGCCGATCGTGCTGCACGTGCTCACCACGAAGGGGAAGGGCTACGGGCCGGCCGAGGACGACGAGATCCAGAAGCTGCACGACTTCCGGGCCGTTCCTGCCAACCCGGCAACACCGCCGGGCACGGCCTCGGTGCAGACGAGCGGTGCGGTGCCGAGAGTCGGTGCGGCGACCGATGACCCGGGCGCCTTGCCGCCTCCGACCCCGATCGGCGAGAGCTACACGGACGCCTTCACAAAGGCGCTCATCAGCGCGGCAGAGGCAGACGACCGGATCGTGGCCATCACGGCGGCCATGCCGGGCCCGACGGGTCTGCTGTCGTTCCAGGATCACTTCCCGGAGCGCTTCTTCGACGTGGGAATCGCCGAGCAGCACGCCCTCACGGCGGCCGCGGGGATGGCGATGACCGGCCTCCACCCTGTCGTTGCCATCTACTCGACGTTTCTCGCGCGGGCGGTCGACCAATGGAACCTCGACGTCGGCTTGCACAGGATGCCCGTCGTCGTCGTGGCCGACCGGGCAGGCATCACCGGTGACGACGGGCCATCGCACCACGGCCTCTACGACATGGTGCAGGCGTTGCAGATTCCGAACCTTTCGATCTTCGCCCCGTCGGAGCCGGCTGAGATGGGTCCGGCACTCACGGCCGCCCTCGCTGCCCGCGGGCCGTCGCTCGTGCGATACCCGAAGACCTTGTCGCCCGGCCCGCTCGCACCGCCCGGCTTCGGGCTGCACTCGCGCACGCTGCGCGACGGCGCCGGCGACGTCGTCATCGTCGGCATCGGGAAGCTCGCACGGGCATGCCTGGAAGCGGCATCACTGCTCGAAGCTGACGGCCTCGACGTGACCGTGATCGATCCCCGCGTCGTCCGGCCGGCCGACCCGGCTCTCATCGAGCAGATGCTCTCGGCTCGGCTGGTCGTCACTGCCGAGGACGGCCTGGCCTTCGGTGGCGCGGGCTCGTACCTGTGCCACGAGGCCGAGGCTCTGGCATCAGAGCGGGGCCTGACGGGTGCCCAACACGTCGTTCTCGGCGTGCCCACCACCTACATCGCCCACGGCAAGCCGGATGCGATCCTGTGCCGCCTCGGTCTCGACGGCCCCGGCATCGCCGCCTCCACGCGGGCGGCCGCCCGGCGATTCTCCCTCATCCCGGACTGACCGACCGCGCCGCGGTGGTAGCGGCGTCGTCAGCGAAGTGGCAGCAGCCGGAGCTGCCCCCCGTGCCCTTCGTCAGGTCCGCCTCCCTCGCCCGGTCCGTCTCCGGTGCCCGGTCCGTCGTCGGCGCCGTGTTCGACCAGCGGCTCGACCAGCTCCGGCCCGTCGGAGCGGTTGCTGTTGACCGCCGGCGACACCGGATACGCGTGCAGCAGCTCCACGGGCGCGGGCGTCAACAGCGATCCGAGCTCTGCGGCGTCGAGCTCTCCCGGCTCCAGCCAAGCTGACCAGTCCTCGGGCCGCAGGATCACCGGCATGCGGTCGTGCAGCGGCTCGACCAGCTCGTTGGCCGTCGTCGTGATGATCGTGCACGACAGCAGCCACTGCTCGTGCCAGCCGGCACCAGAAGGCCCGCCGGCACCAGAAGGCCCGCCGGCCCCCTTCGGCTTCCACGCCTCCCACAACCCGGCGAACGCCAGCACACCGCCGTCAGCCGCCACGAAGCACCACGGCTGCCGCCGCGGCTTGCGACCATCTGCCGCTGCGATCTTCTCCCATTCGTAGAAGGCGTCTGCAGGGATGAGACAGCGACGCTTGGCAACTGCGGTGCGGAACGCCGGCCGCTCGAGCAACGTCTCAGCTCGGGCGTTGAACGCCCGCGCCCCGGAGCCGGGATCCTTCGACCACGACGGTACGAGGCCCCACCGGTAGTCCGTGAGCCGCCGCCGCTGCTCACCGGAGTCCCGCTGCGCCCTTGACGCCACGGCGAGCACGCCGTCGGTCGGCGCCACGTTCCAGCGGGGCGAGGTCAGCTCTTCGGGCAGCTCGACGTCGTCGACCTCGAGGAGGGCGGCGATATCTTCCACGGGCCGGCTGGCTACGAAACGACCACACATCAGCGCCGAACCTACCCGCGCGAGCCCGTGCGCAATCCCTCCGCCGGCTACGCCTCGAAACCCGCCCAGTACTCCCCGGCCATCATCGCCTCGAGGGTCGAGCGGTGCAGGATCAAGTCGTTCGGATCCTCGGGCATCACAGCCTGGCCGAAGGCGATCTGGCGCCGCGTCACACGGAACATCACGATGCCGTGCAGGAGCGCCGCGTAGAACAAGAAGAAACGGAAGTCCCTCACCGCAGTCCCACTCGCCGCCTCGTAGGTGGCCACGGCATCGGGCACCCGCATGAAGTGGCTCATGGGCTCGATCTCCATCATGGCGGTGATGTCGTCGAACCAGCGGTGCAGGTAGACCATCCAGGCGAGGTCGACTTCCCGTGGAGCCAGGCCGACCATCTCCCAGTCGAGCAACGCCACCGGGGTGAAGTGCCGGAAGACCATGTTGCCGATGCGGGAGTCGCCCCAGCTGAGCACATGGTCGTCCACGCCCCGCGGCCAGTGTGACTCCAGCCACGCGAAGCCGTCCTCGATGACCGTGGACCTCACTCCGTCCGCAGAGCACCAGTCGTAGTAGTCCCGAACGTGGGCGACGTGACGATGCAGGGCGGTCTCGCCGGCGACGTCGTACGCGAGCCGTGACTCGAGCTCAGGCGTCAGCTCGACCCGGTGAACGTGTGCGAGCGCCGTGACGGCTCCGTCCTGCAACCGCCGCTGGTCGGACCGTTCCGCCTCGCTCAACCACGACCCGAAGGGATACGGGAGGATGTCCGGCGGGATCTGGCCTTCTACGTGGTCCATCACGAAGAAAGGCACGCCGAGCGCCGTGGGATCGAGCTCGAGCCGCCGGACAGCCGGCACGGCAACGCCTGGCCGGCCGGCGAGATGCTGGAGAACGACGTACTGCTTCTCGAGGTCGTAGGTGGGGAAGACGGGGACGGCGGAGGCGTCCGGTGCGAGGCGCGCCACCAGGCGCTGCGGCGGCTCCCCGAGTGCCCGTTCGACCTCGAGCATGACGGAGAGGCTGGAGACCCCCGTGTGCTCCGGAACGGCCATGGAGATGACGCGGGACCCGAAGCCGGCGATGGACAACCAAGCCTCCATGGCCGCTCGGAGCTCGTCTCTGTCACGCGTGGAGGACTGGAGCCCGAGGGCGTCGTTGGTGTCCGCCGCTTCGTCGGGTCGGCTCATGTCGCCACCGAGTCCCAGCCGGCGAAACCGGAGGGCTCGTGCCGCCCGAAGGAGGCGTGCTCGAACAGCCCGTAGCCGACCTGGCCGTCGCAGGTGGCACGGGCCACGTGGTCGATGACACCGAAAGCCGTTTGTCCCTCGAGCGCCGGATCGCTCAAGTCGGCGTCCACCCGCTCGGCCGAGCCCGGTCCGAGCCATCGCCCGTGCGACCACGAAGGGTCGCCGTTGTACCCGGGGCCGGCGTTGAGAAGGACGTAGCCGAGCGTGTCGATGTCGACGACGGTCGGAGTGGCCCGCCGCCTCATCGTGATGCGGGCCCCGCTCGGAAGGCGCGTCCCGGACCGGTAGCGCACGTCGATCTCCGCCCATCCGAGCTGCTCCGGCGGTCGACCCGAATCTGTCGGCCAGACCCGCACCGCCTCGGCGGCGGTTCGAGTCCCGTCCCCGTCCTCCTGCGCGATCACCACGATCGCGAAGTCCTCGAATCGGAGCGGCACGTATGTCCACCAGAACCCGAAACCCTCCATCGGTTCAGCCGCAGCTCGCCCGGCCGGCTCGCCCTCGCCGACGGGGCGGATTCCCCAGGAGCGGTCGCGAGTCCCGGTCGACGATCCGGGGCCGAGGCGGTAGTCCTCGCCGTCGAGGTGCACGATCCCCTCGCACGTACCCACTTGGGCGAAACGAGCTCCCTCGACGATGACGCGGCCGCCGGCCCGCATCGTGTGGAGCGGCTCGTCGACCGCTGGGAACGATCCGGTCCAGACGAGGTCGAGCCCGATCCCGAGGGCGCCCGGCTCGCAGAGCAGCCGTAGCCGGCGGAGCGGCTCGACGACCTCGATGCGGTACGGCCCGACTTGCTGGTCGAGGCGGTCCTCGCCGAGCACGCCGGAGAGCTGCAACGTCGACTGGCGGCCTGAGCGCATGACCGTGACGAAGGCGTCGCTGACCCCGAGATTCGGGTAGACGCCGAGCCCGGTCACACAGAACAGCTCGCCCGTGTGATCGTGGGCGTTCACGTAGCAGCGGTCGTAGGCGTTGCGATCGCTCGTCGCTACATACGCCATCGACAGCGGCACCTGGTGGACCGGGTACTCGTCGAGCGGAACCGGCACGTCGAAACCTCCCCCTGCGGCTGCGGACATCCTCTCAGACGCCGGGCTCATGCTTGCTGGCAAAACGAGAACATGTTCTACTTACCGCCGGTGGAGTTCAACCTGGCCGATCTCTTCGAGTACGCCGTCGACGTCTTCTCGGAGCGGGAGTACCTCGTCGCCAACGGTGTGCGCCGCACGTATGCCGAGATGGAGGCGCGGGCGAACCAACTCGCTCATCATCTCGTTTCGGAGGGCGTCGGGCCCGGCGACCACGTCGGGATCTACGCATACAACCGCGTCGAGTGGGTCGAGACGCTCTGGGCGGTGTTCAAGCTGCGGGCGGTCTGGATCAACATCAACTACCGCTATGTCGAGGACGAGCTGCGCTACTTGTTCGCCAGCTCCGACGTCGCCGTCATGGTCGTGGAGCGGCGGTTCCTTCCGCTCGTCGCCGCCTGCAGGGACTCGCTCCCGCTGCTGCGCCACGTGCTCGTCGTCGAGGATTCCGGCCCCGGGAACGCCGGCCCCGGGAACGCCGGCCCCGGGGACTCGGCTGGCCTCGGCGAGCTGCGCGTCTGTGGCTTCGAGGCGGCCCTCGACGGCTGCTCCGCCGATCGGGACTTCGGCCCGCGCTCGGCCGACGATCGTTACATCCTGTTCACCGGCGGCACGACCGGCCTGCCCAAGGGCGTCGTGTGGCGCCACGAGGACGTGCTCTTCGCACTCGGCGGCGGTATCGACCCGCTGACGAACATCCGCATCGAGCACCCGGCTGACCTCGCCCGCAAAGCTGTCGCCGACAACTTCGCCATCACGTTCCTGCCCATAGCCCCCCTCATGCACGGGGCCACGCAATGGGGGGTCATGGGCCAGAGCTTCAAGGGGAACCGGGTCGTGCTCGTGGAGCATTTCGATCCGGCCGAAGTCTGGCGCCTCGTCGGCGAGCTCGGCGTCAACCTCCTCATGATGACCGGCGATGCGATGGCCCGCCCGCTCATCGAGGAGTACGAGGCACGAGCGGTCGCCGGCGACCCGTACGACACCTCGTCGCTGTTCGGCTTGTCGTCGACGGCTGCTGTGTTCTCACCCGACGTGAAAGAGGCATTCTTCCGCCACTTCCCCAACCTCGTGATGACCGACGCGATCGGCTCGTCCGAGAGCGGCGCCAACGGCATCGCCATCCTGAGGCCGGGCGAGACCGCCATGCGCGGCGGCCCCACCGTCACGGCCGTGCGTGACTCCGTCGTCCTCGGCGGCGACTTGAAGCCGATGGCGCCCGGCACCGGCGAGATCGGCCGCCTCGCCCGCTCGGGCAACATCCCTCTCGGCTATCACAAGGATCCCGCCAAGACCGCTGAGGTCTTCATCGACGTCGACGGCGTCCGCTATGTCATGACGGGCGACTTGGCTCTGCTGGAGCCGGACGGCGGTATCAGCCTGCTCGGTCGCGGCTCGGTGTCGATCAACACCGGCGGCGAGAAGGTCTTCCCCGAAGAGGTCGAGGCGGCCGTCAAGTCCCACCCGGACGTCTACGACGTCACCGTCGTCGGCGTGCCCGATGCGCGCTGGGGCCAGCGAGTGGCGGCGGTGGTACAAGCTCGCCAGGGTTGCCGCCCTGCCCTCGAGTCGATCCAGGAGCACTGCCGCGCCCGCATCGCCGGCTACAAGATTCCCCGCCAGGTGCATCTCGTCGACGAGCTCGTCCGCTCACCGGCGGGGAAGCCCGACTACCGATGGGCACTCCACGTCGCGCTCCGCGAGGAGATCGCCAGAGACGCCGGCATCGACCCGGTCCAAGCTACGGAGGTCCCATGAAGACGCAGCTCTCGGATTCGCTCGGCATCGAGTTCCCCATCTTCGCATTCAGCCATTGCCGGGACGTGGTCGCGGCGGTCACGAATGCGGGGGGTTTCGGTGTGCTGGGTGCGCTCGCCTTCACGCCCGAACAGCTCGCGATCGAGCTCGACTGGATCGACTCGCACGTGGGGGAGAAACCCTACGGCGTGGACGTGGTCATGCCGGCGTCCTACGCGGGCGCGGGCGACCTTCCGGCCGACGCCTCCAACGCCGAGCTCGCTTCGATACTCGACGAGCTCATCCCGGAGGGGCATCGTAAGTACGTCGAGGAGGTGCTCGACCGGTACGGGGTGGCGCCACTACCCGATGGCGAGGACGTCCACCGATTGCTCGGCTGGACGCACGAGGGTGCCCGGCCACTCGTCGACATCGCTCTCGAGCACCCGATCAAGCTGCTGGCCAACGCCCTCGGTCCGCCACCGCCGGATGTGGTGCAGCTTGCGCACGACCACGGCGTCGTGGTGGCGGCGCTCGTCGGCTCCGTCTCGCAGGCCGAGAGTCAGGTGCGCAATGGCGTCGACATCATCGTCGCCTCCGGCTACGAGGCAGGTGGCCACACCGGCGAGATCACATCCATGGTGCTCGTGCCCGATGTCGTGGACGCAGTGGCGCCGGTTCCGGTGCTCGCCGCCGGCGGGATCGGGGACGGCCGGCAGGTCGCTGCCGCCCTCGCCCTCGGCGCCGAGGGCGTGTGGTGCGGGTCGATCTGGCTCACGACGGCAGAGAGCGACATGTCGCCGAAGCTGATCTCGAAGCTGCTTACGTCCGGCTCGCGCGACACGGCTCGGTCCCGCGCCCTCACGGGCAAGCCCGCCCGTCAGCTGCGGACGGCGTGGACGGAGGCTTGGGAGGCACCTGAATCGCCTGGCACGCTGCCGATGCCGCTGCAGTACATGCTCACCGCCGATGCCCAACGCCGCATCGCCCGCTCCGACGTGGCCGAGCTGCAGGGCATCCCGGTCGGCCAGATCGTTTCCCGCATGAACGTCGTGAAGCCGGCGCGCCAGGTGGTCTACGAGATGGTGGAAGGTTTTGCCGGTGCAGCCGAACGGCTGGCGGCGCTGCTCGAGGGCTAGCCGGGGGCTAGCCGCGCCGTTCCGCCGCCACGATCCCCTGCACGAGTGGCACGTCGTCGGGGTGGGTCAGGCCGATGCAGCGACCTTCGGTCTGGACAACCCGCACGCGGGCGAGGTCCTTCGAGACGAGGTCGGCGACGACTGACGGGAGCAACAGCTCGGCTGGCTTGCCTTCGGCATGGGGAGCAGTCTCGGGATCGAAGCGGGCGAGCGCCCGGCTGAGGTCGTCGAAGATCCCCTCCGAGAAACCCCACAGGTTCATCGACACGACCTCCTCGCCCGTCAACGTGGTGGCGGGGTCGGTCTCCGGGGCGAGGATCGGCCGACCGGTGAAGCCGCCGCCGGGCCTGCGCTGCACGGTCTGCTCGACGACCACGTCGAGGTATCCGTCGGGTGTCGACACGCAGACACCCCGGGTGACGGGGGCGTCCGTGAGGACGGTCTGGTCGAGCCGGTAGCCGATGATGGCGTGCTCGTCCGGCCCGAGGCTCTCGGTCTCCGTCGCGAGCATGCGCATGCCGGCCGGGCCGTAGAGATCGTCGGCGTTGACGACGCCGAACGATCCGTCGACGAGGGATTCTGCCGAGGCGACGGCTTGGGCCGTGCCGGCGATCGGCCCTTGGACGACGGCGCTGACCTTGAGCTCGGGTGGCCAGTAGCGGGCGATGTGGTCCATGAGCTCCTCACGGACCTCCTCACGGACGATGAGGACTGCGTGGTCGAAACCTGCTGCCACAGCGTCCCGAGCGGTGTAGTCCATCAGGGCCTCACCATTGGGTCCGACCGGTGCGAGCTGCTTCAGCCCACCGAAACGGCGACCGTGACCTGCTGCCATGACGACGAGTTGCACGGGGAGAACTGTACGGTGCCGCCCGCGGCGTTCGTATCATTCATGGTGGACATCCCTGGACCGCGTGTCGTCCGGGGCATCGAGACCCGGCGAAGGTCGATGTGCGCACCGTGTTCGCCGGGCTGAGGAGCGTGACGTGTCAGAGGTCGAGACCACACAGACGGCAGGAGCGACGGAGGTCGCAGCGCCCGTCGTACTCGTCGACGCCGCCGAGCGGGCCACGCGCCAAGCAGCCCTCGATCAGCTGATGGATCTCATGCGGCCCGCCGTCCAGGCCGACGGCGGGGACCTCGTCGTCGTGGACGTGGATTACGACGCCGGCATCGTCGAGGTGCAGCTGCAAGGGGCATGTGGATCTTGTGCGATCTCGGGCCTCACCCTGCAGGGCGGCGTTGAACGCCTGATGCGGCAGCGTTTGCCCTGGGTGACAGAGGTCCGGGGCAGCGTGGACGAGTCCATCGACTTCCTCGAGAGCGCCTCGCTCGGGCGCGGGGGCTACGTTCCCCGGGGCAGCTGACCGTCCGAGCCCCTGGCGGCTCGGACAGATTTCGTGCAACCAAGCGTCGCTCTCGGGCGTCTCATGTGGGTGAGGGCCGGTGGTGAGCATCGGTTCGAGACGCCCCGGAGGTGACGATGAGAGATCGAGCGCAGCAGCCCTGCGGACGACCCGACCGCCCATCCACGAAGCCCCTTCTCGTGGTCGCTCTCCTGCTCGTCGCCGCCTCGACGGCGGCGGCGGTCACGACCTCGTCAGGCCCGGCTCCTGCCCGCCACGGAAAACCAGCGGAGCAGATCGTCCTCACGGCCGTGACCGTGCACGAAGTTCGGGTCGAGCGCCGGCGCCCTCGTCAGGCTGACGTCGTCACCGGGCGGCCGGCGACAGCCAGCGCCTCAGCCGGGTCGATCCGCCCGTAGCGGACGATGGGCTCGAAGAGGTCGATGACGGTCCGATCCGGGCTCGTGATGCCGCGAAGCGGCTGGTTCGTCAGCCGTCGCCCGGCGAATCGCCGGGCGACGACGGCCTTGCGGGCATCGCCGTCACGCTCGAGCGTCCAGGCGGCCTCTTCGCACAGGAGCGCTCCTTCCAGCGTGTCCGCCATGAGGTAGGAGAACCGCCGCAGCTGCAACAAGGCCAGGTCGTCCGAAGCGGTGCGCAGGTAGGCGGCGGCCTCCGCCAGCTCCTCGGCAGCCGCACGGACGGCCGACAACGGCTCGTCGAGCACGCCTCGGGCTCCTACGGCCGACGCGCCGACGTCGACGGCGCGGGAGATCCTTCGCAGCACTGCCTCGTCGGCGTTCTCCGAGCGCATCGCCCGCCGGACGTCGATGCAGCAGATGTTCTCCGTGCCTTCCCAGATCGTGTGGCACTGCGCGTCCCGCAGCTGGCGGGCGAGCGGCCAGTCCTCCATGTAGCCGTTGCCGCCGAACACCTCGAGGGCGTGCATCGTCGACTCGAGACCGACCCGGCACGCACGTAGTTTGGCGAGCGGTATGGCGATGCGTCGCAGCAGCGCCCCTTCCTCCGGCGTCGCCGCCGTGCGGTTGGCGGCGGCACACTCGAAGCTCAGCGTCATCCCGGCCTCGAGGTCCGTGAGGAGGTCCACGAGCGTCTCCCGGACGAGCGGATACGAATCGATCCGGTTGCCCCATTGCCGGCGGTTGCCCGCGTAGATGGCTGCCTCGAGGAAGGCGCGACGGTGGATCCCGAGGCTCATGAGCGCCACCCCGAAACGGCTCCCGTTCACCATCTCCATCATGCGGTTCAGGCCCCTGCCGTCACGAGCGGCGTCCGGGCCATGGCCGTTGGCGACGCCGGCCGCCTTGGGCTGCGGGCCGGCGAGCCAGGCGAGCGACCCCTCGAGGGCGACCTCGCCGGTGGGCACACCCACGGTTCCGAGCTTCGGCTTCAGCCGCTTGACGGAGAAGCCGTTCTGGCCACCGTCGGGCAGGCACCGGGGCATGATGAAGGTGGCGAGGCCCCTGCTCCCGGCCGGCGCACCATCAGGGCGGGCGAGCACGATGAAGACGTCGGCGTCGACGTTCGAGCAGAAGTGCTTGTCGCCGAACAACCTCCACTCGTCACCGTCCTGCACGGCGCGGGTGGTGTTGGCGCCGACGTCGCTTCCGCCCTGCCGTTCGGTGAGGAACATGCCGCCCTCCCAGGACTCATCCGGGTCGAGGGACGTGAGGCGCCCGAGGATGTCGTCGCGCACCGAGAGCGGCGCGTACCGCTCGACGATGTCGGCGGCGCCGCTCGTCATGCCGAGGGCGCAGTACGCGGCCGTCTCGGCCTGCGAGACGAGATAGGAGATGGCGGCCGTGACCACAGCCGGCACGGGGCGCCCGGCATGTGCCTGCAGGCCCCCGGCAAAACCCGCCCTGGTCAGTTCCGCCTTGTTCGCCACCCAACTCGCGCTGTGCTCGACGAGCCCCACGTCGTTGCCCCACCGGTCGTAACGCACGAGCACGGGACCGTGCTTGTCGGTGGCCTCGGCGTTGGCAGCCACGGTCCGGCCGACGAGCTCGCCGTAGCCGCTGACGACGCCTTCGGCGTACCGCCGGTCGTCCGTGTCGGGGAGAAGGCGATCCAACAGGAGGCGTAGGTTCGGGTCTGCGGCGTACCAGTCGAGCCCGATGGCCTGCTCGTAGTCGGCGTAGTCAGGGAGCATTGGGACCTCCTAGAGTCGCCCGATTCTCGCGCCGCGCCCGCCGGATCGGCGAAATGGATGCCCAGGCCGGTGCGGCGCGACGTTCAGCGGGTCGCCGCCCGCAAGCCCGCCGGCCGGCGCCGGCGCCATGCCTGCGACACGGCCGGCGGTTCGTAGCCCCCGTCGGCGTTGTTGGTGTTCCTTCCCGGCTTCACGATCTCGTCGAGGCGGTCGAGCGTGGCGTCGTCCAACGCGACGTCGACGCCCGCCAGCAGGCCGTCCACCTGCTCCATCGTCCGCGGTCCGATGATGGCGGACGTCACGGCCGGGTGGGCGATGACAAATGCGATGGCCATGTGCATCAGCGACACGCCGGCATCGGCGGCCACGGCCTCCAGCTGTTCGACGAGGTCGAGCTTGCGCTGGTTCTCCGGCAACGTGGGGTCGTATCGAGCCGGCAGGCGGGATGCTCGCCCCTTCGTCATGTCGATGTCCTGACCACGCCGGTAGCGGCCCGTCAGCCAACCCCCGCCGAGGGGGCTCCAAGCGATGACGCCCATGCCGTAGCGCTCGCACGTCGGCAGGACGGCCGCCTCGATGCCGCGCGTGAACAGCGAGTACGGCGGTTGCTCGCAGCGAAAGCGCTCGTAGCCCCTCCGCTCGGCCGCCCATTGTGCCTCGACGATCTGCTCGGCGGGGAAGGTCGAGGACCCGATCGCACGCACCTTGCCTGCATGGACGAGGTCGGAGAGGGCCGAGAGGGTCTCCTCGATGTCGGTGCTCTCGTCCGGGCGGTGAATTTGGTACAGGTCGATGTAGTCCGTGCCGAGACGCCGCAGTGATTGCTCGACTTCGTGGATGATCCACCGCCTGGAGTTGCCCTGCTGGTTCGGGTCGTGCGGGTCGTCGCCCATCTGGCCGTGCACTTTCGTGGCGAGCACGACCGAGTCGCGTCGGCCTTTGAGCGCCTTGCCGACGATCTCCTCGGAGTCGCCCCGCGAGTACACGTCCGCCGTGTCCACGAAGTTGATCCCGGCGTCGAGCGCACGGTGGATGATCCGTACGCCGTCGTCCTGGTCGGCGTTGGCCCAGCCGCCGAACATCATCGCCCCGAGGCAGTAGGGGCTGACTCGGATTCCCGTGCTGCCGAGGGTCCTGTATCGCATGGCGGCCACCTTAGGCACGAGGCCGGCGCCGCGACGCGGCGGTTCAGCTTGCTGCCTTCGGCTCCTTCGGGAGCCCGAGCACGCGCTCACCGACGATGTTGCGCTGGATCTGGGCCGTCCCACCCCAGATCGTCTCGGAACGGGAGAAGAAGAAACCCGCCTGCAGCGGGCTCACGGCGTATCCCGGCCGGTGATGGCGGGCGCCGATCCCTGGCAGGAACTCCATCTCGTCGTCGTCGCCGTCGTTGGCGGCGGTCGGCAGCACCTGGCCCGCCATGCCGAGGATGTCAATCGCCAGCTCCATCGTGTCGCGGTGGTACTCCGACCAGTACATCTTGTTCGTGGCGCCGAGGGCGATCGTGGTGTGGTCGCCGTTCAAGGCCGAGGTGAGCGTCCGCAGGCCGTTGATCTGCATGATCTTCACCTTGGACCAGGCTTTGGCGAGGCGCTGACGCACGAGCGGGTCGGCCGCCTTGCCGTTGTGCCTCGCCACCTCGATGATGGCGTCGAGCTCTTTCTGGAACCGGCGGTGCCCCGTCGTCGCCGAAGTGCCGCGCTCGAAGCCGAGCGTGTCCATGGCGACGGCCCAGCCGTTGTTGACACCGCCGACCACGTTCTCCTTCGGGCAGCGGGCATTCGTGAAGAAGACTTCGTTGAACTCGGCCGAGCCGTCGATCTGAGCGATCGGTCGCACCTCGATACCCTCCTGGCGCATCGGGACGAGGAGGTAGGAGATGCCCTTGTGCTTGGGGGCGTCAGGGTTGGTGCGGGCGAGCAGGAACACGTAGTCGGCGCTCTGTGCCTGGGTCGTCCAGACCTTCTGGCCGTTGATGACCCACTCGTCGCCGTCAAGCTCGGCGAGCGTCTTGAGGCCCGCCAGGTCACTCCCTGAGTTCGGCTCGGAAAAGCCTTGGCACCAGGAGATCTCACCGGAGAGGATCTTCGGGAGGAAGTGGGACTTTTGTTCCTCGCTGCCCCACTTGAGAATCGTCGGCCCGACCAGGGTGTCACCGAAGAAGTCCGCCCGCATCGGCGCGTTCGACCGGGCGAACTCCTCGTTCAGAACGACACTTTCCATGAGCGACAGGCCGCGGCCGCCGTACTCCTTCGGCCAGGAGGCGCAGATCCAGGCGCCGTCGGCGAGCTTCTTCGTCCATTCGTTGTTGAACGCCGCACGCTCGTCGTGGGTCATCGAGAAACCCGGCTCCCCCCAACCTCTCGGGAGATTCTCCTCCAGCCAACTCCGAACCTCGATCCGGAAGGCCTCGGCCTCCGGTGGGTAAGTCAGATCCATGGTGATCAGGCTATCGCCACACGCGCGCAGGCGGCAGTTGGGCCGGTCGAGCCGGCGCCGGCTGGGCGGCCTGACGGTTCGTGCGGCTAGGATGCTGCGGGTTTTGCCCTGGTAGTGACCTGCTATTTCGTCCATGCAGTCCCGTCGCGCTCAGGCGCCGATTCATCGGAGAAGAGTTCCCACGGCTCGCCGCCCGCCGATCCCGGCACCGCACACGCTTCGCTCCCGTCTCGATCAGCGCCACCGGCGCCTGACGGCCACGCGAGCTGTCCGGGACTCCATCGTCTCGCTCGCCGGCCTCATCGAGCGGCCGGTGCGCCACCAGGGCGGCGAGGAGATCGGGCGGGTCGTGGACGCCGTTGCACGCTTCGCCGGAGACGATGCCTATCCGCCCGTGACGGGCTTCGTCGTGCGAGTCGGGCGGCGCAAAGTCTTCCTCGACGCCAGCCTTGTCGCCAATCTGACCCATACCGAGGTCGTGCTGCGTTCGGCCCGGGTGGATCTCCGCGACTACGAGCGCCGCAGCGGGGAGCTGCTGCTGGCGCACGACGTGCTCGACCACCAGCTCGTGGACGTGGACGGCGTCCAGGTCATCCGCGCCGCTGACTTGTACCTGGCACCCGTGCAGCACCGCATCCGCCTCGTCGGCGTCGATGTCAGCACGCAGACCTTGCTGCGCCGGCTCGGGCCGTCCCGCCAGCGCAGCCGGCCGACGCCGGGACGCGTCATCGACTGGGCAGCCATCCAGCCCTTCGGCGCGCCGGGACGCTCCGTGCGCCTCCGCACGTCACACGAGGGCCTGCAGCGCCTGCGGCCCGGCGAGCTCGCCGACCTGCTCGAGGACCTCGACCGGGAGGAGCAGCGGGAGCTCCTGCAGACCCTCGATCCGAAATATGCCGCCGACGCCCTCGAGGAGATGGATCCCGAGGAGCTCGAGTCATTGTTGCGAGGTGTCGACCCGGACCAGGCGGCCACGCTCTTGTCCTCGATGGAGACCGACGAGGCAGTCGAGGCCCTGCGGGACCTGGCGGACGACGAGCGAGACGAGCTGCTCGGGCACATGCCCGCGGAGCGGGCCCAGGAGCTGGCCGGCATGCTCGCCTACGAGGAGGACTCGGCCGGCGGGATCATGACGACGACACTCGCCCTGGCATATCCCGACGACACGGTCGACACCGCCCGCGGACGCATGCGGGAGATGGCCGATCACCGGGGAGAGATCGACGGCGTCGCCGTCGTCGACACCGAAGGCCAGCTCATCGGCGACGTCACGCTCTTCGATCTCGCCATCGCCGACGCCAACACGATGGTCGCCGATCTGCTCGGGGACGAGGATCCCCTCACCGTCGGGCCGGGTGCCTCGATCCGCGACGTGGCGGCCCAGCTCACCGAGGCGAGACGCTCGTCGGTGCTCGTGGTCGACGACGGCCGGCCGATCGGGCGCATCCTCGCCGACGACGTCGTGGATGCGCTGCTACCCGAGCGCGGCCGGCTGCACTTCCCGAGGTTCCTCCAGTGACGGCGGAGGGTGGCTTATGGCCGCTCGCGGCGGTGACCGTCGAGGGCCGCAAGGCGCGGGCGCTGGCGACGAGGATGGCGGCGTAGCCGTCCCGCGGCCGAGCACCGAGCCGAGCAAGGCGCCTTCAGGACGCCGCCGGCCGCTGCGCCGGCGTGTCCTCTTCATGGTCACGATCGCCGGGCCGGGACTCATCGCCGCAGCCGCCGGCAATGACGCCGGCGGCATCGTCACCTACTCGTCGGCCGGCTCGCAGTACCGGTACCGGACGTTGTTCCTCATGCTCCTCATCGGCATCGGGCTCGCCCTCGTGCAGGAGATGTCCGCCCGTCTCGGCGCCATCTCGGGCAAGGGCCTCGCCTCGCTCATCCGCGAGGAGTTCTCGATCCGCCTCACTTCGCTCGCCCTCGGCGCCCTCGTCATTGCGAACGTCGGCATCGTCGTCTCGGAATTCGCCGGCATCGCCACGGCGTTCGAGCTGTTCGGGGTCTCGCGCTACATCACCGTGCCCATCTCGGCCATCGCCATCTGGCTGCTCGTCCTGCTCGGCAGCTACCGCTACGCCGAGCGGGTCTTCCTCCTGCTCACGGTCGCTTTCTTCGCCTATCCGGTGGCGGCTTGGCTGGCCCACCCGAAGTGGTCGACGGTGGCGAGCTCGGTCGTGCTGCCGCACCTCCAGTCCAGCCGAGCGTTCATCCTGCTCGCTGTCGCCCTCATCGGCACGACGATCTCGCCCTACATGCAGCTGTACAACGCCTCCGCCGTCGTCGACCGGGGCATCGGCCCGGACGAGTACCGGCTGGAGCGGATCGACGCGGTCGCAGGGGCGGGTTTTGCGACGTTCATCTCCTGGTCGATCATCATCGCGACGGCCGCCGCCATCGGCGGATCCGGCGTGCTCACCTCGGCGCGTGTGGCCGCCGAAGCGCTCCGCCCCGTCGCCGGCCAGGCGGCGGTGCTGCTCTTCGGGCTCGGCTTGTTGGGAGCCTCCGCGCTGGCAGCCGCCGTCGTGCCCCTCTCGACGTCCTACGCCCTGGCGGAGGCGATCGGCGTCGAACGCTCCGTGTCCCGCAGCTTCCGCGAGGCGCCGCTGTTCCTCGGGCTGTTCACGGCTCAGATCGTCATCGGCGTCGTGGTGACCCTGACACCGGTCAACCTCATCAGCCTGCTCATCGGCACCCAGGTCGTCCAGGGGCTCGTGACGCCCATCACGCTCACGTTCATCGTCGTTCTCGCCAACCGCAAGAGCGTGCTCGGCTCCTGGGCGAACGGTCCAGTGCTGAAGGTCGCCTCCGCCGTCGTCACGGTCGTCGTCAGCGCCATGGCGGTCCTGCTCGTCGTGGTGACGCTGGGATCGGCTTTCGGCATCAAGTGACGGAAGCCCAGCTGGTGCGCCCTAAGTTGCGCCACACGACCGGAGCGGGAAGGCTTGACACATCATGAACGCTGATGCGGAGCGGCTTCGCGTCGCGTATCTCGTCTACCGGGGCAATCCGCGTTGTGGCGGTCAGGGTGTCTACACCCGGCATCTCACGAACGAGCTGGCGCAGCTCGGCCACGAGGTGACGGTGTTCTCCGGGCAGCCGTACCCGGAGCTGACCGGTGGGGTCGACTTCGTGCCGGTTCCAAGCCTCGACCTGTACCGGGAGCCAGACCCGTTCCGCGTGCCGAAGCTCTCGGAGTTCAAGACGGCCACCGATGCCCTCGAGTTCGGGATCATGTGCACCGCCGGCTTCCCCGAGCCTCGGACCTTCACGCTGCGGGCGCGCAAGCTGCTCGCCGGCCGCCGGGCCGATTTCGACATCGTCCACGACAACCAGTCGCTCGGCAGCGGCCTGCTCGGGATCATGGCCGACGGTTGGCCGCTGCTCGGCACGATCCATCACCCCATCACCGTGGACCGCGAGCTCGATCTCTCCCATGCCACGACGTTCCGCCGCCGGCTGACGTTGCGCCGGTGGTACGGGTTCATCGAGATGCAGCGCCGGGTCGCCCGCCGGATTCCCCGCGTCGTCACGGTGTCGGAGTCGTCCTGTCGCGACATCGCCGAGCAGCTCGGTGTCGAGCCGTCCCGCATGGCCGTCGTGCCGGTCGGTGTGGACGAGTCGGTGTTCCGGCCCCGGCCGGAGATCGCTCGGATCCCGGGCCGGCTCGTGACGACAGCCAGCGCCGACGTCCCCATGAAAGGGCTCATCCCGCTGCTCGAGGCGCTCGCAAAGATTCGCACGGAGCGATCCGACGCACACCTCGTTGTCGTCGGCCGGCTGCGCGACGGCAGCCTCGTGCCGGGAGTTCTCGACCGGCTGGGCCTCGAGGGCGCCGTCTGTTTCGTCTCGGGCATCTCCGACGACGAGCTCTCCGAGCTCTACGCCTCGGCGGAGGTTGCGGTCGTGCCGTCGCTCTACGAGGGTTTCTCCCTGCCGGCGATCGAGGCCATGGCGAGCGGCGTGATGCTCGTCGCCACGACCGGTGGGGCGCTGCCCGAAGTCGCCGGCACCGACGGCGTCACCGCTCTGCTCGTGACGCCGAACGACCCGTCGGCGCTCGCCGCCGGCCTGCTCCGCGCTCTCGGAGACCCGGATCTGCGGGCGCGCCTCGGAGCCGCAGGCAGGCGCCGCACGCTCGAGCGCTTCACCTGGCCGGTGACAGCTCGACTGACGGCCGAGCAATACCGGATCCTGCTCGAGGAGCGGGCTCGGGAGCGGCGGGACTCCGGTGTGCTCAGCCAGCCCGACCTCGCGCCAGGTTTGCCGTGCTGACGGTCGATTTCGAGCGACTCGGGCTGCAGAGCGGGGAGCGCGTGCTCGACCTCGGCTGCGGCGGGGGACGGCACGCCTTCGAGTGCTACCGCCGGGGTGCCGGCGTCGTGGCTCTCGACGCCGATCTCGTCGAGCTGAAAGGCGTCTCGACCCTCATGAGCGCCATGACCGAGGCGGGCGAGGCACCCGCGGGCGCAGCCAACCTCCAGGTGCAGGGCACGGCGTTCCGGCTGCCGTTCCCCGACGCCACCTTCGACCGGGTGATCGCCGCCGAGGTGCTCGAGCACCTGCCGGATGACGCCTCGGCGATGTCCGAGCTCGCCCGCGTCCTCAAGCCCGCCGGGCGGATGGCCGTGACCGTGCCCCGCTACGGGCCCGAGATGATCAACTGGGCGCTCTCGCACGAATACCACAGCGTGCCCGGGGGCCACATCCGTATCTACCGTCGCCGCCAGCTGCTGCAGCGACTCGAAGCCGCCGGGCTTCGCACGCGGGCGATGCACCACGCCCACGCCCTCCACAGCCCGTACTGGTGGCTCAAGTGCCTCGTGGGCACGAGCAACGACCAGCACCCTGCCGTGCGTGCCTACCACCGGCTGCTCGTGTGGGACATCACGCACCGGCCGGCGCTCACGCGTGTGCCCGAGCAGCTGCTCAACCCCTTGATCGGCAAGAGCCTTGTCGTGTACGTCGAGCATGCGTCATGACGAGTGCCTTTGCCTGCCTGCTCACGAAGGACGAAGTCGCCGCCACGGCCGAGTCGATCGAGGCGTGCCAGCTGCCCAACGGCATGGTGCAATGGTTCGAAGGGGGCCACGCCGATCCCTGGAACCACGTGGAGACGGCCATGGCCCTTGCGACGGCAGGCCGGCTGGAGGCGGCCGTGCACGCCTACGAGTGGCTTCGCAGCACCCAGCTGCCCGACGGGTCCTGGCACAACTACTACCGGCCGGACGGGTCCGTCGAGGATGCGAAACGCGACACCAACGTCTGCGCCTACCTCGCCACGGGCATCTGGCACCACTATCTCGTCACGGGCGACGCCGGCGTCATCACGTCCTTCTGGCCGGTCGTCGAGGCGGCGGTCGACTTCGTGCTCTCGTGGCAGCAGCCGGGCGGCGAGCTCACCTGGTCGGTGGCCGACGATGGCACGCCGGGCGACTACGCCCTCCTCACGGGGTCCTCGTCGGCCTATTTCAGCCTGCGCTGCGCCGTCGCCTGCGCCGAGCGCATCGGCCTCGACCGGCCCGACTGGGAGCTCGCCGCCGGCCGGCTGCGGCACGCCATCGCGTATCGGCCGGACCGCTTCGAGCCGAAGGAGCGTTTCGCCATGGACTGGTACTACCCGGTCCTGTCCGGCGCCCTCGAGCCGGCGCGGGGCGCCGAGCGGATGGACGAGCGCTGGTCGGAGCTTGTCATCGACGGTCGCGGCGTGCGCTGTGTGTCCGACCGGTCCTGGGTGACCGCGGCGGAGACAGCCGAGTGTGCCATGGCCCTTCTCACGCTCGGACGGCGGCAGCAGGCGTCCTCGCTCCTCGAATGGGTGCAGGACCAGCGTTGTCCCGACGGCTCCTACATGACCGGCCTCGTCTATCCGCAGCGTTCCAGCTTCCCGCGTGACGAGCGGAGCACCTATACGGCCGCGGCAATGATCCTCGCCCTCGACGCCCTCGAGGCAACAGGGCCGGCCTCGGGGTTGTTCCTCGGGCGGTCGCTACCGGCAGGGACGGTGCTCGACCTCGACCATGAGGTCGTCGAGGCGGAGGACCGGGCTTAGACCAGGCTTAGACCGGGCTTAGACCGGCTTAGACCCCGGCGCCGACCCGGCGCAGCACCCGCAGGCTGCCGCAGCCGAGCTCGGGTACCTCGAGAAACGCTCCCGACTCGAGCGCCCGCACGTACAGCTCATACGGCGGCCGGCCGCCGTCGGCCGGGTCGGGGAACACGTCGTGGATCGCCAGCCATCCACCGAGGGCCACTTTCGGTGCCCAACCGCGATAGTCGGCCCATGCAGGCTCGCTCCCGTGGCCGCCGTCGATGAAGACGAGGCCGGCCGGCGACGCCCAGCGGGCAGCGATCGTGGGAGAGTCGCCGACGAGGCCGACGACGCAGTCCTCGACCCCCGCATCCTCGATCGTCCGCCGCCACGGCAAGAGCGTGTCGAGCCGACCCGTCGAAGGGTCCACGAGCGAGGCGTCGTGATGCTCCCAGCCGGCCTGGTTCTCCTCCGAGCCATGGTGGTGGTCGACGCTGAACACGACGGGCACCGCCCGCCATCCACCCGCCGCGAGGGCGCTCAGCACTCCGTGTGCGAGGTAGAGCGTGGAACGGCCGCAGTACGCCCCGATCTCGAGAATCACGCCACCGCCGCCTTCTGCCGGCAAGGAGGCGACGAGGGCCCCGACGTGAGCCAGCGCCAAGCCCTCGTCGTCGGGCATGAACCCTGTGGCCACCCGCGCCGCCTCGAGGACCAGGCCCGCCCGCCCCTCCGCCGGACCGCCGGCGCTCTCAGCACCGGTCATGGCCGCATCACTTGACGATGCTCACGATCGTCCAGATGCCGAATCCGAGCAGCACGGCGCCGGACAGCCGACGGACGATGCTCAACGGCACGACACGCGTGATCCACTTGCCGGAAAGAACGCCGAGACCCGACACGATCCAGAAACCCACGGTCGCCCCGACGAAGACGCCCACCGGGTCGCGATAGCGCGCCGTGAGGTTGGCGATGAGCACTTGGGTGATGTCGCCGAACTCGGCAAGGGCGACGATCGTGAAGGTGGTGAGGAACACCCGCCAATTCGACACCAGGGCAACGGCCCGCTCGCCGAGGCGCTCGCCCTTTTCCTCCTCCGACTTCTCGGACACGAAGATGAGATACAGGGCGCCCGCTATGAACAGCACGGCTACGACGATCTTGACGGTCGTATGCGGCAGGAGGGCGAGCAGCCGGCCCGCCACCACGGCGATCAGGGCCTGCAGGGTGAGGGCGGTCGCCCCTCCGATCCACACCGGCAGCGCTTTGTGCCGAGATGACAGCACAACGCAGGAAATGAACGTCTTGTCCGGCAGCTCGGCCGGGATGACGAGCACCATCGTCGTGGCGGCGATGGTGAGATTCACACCCGTCCACCGTCCAAGGTGCGCCGGGCCTCAGGATTTGGCGAGCAGCTCGCCGAGTGTCGGCCGCTGCGCCTGCACGAACCCCACGTTGACCTCCAGCCGCTCGAGGTGCTGAGAGATCGTCCGTTGGTGGCCACCGAGCGGGTGCTCGGCGAGGAACGCCTGCACGACACGGGCGAGGATGGGGTTGCCGTCGGCGTCGACATCGGCCAACCGCGTGATCCCCCCGAGCACTGCTGGTACGGCATGTGAGGTGAACCGCCCCCGTATCTCGTCCCAGTGCCGGGTGATGAACTCCCACGTCGCTGGTCCGTTCACCCGGTTGCCCAGCAGGACTCGCAACACGAGGGGCGCATCCTGGGTGCGCACCTCGGTGAGGCACATATCCCGGAGCTCCGCGGCGAGCTCAGGCTCGCGGGTCGAAGCGATGGCCATGAGGTGTCGCGACTGGTCGATCGGATCGATCGGGTGTTGGACGCGTTCCTTCATGGCGTCGAATTCCGCCCGGCCACCGGCGTATGCCACGACCTGCAAGATGACCTCCGCAGTGTCGCCCGGCAGCGGCATGCCTCCGGAGCGGGACGCCTCGAAGGCGGCACGGGCCGTCGTGCGCACCTCCTCGTCGGCGCCGATGGTGCCGAGGACGGCTATGAAGGCGGCGCGGCTCCGCGCCATCTCCTGGGTGTCCTCGGCAGTCGGCTCAAAGCCGAGGCGCTCCAACTCAGGCCCGAAGAGCCTGCGGATCAGCTGCTGCAACGCCGGCCGATCCTCGCCGGCGACGGCGAGGTCGAGGAGGGACATGGCGCCGATGACGACAGCCCAGACGTTCGGGTCCTCCTCAGCCGCGAGGCTGCCGGCGAGCGCGAGGAAATCGTCCAGAGGCGACACTCCGGCGAGCGTGGTCGCCCAGGTGTCGGAAACGAGGTTGAAGCGCTCGAGGGCGGTCAGGCTGCCGAGGTTGGAGCAGATCTCCTCGAGCAGCGAGCCGTGGTACCGCAGGCGATAGGTACCGGAGCCGCCGGCGTTGACGACTGCGAGGCCACTGCCCACCCGAAGGCGGAGCGGCTCGCTGGCATGGGGAGCCGGCCCGAGGAGCACGGCTTGGACCTCGCCGGCCTCTCCGCCGGGCGATTGCGTGGTCCCATGTGGCCGCTCCTCGATACGCACCGGGATGATCCAATCGTGACCGATGGCAGACGGCTCGGCGTCAGACTGCTCGTGGGCTTTCAGTGGCAGCCAAGAGAAGGGCTCCTGGCTGAGCACCAGCTCGTCGCCGTCACGCCGAGCGGTCACGAGAGGTGTGCCGCCTTGGAAGATCCAGCTGTCCATGAGCGCCCGCACCGGCTCGCCCTCGGCGACGGACTCGATCGCGTCCCACAGGTCGGTCGTCTCGGTGTTGGCGAACTGGTGCGTGGCGAGATACCGGCGCACGCCCTCGCGGAAACGCTCCGTCCCGAGGTACTGCTCCAACATGCGCAGGACGTTGCCACCCTTCAGGTAGGTCAGGGCGTCGAACATCGCCTCGGCTTCATCCGGTGCGCGGACGTCGAATTCGATCGGGCGGGTCGAATGCAGCGCATCGATGGCGAGGGCGAATTCCTTCTCCCGGCCGAAGGAGACCCATCGCCGCCATTCAGGCCGCAACTCGTCCAGGCAGCAGAGGCTCATGAACGTGGCGAACGCCTCGTTCAGCCAGATCCCGTTCCACCACTTCATGGTCACGAGGTCGCCGAACCACATGTGGGCGATCTCGTGCTCGATCACCTCGGCGATACGGGAGAGCTCCGAGACCGACGCCGTCGCCGGATCGCAGAGCAGATCGGTCTCGCGGAACGTCACGCAACCGAGGTTCTCCATGGCGCCCTGGGCGAAGTCGGGCACGTCCACGAGGTCGAGCTTCGACGCCGGGTACGGGAGGCCGAAGTAGTTCGTGAACCATTCCAACGCGTGCACGGCCACTTCGAGGGCGAACGGTGTGAGGTGTTGCTTGCCGATGGGAGTGACGACACGGATCGGGATTCCGCCGGAGTACTGGGGAGCGCTCGCCTCCAGCGGTCCCGCCACGAAACACACGAGATACGTCGACATAGGAATCGTGTCCTCGAACACGACGCGCTTTCGCCCGCCGGCTGACGGCGTGACGGACAGCTCGGGGCCGTTCGACACGACGAAGAGATTCTCGGCGACGTCGAGCGTCACGGAGAAGATCGCTTTCATGTCGGGCTCGTCGAAGCAGGGGAACGCCCTCCGGGCGTCGGTGGACTCGAAATGTGTCGTCGCCAGCCAGTGCTCGGTTCCATCGGGGTCCGTGAATCGGCTCCGGTAGAAACCCCGCAATTTGTCGTTCAACGCCCCTGTGAACGCGCACTCGAGCACATAGGGTCCCGGCTCGATCGTGGCCGGCGCAGCGAACGTGACCCGCTCGAGCCGCTCGTCGATGCCCACGTCGAGCTTGGTGGCCGCCGTCCCGCTGGCCGCCGTCCCGCTGGCCGCCGTCCCGCTGGCCGCCCGAAGGGTCGCTTGCGAGATGGTGAGCTCGGCGGCGTTGCACACGATGGCGGCGAGCGGCGAGTTGACGTCGAGCTCGATGGCGACGCGGCCGGAGAAGGTGGCGGTTCCGATGTCGGGGGACATCTCCAGGGCGTAACGCCGCGGGAGGGCGGTCCGCTCGAGCCGATAGTCGGCGTCATCGCCGTGCTCTCTCGTCATTGCCGGAAGGCTAATGCGATCGCCGGAATGCCAATGCGCCAGACCGCTCATGCAGCAGTGTGTGGCCGCCGTCCGGAACCGCTACGGTCTCGGCCCGTGTTCGATTCTCGCTGGCCGTACGGCACTCACGACCTCGCGCACCGGCCCATTGACGCCTTGTGCGTGGGTCACGCCCTTGTCGACAAGCTGGCTTATGCCACGCTCGACCACGTACGGGCGGCTCGGATCGACGCCGGCGGGATGACGCTCGTGGACGCGGCGCGGGCCGACGAGATCGAGGACGCCTTCTCGGACTGGCGGCAGGTTGCCGGCGGTTGCTCTGCCAACACTGCTGCCGGTGTGGCATCGCTCGGAGGTTCGCCGGCGTTTGCCGGCGCCGTCGGCGACGACAAGGCGGGAGCCTGGTACTCCTCCGACCTCGAGCAGGCCGGCGTGCACTGCTCGGTGACCACCGTCACGAGTGGGGGTCCCACCGGTGTGTGCCACGTGCTCATCTCCGACGGCGGTGAGCGCTCGATGGCGACGAGCCTCGGCGCCGCCGGCGAGCTCTCCCTCGAGACGATCGAGCACGTCGGTGTCGACCAAGCCAAGGTCGTGTACTTCGAGGGTTATCTGCTGGATCCACCCCTCGCATCCGCCGCCGTCGCGCGGGCGGTCGGGCTGGCGAGGGACGCGTCGACATTGGTGTCACTATCGCTGTCAGATCCACTCGTCGTCGAGCGCCATGCCGGTCGCATCCGCGAGCTCGTGTTCGGGGGCACGGTCGACCTCCTGTTCGGCAACGAGGAGGAGGCGATGATGCTGACCGGCGCTTCGACTCGGGCGGAGGCAGCGAACCGCCTGCGGCGCCCGGGGCTTGCGGCGATCATCACGCTCGGTGCGTCCGGCGCCATGGCCATCACGCCCGAGGACGCCGTCGAGGTCGAGGCCGATCACGTCCAGCAGGTCGAGGACACGACCGGCGCCGGCGACTTGTTTGCGGCCGGGTGCCTCTTCGGGCTCACCCACGGCCTTGGACCGGAGGCGTCGCTGCGCGTCGGAGCCTTTGCCGCTGCCGAGGTGATCAGCCACCTGGGCGCCAGGCCGGCGATCGCCCTCAAGGACGCCGCCGGGTCGCGGCTCACGGCCGGCTGAGCCGGCTGGCCCCTCGCCGGCCGGGTCCTGGCTCACGCCCGGCTGAGCTGCCTGCCGGCCCGGCCCCGCGGGCCCGGCCGGAGCTCAGGGTGGTGTCCTCTCAGGGGGTGTGGCTGTCCTCCTCGGGCGGCCGGAACTCGAGCTGGAGGTCGGCCAGGCGCACGAGCGCGCTCGCCACCCAGCGGGCCAGGCCGGCGATCTGGTCGTCGAGCTTGGAGGGATCCTCCAACGTGGCGTCATCGAGCCGGAGGCTTCCCTGGTAGGCGACCTCGAACGCGCAGGTCGGTTCGGGCAGGCCGTCGAATGACTGCTCGAGTGTGGGCGCCGCACGCTCGAGGCGATCCGTCCCGACCTCGGGGCCGGCGGCGTCGAGCACCGAGAGGACGTGGGCGACTTCTGGAGCGCCGACGAGATGCTGCAAGCGGAACGCCAGCTCCATGATCAGCTCGGGCGGCTCGGCCGGGGCCTCGCCGATCGACCACGACCGGTAGGCGCTCTGGCTCCAGGTGGGCCAGTCGAGCGTCAGGTCGGCCCGCACGCGGGCTGGATTGCCCTCCCCCGGGAGGCTGTAGGACGTCTCGAAGGACAGGTCCCCGAGGAAGACATCGACTTGAAATCGCTCCTCGACGGCTTGCTGCTCGAGCAGGGCACCTTCGAACGCGTCGCGGATTGCCCCGATGACGTCGAGGAGGATGTGATCGATCATGGCGAGCCGACGTTAGTTCCCGCTGAGCGGGCTGTATCAGCGACGGCTCGCGGGCGACCTGATAGACAAGCTACGTGAGGGAGAATCCCTGGCTGCAACGGCGCGTCATCTGTTTTGCGCATCAAGGCGGAGCGATGGAGAACCCCTCCAGCACCCTTGCGGCCATAAGTGAGGCCATCGCGCACGGTGCGACCGCCATCGAGCTCGATGTGCATGCGACGGCCGACGGTCATCTCGTCGTCTGCCACGACCCCACGCTCGAAAGGACGACGAACGCCACCGGGGAGATCGTCGGGCACACGCTGGCGGAGCTCGCCGAGCTCGACAACGCCTACTGGTTCGTGCCGGGAGAGGACGTGCAGCACGACCGGGCACCGTCCGAGTATCCGATGCGCGGGCTCGCTCCAGCCGATCATCGCTTCGGGATCGCCACGCTCGACGAGGTCTTCGCCATCACCGACGGGATCTCGCTCAACCTCGACATCAAGCGCACCGATCCTGAAGTACCCGGATACGAGCGGACACTCGCAGATCTGATCCGCCAGCACGAGCGCACCGACGACGTCATCGTGGCCTCGTTCATCGACGGCGCCACCGACCGCTTCAAGGAGTATGCGCCCGAGATCGCCACGTCGGCCGGCACGCTTGCCTCCGCCGAGTTCTATCGCGCCATCCGCGCCGGGGAGGATCCACCAGCGGAGCTGCAGCGCCACGTGGCCCTACAAGTGCCAGCTCGCTACGAGTCCCTGCTCGTCGTCGACGAGACCTTCGTCGCGGCGGCACACGCAGCGGGCTTCGCCGTGCACCCGTGGACCATCAACGACCGCGACGAGATGGAGCGGTTGTGCGAGATCGGCGTCGACGGCATCATCTCCGACGTGCCAAGCCTGCTTGCCGAGGTGCTCGAGGAGCGGGCGCTCGCCTGGCGTCGCTGAGGACGACAGGCGGCACCCGACGGACCAGAGACCGAGGGATCGGAGGTTCAGCCCCGACCGCAATTCGGCTTCTTGCCGTGGTTGGCCTTCTTCTTCTTGCGGAGCTTCCGCTTCGTGGTTCGCTTCGACACAGTGCCGGGAAGTGTAGCGGTCACTCGGCATGCCAGAATCCCTTCATGGCGTGGTTGCTACGCGACGAGCAGGTTCTTGCAAGTCTCGAGGTGGCCGACACGTTCGCCGCGCGGAACCGGGGCCTGCTCGGACGCAGCGGCGCGGCGGGAGCGATGTTGCTGACTCACACACGCGGCGTGCACTCGGTCGGGATGCGATTTGCACTCGACGTGGCGTTTCTCGACAAGGAGCTCGTGGTCGTGGACGTCGTCACGCTCCGCCGCTACTCCATGGCCTACCCGCGGCTGCGGGCCCGCTCGGTGTTGGAGGCTCAAGCCGGCGCCTTCGAGCGCTGGGGCCTCAAGGTCGGCGACCGGCTGGAGATCAAGGAGTGAGCGACGTGCCGACCGGCGGCGAGCTCGTCCTCGTCTCCACGCCGATCGGCAACCTCGGCGACCTCTCGCCGCGTGCGGCAGCGGCGCTCTCGTCGGCGGACATCGTTTGCTGCGAGGACACCCGTCACACGGGAATGATGCTGAAACGCCTGGGGATTCCCACCAAGCGGCTCCTCTCCTTGCACGGCCACAACGAAGCAGACCGCGTGCCCATGCTCATCGAGGAGCTCTCGAGTGGTCGGACCGTGGCACTCGTCAGTGATGCGGGAACGCCGGCGGTGTCCGACCCGGGCGAGCGCCTCGTGGCCGCGGCGGCCAGCGCCGGCGTGCGTGTCAGTGCCGTGCCCGGACCGTCCGCCGTGCTCGCGGCCGTCGTCGTCTCCGGCATGGGGCTGTCGCGGTGGAGATTCGAGGGGTTTCTTCCGCGGAAAGGCACACAGCGATCCAGGCGGCTCGCCGACATCGCCGGCGCGCCCTGCCCGAGCGTCTGCTACGAGTCACCTCAGCGGCTGGCGGCGACGCTTCGCGACCTGGCCGACGCCTGCGGCCCGGATCGCCGCGTAGCGGTCTGCAGGGAGCTGACGAAGGTGCACGAGGAAGTGCGGCGCTCGACGCTCGCCGAAGCGGTCGCCCATGCGGCGACGACGGCCCCGCGGGGGGAGTTCGTCCTCGTCGTCGACGGCCTCGACGAGCGGGCGCCAGGCGCCCTCTCACCGAGCACCGATGAGCTTGGCGAAGCGGTCGGCGCGCTCGTCGCCTCCGGCACCTCGCGACGGGACGCCGTGCGGGACGTTGCGATCAGGCTCGGGATGCCCCGCAGCGTCGTGTACGAAGCGGCCATCCGGTACTCGAGCTCGCCAGGAGGGTCGGTGCGCGGTCGGTAGGCTCGCCCGCATGGACGGCCGCTTCTACGTGACCACTCCGATCTTCTACGTCAACGACGTCCCTCACCTCGGCAACGGCTATGCGACGATCGTGGCCGACGCGCTCGCCGGCTGGCATCGCCTCCAGGGTGACGAGGTCTTCTACCTCACCGGGACGGACGAGCACGGACTGAAGGTCCTCCGCTCCGCCGAGCAGAACGGCATGGAGCCGAAGGCGTGGACCGATCTGCTGTCCCAGCGCTTCCGGGATGCCTGGAGCGAGCTGCGGATCGGCAACGACGACTTCATCCGCACCACCGAGGCGCGCCATCACCAGACCGTGCAGGCGTTCATGCAGGCGATCTACGACAACG
Source organism: Acidimicrobiales bacterium (assembly GCA_050008715.1). Lineage (GTDB taxonomy): Bacteria > Actinomycetota > Acidimicrobiia > Acidimicrobiales > Bog-793 > JAKACA01. Next base: position 15,383 of record JBEKMC010000011.1, on the reverse strand, counting down.
GCTATCTCCGCAAAGGCGTCTACGAGGGCTGGTACTGCGTGTCGTGCGAGGCGTACTACACCGAGGCCGAGTTGCTCGACGGACAGCTCTGCCCTGTGCACGAGAAGCCCGTCGAGTGGTTCACGGAGGAGAACTGGTTCTTCGAGCTGAGCCGTTTCTCGGATCGCCTCCTCGAGTGGTACGCCGCTCACCCGAGCGCCATCTTCCCCGAGACGCGACGCAACGAGGCGCTCGGGATCATCCGCGGCGGGCTGCAGGACATCTCCATCACGCGGACGTCCATCGACTGGGGAATCCCGGTGCCGTGGGACGCCGGCCACGTGTTCTACGTCTGGTACGACGCCCTCGTGAACTACATCTCTGCCATCGGCTACGGAAGCGACCAGGAACGCTTCGAGCGATGGTGGCCGGCCGTCTGTCACTTGATCGGGAAGGACATCATCCGCTTCCACTGCGTGTGGTGGCCGGCGATGTGCATGGCTGCGGGCATCGACCCACCGGCCTCCTACGTCGTCACCGGGTTCCTTCTCATCGGCGGCAAGAAGATGGCCAAGAGCGCCTTCAACCAGATTTATCCTGTCGAGCTCGCTGCCGACGTCGGCAACGACGCCCTGCGCTATGCCCTCTTACGCGACGTCGGGCTCGGCGCCGATGGCGAGTTCAGCTACGAAGGGCTCATCGCCCGGTACAACTCGGATCTGGCCAACAACCTCGGCAACCTGCTGTCGCGTGTCGCCACCGTCGTCGTCTCGAAATGCGGTGGGGTCGGTCCGGCGCCCCGCAGTGCGGCAGAGGGCTCTCGGCTCGCTCAGGCGGCTGCGGAGCTCACGCCGGCGGCGGTAGCCCACTGGCAGGCATTTGCCCCCCAGGAGGGCCTGGAGACGACCTGGCGGCTCATCAGAGCTGCCAACGCCGAGCTCGAATCCGTCGAGCCCTGGAAGCTCGAGCCGGGACCGGAAGTGGATGCGGTTCTCGGTGACGCTTTGGAAGTGCTACGAATCGTGGCTGTGCTCATCTCACCGGTGCTTCGCGACACGGCTGCGGAGATTTGGCGCCGCCTCGGGCTCGAGGGTGACCCTGGAGCTGCCGGCAACGCCGGCGAGGGCGGCGTGCTCGGCTGGGGCGGTTATCCAGGAGGGCTGCCGGTCGAAAAGGGAGCACCGCTGTTCCCGCGGCGGAAGGTAGAAGCAGAATGAGGCGGATCCTGGGCGGTCAGGGCCGCCGCCGCGGTGAGAAGGCGGTCGAGGAAGGGACCTCGGCGGAGGTCGCTCCGAGCGGTGAGACAGAGGCCTCGCGGGTCGAACGCCAGTCGTCGCTCCCTTTGTGGACCGACAGCCACTGCCACCTGCAGTCGGCCGAAGACCTCGATGGTGTACTCGAACGCTGCCGGGAATCCGGCGCCCGGCGCATGGTCTTCGTTGGCACCGACGAGCCCACGTCGCGGGAGGCGGCGAGTGTTGCGGAGGCGCTCAGTGGATCCGGCGCCCCTCCCGTCCAGATCTGGTCGACCGTCGGTTTGCACCCGCACGACGCCAGCACCGGCGTCGGCGGGGTCGGCCGCTTCCTCCGCGAGCTCTACGCCGCCGGCTTGTCGTCCTCGCGGGTCGTGGCGGTGGGGGAGTGTGGTCTCGACTTCCACTACGACCACTCGCCGCGCGACGCCCAGCGCGACGCCTTCGCCGCCCAGATCGCGTTCGCCCACCAGTACGGGCTCGCCCTCGTCGTCCACACGCGAGAGGCGTGGGACGACACCTTCACCATCATCGACCGTGAAGGTGTGCCGTCACGAGTCGTGTTCCACTGTTTCACGGGTGGGCCGGCAGAAGCCAAGGAGTGCCTCGACCGAGGCGCCTACTTGTCGTTCAGCGGGATCGTGACGTTCCCGACCGCCACCGACGTGCGCGAGGCGGCGACGATGTGCCCGCCCGATCGCATGCTCGTCGAGACCGACGCGCCCTTCCTCACCCCGGTGCCGCATCGGGGCAAGCCGAACGAGTCCTCGTATGTGCCGCTCGTCGGTGCGCAGATCGCTGCGTTGAAAGGTCTCGAAGCCGAAGCGGTCGCCCAGGCGACGACGGCGAACGCCGCCGTGGTGTTCGACCTGCACGGTTGAGCCGTGACGGCACCCTCCGCATTCGGCACCACCTAGCGGGCACCGGACGGCGCCGATGAGCCGGCGGCCACTCGGACGGGCGGAGCTGGCCTCCCTGCTCGCCGAGCACGGCATCTCGCCTTCCCGTGCACTCGGTCAGAACTTCGTCGCCGATCCCAACCTCGTCGAGCGCGTCGCCCGGCTCGCACGGGTCGGCCCCGGGGATCGAGTCGTCGAGATCGGCGCAGGCCTCGGATCGCTCACCATCGCCCTGGCGGCGACGGGCGCAGAGGTTCTCGCCGTCGAGATCGACCGGTACCTCGTGCCAGTGCTGCGCGAGCTCGTCGAGCCACTCGGCGTCACCGTCGTCCTCGCCGACGCCATGTCTTGTGACTGGCACGTGTTGCTCGACGGACCCGGTGATCCGCCAGCGCCGGCCGGGCCGGCGGCGCCGGCAGCGCCGGCCGGTGTCGACATCCGGCCGTGGGTGCTCGTCGCCAACCTGCCGTACAACATCGCCACGCCCCTCGTCGCCGACCTGCTTGTCGGCGTCCCATCCATCGTCCGGATGCTCGTGATGGTGCAACGGGAAGTCGGTGAGCGCCTCGCGGCTGAACCTGGCTCGCGTACCTACGGTGCGGTCTCGGTCCGGGTCGCCTACTTCGCCGAAGCCAAAGTCGTGTCGCGCGTTCCGGCCAGCGTGTTCGTGCCGCGCCCGAACGTCGAATCCGTCCTCGTCGAGATCGTCCGCCGGCCTGAGCCGGCAGTACCCATAGAGGTGGCGAGCTTCGAGGAGATCGACCGGCTCGTGAGGGCTGGATTTGCCGGACGGAGGAAAATGCTCCGCCGCTCACTTGTGGGGCAGGTCAGCGATGAAGCGTTCGAAGCCGCAGGCATCGCGCCCACGCGGCGCCCGGAGGAGCTTGGGGTCGAGTCTTGGGGCAAGCTGGCCGAGTGGACAAGGCTGACCTCGGCCGCCGTAGCGCCTCCATCGAGAGAGCGCCCGCAAAGCTGACCACCCGCCTGCGCGTGGTTGGCCGGCGGGCGGACGGCTTTCACCTCCTCGAGGCCGAGATGGTCGCACTCGATCTCGTAGACGAGCTCGAGTTCTCAGCCGGTGACGGTTTGGACGTGCTCGACGAGATCCGGTGGCTCCGGCCGGGCGCTGAGGAGCGAGGCTTCGTCGCGGTCGGTTCGGAGCCTCCCGGCACCGAGGACATGGGGATCGGGCCGCTCCTCGCGACTGACACGAGACCGAACCTCGTGCAGCTGGCCCTTCAGGCCGTTGGCCGGTCGGCTCACGTTCGTCTCCACAAGGCCATACCTCCGGGAGCCGGTCTCGGAGGGGGCTCGGCCGATGCCGCCGCAGTGCTGCGTTGGGCGGGTTGCGCCGACCCGGAGGTGGCTGTCGGCCTCGGGGCGGACGTGCCGTTTTGCCTCGCCGGGGGACGTGCCATCGTCGGCGGCATCGGCGAGATCCTTGAGCCCCTCGGCTACGAGAAAGCGGACGTCCTGCTCGTCATCCCTCGATTGGCAGTGTCGACGCCGGCTGTGTACGCCGCCTGGGATGCCCTCGGTGGTCCCTCAGGAGACTACGGAAACGATCTCGAGCCGGCAGCTCTCGTTGTCGAACCGCGGCTCGCATGGTGGCGGAACCTCGTGAAGGACACGGTCGGCGAGCGACCGCGGCTAGCCGGCAGTGGCGGCACGTGGTGGATCGGTGGCACGCCCGACCAGCTGGCGGAGCATTCACGTCGGTTGTCCGCAGCCATCGTCGCGGCGGGGGAGTCAGCCGTTGTACAGCTGACGAGCACAGTTCCCAGCCTCGGCGAACGAGACTGGTGAGACGAGTGGCTACTTCCCGGCGGCGCGACGCTGCCAGCGTGTGCGCTTCAGCATCTTCTTGTGCTTCTTCTTGCGCATGCGCTTGCGGCGCTTCTTGATAAGAGAACCCATGGCGTGGCCGAGGATAGCCGGTCCACAGGGTTGCTTCGTCCGCGAAACGACTCGACGGTACTGCCGGCCCCGTGGCGGGCCATCGGAGCGGGGCGCCGATGCCGCCAAGACGGAGGAGGCGACGGGTAGTCTCAGAGCGCGATGGATGCCCTCAACGGCGAGAGCGAGAAGGTGCTCGCCATCGCGCGTCAGGAGGCCGCCGGGCTCCACCACGAGTTCACCGGCACCGAGCACATACTTCTCGGGCTCCTGGCGTGCGACGACGAGATTGCCGCACCCCTGCTGTCGAGGCACGGCGTCGTCTCGCTGGAAGTTCGGACACAGGTCGCCCGACAGGGTGTCGGATCCGACGCCTCTGAGAGCTCCTCTCAGCCGCTCACCGCTCGTGCCAAGCAGGTGCTCGCACTGGCGAACCGTGAGGCCGAAGACCTCGATGACGCCGAGGTCGGGCCGGAGCACCTTCTGCTTGGCATTATCCGCCAGGCAAGCGGCGTTGCAGCTCTCGTGTTGCAGGACATGGGAGTCGACTTGGGCGAGCTGCGGAGTGAGGTGCTCGAGGCGCGAGAGGCGAACGAACGACTTCTTGTCGGCGCCAGCGTCGCGGCCGACGCCAGCCGCTCCGAGGAGGCCAGGCGGGTAGGCCAGGCCAGCCGGGTCGGGCTGGACGCGACCGTTGGCGCCACCTTGCCCGAGCTGGACGTGCAGGCGGACGGTAGCCCAGCGCCGGTCACCGGGTTCGCACACCCGTTGTGCCCCGGATGTGGGCAACGCCTGAATGACGTGCTCGCCACCGTGAGCGTGTCGCCGGAGGGGTCGGTGGGATTCGCACGTCGCCGCGGGTTCGGCCCGGTGACGCTCATCTACTGCGGTGCATGCGGCCACACGTTGGCGGCGAGCCGCTGATACTTCCCGCTGCGCCATCACCTGTTCATCGAGCTGCCCGGCGCGGCCGCCTCGTGTGTCAGGCTGGTGACGTGGGCCGGGCGTCGCCCGGAGCGCCACCTACCCTTGGCGGGTAGTTCAATCGGCAGAACGCCTGACTTTGGATCAGGAGGTTGGAGGTTCGAGCCCTCCCCCGCCAGCCATAAAAGTCCAGTTCAGCGGCAGTGTGAACGATCGTGCTGGACAGCGCCAGACCGCCGTGAGAACAGTTTGAGAACCAAACGCCGGGCGGTCGGTGATAGCCCCGCACCGTCGATCGGGGCGCCCGCCACGATCAGCCGCCTCGTTGTCCGGGCGCACGTTCTGTTCGCGACCGTCCCTGATCACTTTCGGGAGGGTCGGGGTCGTTCGCGAGCACGCTGGCAACCGCGCGCGCCTGAGCGACCCGGACTGCGAGGTCGACAACGTCGTAAGGAGCGGAAAGCTCCCCGTCTTCGGAATACCGCGGAGTCACGTGGAAATGCACGTGGAATAGGGTCTGTCCCGGTGAGCCGTTGTTCTGGTTGATCGTTGTGCCCATGGCGGCGAAGGCTCGTTCGACCGCGACCGCGACCGCGACCGCGGTTCGGCGAGGGCAGGCAAGGACCGTGCTGTCAAGACTGGCGGGCATCTCGTAGAGGCTCGCGCGATGGTCGCGTGGGACTACGAGCGTGTGCCCGAGGTAGGAGATGAATGGCACGTGGACGTCAGAACCGGACACGACGTGCTTGGAAGCCCGCAGTCCGCGAGACGGTCGTCAGGACTCAGGCGAACACGTCGGGGCATCTTCGGTACCTCTCTTCTCACCGCCGGTCTCGTGTTTCGCGGGCTGTGGGTCATCGGCCGCCTCGCTCCAAAGTACGACCCCGGCGGCGGCGGCGGCCTCTGCCGCGAGAACGGCGAACCTGCCGCTGCTGCGGGGCGTCCATGCGATCTGCGGGCAGGCCTACGAGTTCTCCGCCCCGACGGCCATTGCCCTAAGAGGAGCCGACCTCTTCGTCGCGGACGAGGAACGAAACGACGTCACAAAGCTGAACACCTCGACCGGGTCTCTCGTCCGTTCGCGATAAGGCGTCGGCCGAGGTCGGCCCACGTAGGTCGCCTTCGGGCTGCAAATTGTGGGATGAATCCGGACGGTTGGCGTCATTTGCTCCGCTTGTATTTGCTCGCTCGGTACTCCTCGATCCACGCCTTGCTGCTTCGCCATTGACCATCTGGACCTCGCTGAGCCCGGAGCCGCCCGCGCTCGGCCGCGGCTCTCAACGTCGAGACGCTGTGGTCCTTGTCGGCCAGGGCGGCCAGCGGGACGAGCCGCCGCGGACCGGCCACCGCGGGCACGACGAAGCGGTACAGGTTGTCGAGCACGGCGCGGGCGATCATCTCGCCGAGCGGCCCCGGCTCGCCGCCGTCAGCTCGGTGCAAGGCGCGCAGATAGCGGCTCCGGTCCCTGGTGTAGATGATCGCGGGCGGGAACCCAACCCGCACCAGCAGAAGATTCATGACCAGCCTTCCGGCTCGTCCGTTGCCGTCGAGGAACGGATGGATTCGCTCGAGTTCGCCGTGAGCGGCAGCGATCCGCTCGATCACGTTGTCCGAGGATGCGATCGATGCCAGCGAGCCGATCCACTCACTGATGTCGGCTGGGACGTCGACCCACGAGGGCGGGGTCATCCCGCCCGGAAAGGCCCGGATGTCGTGCTGGCGGAAGCTACCCGGCTTCTCGTGGGGAGTCGCATTGGGATGCGGCGCCACTCCCCAGACTGGCCCAAGCGCGAGCTCGTGCACGTGCCGCAGCTCGGTCAGGGTGAGCGGCGCGCCGGGCGTCCAGTCGCCCGGCTCCAGGGCTTGGCCGTAGACCCACCTGGCGGCGTCGGCGTAGCCGCGCACCTCCATGTATTCGCGCAGTTCCTTGTTGCCAACCGCCCGACCCTCGGCCAGCAACAGCTCCACCTGCTGAAGCACCAAGGTGTTGCCCTCCAAGGCGGTGGAGTGGTGGGCCTCCTGGTACCAGATGGTGGTCCAGATATCCTCGGCTTCGGTCGGCGAAGGGAGACCTCCGAGCCGGTCCCGCAGCTCCCCGATGGCTTCTTCCAGCCGCCGGTAGACCGACTGGCGGGAGGGACGCCCACGGACGATTTTGTTGTGTTGCATTTAAAAGGAGGATAGCACGACAAGTTCTCGGGATTTTGTCGTGCTGGAGTTTTATGCTTCGACGCTCTACAAAAGATCGAGGCGATCGGGGCTCTACGCAGACCTCCGGTCGGGTCGTCGTGACGATCGTCGACAGGAAGAAGGGCCGTCGACCGGCTGGCGATGGGAGCGTCTACGAGGCGCCGGACGGGCGCTGGCGCGGGGCAGTGGACCTCGGATGGGTCGACGGCAAGCGCCGGCGCGTCGCTGCCTACCGCCATCGCTGGAACATCGGCAACGACGACCGACCGCTTGGCGCAGACCCTGACATCAGCCCTGCAGCGTGATCACCACGCCGGTGTCCGCATAGGGAAAGGGACCCTTGCCCAGGTGTCGCACACTGTCCAGCAGCCGGATGATTGGCACCATCAGGCCGTACTTGGCCTTCACCTTGGACGTGATCGCCTCGAAGTCCGGACCGGAGGTCACCAGCTCAACGGTGCCGCTCACCGGCGTGGTGCCGCCTTTGACCCGGCCTCGGACGTCGCTCGGCTGCAGTGTCGCGCTCGGATTGTTCCGTAGCCGCTTGGCCTTGCCGGAGGCCGAGGAGGTCAAGAGGCCGACTCGGCCGCCGTCGAGCGGGACGATCCAGATCGCCGTCGCGACCGCCACCCCGGTCTTGCGGAAAGTAGCCACGGACACGTACTTCTCCTGCGAGATCGTCTGTTCGTCGTTGCTGCCAGTCATCTGCTTCTCCTCTCTAATGTGATCTCCGAGATCGGGATCTGCGTTTGGTGAGAGGACGAACGGAGAAACCAGTAGAGGACACCTGCGGCCCTGGAATCTGTCAGGCGGGCTCCGGCCTCACGTCGAGGAGACGGGACAGAAGCAGACGTCGTTCGCTCTCGGTGGGCGCCAGCGAGGCGGCGGTTTCCAGTTCCCCAGCAGCCTCTGCCGTCCGGCCAAGCCGTCGGAGATTGTCGGCCAGAGCGGCGTGCCAGAGATGGGAAAATTCCAGCCCGACGATGGCCTCCAGCGCGGCCAGCCCGTGCTCGGGCCCGTCGCGCTCAGTCACCGCAACGGCCCGGTTGAGGGCCACGACCGGGTTGGCTCCGGCCGACCCGAGCAGGTCGTACAGCCCGATGATCCTGTCCCAGTCGGTCTCGGACCAGCTCGCAGCGGTGGAGTGGGCCGCGGCCAAGTGAGCCTGAAGTTGGTAGAGCCCAGCTGTACCGCCCGACAAGATGACAGCCCTAGACAACCACCGCGATCCCTCCCCAATCGCCTCTCGGTTCCATCGACCGCGGTCCTGGTCGGCGAGGGTCACGACGTGGCCCTGGGCGTCGCTTCGCGCCGGAGTGCGAGCTGAGGTGAACAACAACAGAGCCAACAAAGACAGCACCTCGGACTCGTCGGGCATCAACTCCACCAACAAGCCGGCCAGGCGAACGGCCTCGGCCTCCAGATCCACCCGGGCGACCGCGTTCCCCCCGGTCGGGGCGTGGGCCTCGGTGGCGATCAGGTACACCACGGCCAGCACGGCGGCCAGACGATCGGGGAGCTCCGCGTCGGAAGGAATTGCATAAGGGATGTGGGCGGTGGCGATCTTGGACCTCGCCCGTACCAGGCGCTTGGCCATGGTGGCCTCGGGCACCAAGAAGGCTCGGGCGATGGCATCGACTTCGAGGCGGGCCAGCGTGCGCAAGGCCAAGGCCACCTGGGCCTCTCGGCTGAGAGCGGGGTGGCAACAGGTGAAGATCAAGCGCAGCATGTCGTCTCGCAACTGGCTCTCGGTCTCCATCGCGTCTATCACCTCCTCCATTTCGTCTTTCGCGCGCTCCGTTCCCCATCGGAACGCTGCCGTCTCCTTGTCGGTTCTGGTCGACTCCCTTCTCAGGAGATCGAACGCCTTGCGCCGAGCCACCACGGTCAGCCACGCTCGGGGGTTGTCCGGGATCCCCGACCCCGGCCAGGCGCCCAAGGCGGCGATCGTGGCCTCAGAGAGGGCATCCTCGGCCACCGGTAAGTCGCCGAGCTGGCGCACCAGGGCGGCGAGCACTCTCGGGCCTTCCTCCCTGAGCACCTTGACCAGGGCGGCGCTGGCGTCCACGGCCGGACGCCTAGGCGTGGTGTGGCGCGATCGGGCGGAGCTCGATCTTGCCCCTCCAAGCGGCCGGGATCTGGACCGCCCAGGCGATCGCCTGGTCAAGATCGGCCGTCTCCAGCACGAAGTAGCCGGCCAGGACTTCTTTTGCCTCCGCGTACGGACCGTCTGTCAACATCACGTCGCCACCCCTACCGCCCGAAACGGTGATGGTGGTCGACATAGTCACCGGGTGAAGCGCCTCACCGCCGCGCATCACCCCCGCTTCGGTGGCCCGCCGGGCGAACTCCGTATATTCGGGAGAGAACTCGGTCTCGGGAGGCTCGTCCCAGTACCGGTCTCGGTCGTAGTAACACAAAGCCACGTACAGCGCCATCGTCAGAACTTCCTTCCTCCACTTCCGCGGACATCTAACGTCTACTAGACGATCAAGGCTGTGCCAGGAGGACAGGGCATTTCGGCCGAAGCCCACTCGCGACCGTAACTCGATCCGGCCAGCCCCCGGGGGTTCGAGGCGGCTTCCCACAGAACTAGGGGAGCCGCCTCGTCCCCCGATCGCTAGTTCGCGGCGCTGTGGTGGTACGCCGCGACAAGCCAGCGGCCGTCGCGCTTGGCCAGCACCCAGGTGGCCCGCACCGAGCCCTCGCTCGGCACTGAGTTCTGTCCGGGAAAAACGATCCCGCCCTCGCTGATCACGATGGCCGTGTCCTCGCTGAGGAACCGCACGTCTCGGGGTTGGTCGATCACCCGCGATCCCTTGAGCGGACCGGCGAACCCACCGGCCATGGTGCTCTGGATCTCTTGCCGGTCCTTCTTGTAGACGCCGGGCTGGACCACGCTGGCATCGTCGAGGTAGTCGGCCACGAACGCCTCGGCGTCGTTCGCCTCCCACGCTTCGTACACGCCCTTGAGGACGCCTAGAACCGCCTCCTGATCTGCCTTTGATCCTATTGTCTTACTTGTCATGGATTCCCTCGTTTCTCTCCTCGGAGTGGCGACCGCCACTCGTCTGATAGACGGACAGGCCCGGTGGTAGAGGACACCAGCCTCGAAGGAACACTCGTAGACCTCGACTTCGTGTCCAGGGTCCGTCCGCTTGACGGTCGTCGTCGGTCGGGGTCGAGTGACGACGCGGGGAGCCATTGCGGTCGTTCGACGGCCTCACCAAGTGCGTTAATGGCGCGTTAATGGCGGTTATCTGAATCTGGCCGGACCTGCTCACTGAAATCCCCAGCCTGTGTCTCCTGTCGGCGTGTCCGCCGGTGGTCTCGTTGAGGCCCCTCCGAGGCTCCGCGAGAGCAGGACGCGGAAGTCCATGCACTACAGGCGTGGTAATGGACGATAGACATCGGTGTCGATCACGACCGGGCCGCGACCCGGCTGCAGGCTCACCCGTTCAGTGCAGCGAGAAACGCCAGACCCTCGACCTCATCGAGGTCGTCGAGCAGCATTTCCTCAAGGGACGGGAGAGGGCGAGCGCGACGCAATAACTCCTCGACCGGCAGCTCAAGGCTGGGTAGGCGCGTGCGCACGACGGGCTCGCTCGACATCTCGCCAGGAATCCTACTGCCGGCGGAGTCCCCGAAAGCCGAAACAGGTCTCCGATCGAGCCGAGCATCTGACAGGAAGTACGGATACCCGGCAGCAACAGCGACGACCATGGCGAGGGCGTCGTCGTCCCAGCTCACATCCTCGGCGGCGGCCGGTTCGAGGACAGCAGCCCGCGCCTCTAGGTGGTGCAGGTTGTCCGTGGACTCGTAGCGAAACCGCTCGGCGTAGGTCGCGGTCCTGGCGATATAGGAAGGCAGGTGTGGCAACCCTGCGCCGATAAAGGCGAAGGGCAGCCGGTCGCGCAGGTCCTGGACGATGTGCACGAGCGCGCCGAGGCTGGCGAGCGAGATGGCCTGTAACTCGTCGACGATCAGCGCGACACCAAGCGCGTCTTCGTTGGCGGCCTCCGGATCTATAGACGGGAGCGGCTGTAGCGATCACGGGGCGCGTGTCCGTGTCCGCACGATGTAGGAAGGGGGCGAGAGGAGCCCTCATGCCGCACGTCGTAGTTCCCGTCGCCGACCAAGTCTCGATCCAACCCGGTTCGGTTGTCTCCAAGGTCGTCCATCGAGACGAAGCGCTCAATGTGACGGTTTTCGGCTTCGACGCCGGGGAGGGCCTCAGCGAGCACCAGGCCGCCCGGGCAGCGGTGGTCCAGGTCGTGTCGGGGCGGCTCCGGTTCACCGTTGACGGCGAGGACCTCGAGCTGTTGCCTGGATCCTGGCTCCACATGTCGCCGGGCACACCCCATGCCCTCGAGGCGCTGGAGCCGACAGTGATGCTTCTCACGCTGGTTTCGGCCTGACGACGAGCGGCGAGGGCACATGTCGAAGAGGAGTTCACAGGAGCGAGTCGTCGCCGTGTTGGCCAACGACGCGTTCACGCACAAGGCCGCCCGACCATGCTGATCGGAGCCCTCGCCGCAGCTGTCACCGCCATCCGGCTGACGCTGCACGTCCTGGCGGCGACAGTGTGGGTCGGCGGGCAGATCGTCGTAGCCGGCCTGCTCCCGACGATCCGATCCCTGGGACCCGATGCAGGAAAGGCGGTCGCTCGTGCACTCGCCCGCCTGCAGTGGCCGGCCTACGCGGTTCTCCTCCTGACTGGCGTTTGGAACGTGGCGGCGACCCGTGCCGGGCAACCGCATACTTGGCAAGTCGTCCTCGGTGTCAAGATCGGTGTCGTGCTGCTTGCGGGCCTTGCCGCGTACGTGCACCAGCGCACGGCGTCGCGCAGGGCTCTTGCCGTTTGGGGAGCGATTGCCGGTGTGGCGTCTCTCGCTGCGCTCGTCCTCGGAGTAGTGCTCGCCGGGTGACCGCATCGAATCCCAAAACAGGAGGGACCACTACGCTCGACCACGGCGAACGTGATCGCTGACGCAACCGCCTAGGACTACGCAGGTCAACCGCGGCGACCACCAGCCATGACAGGAGCGACAACATGACCTCCGCCGACGAAACCCCTCATCGACCCGGTGGCACGGCCCTGCTTGCCGGCCATCCAGTGGCCCGAATCGGCTTTGGGGCCATGCAGCTACCGGGGCCTCGGGTGTTCGGCCCACCCCGCGACCGGGACACCGCCATCGCCGTGCTGCGCCGGGCGGTCGAGCTCGGCGTGAACCACATCGATACGGCCCAGTACTACGGCCCCGACGTGGCCAACGAGCTGATTCACGCGGCTCTCCACCCCTATCCCGACGACCTCGTGCTCGTGAGCAAAGTCGGTGCCGCCCGCGATGAGCAGGGACAGTGGTTGCCGGCGCAGCGGCCCGAGCAGCTACGAGCCGGCGTGGAGGCGAACTTGCGCAGCCTGAGCGTGGAGCAGGTCGGTGTGGTCAACCTGCGACTGCACGATGCCGAACCAGACGACGTGGCCCATGTTGGTGGAGTGACCTTCGAGAGTCAGCTGGCCGAGATGGTGGCGCTGCGCGACGAGGGAAAGATCGGCGCCATCGGGATCAGCAATGTCTCGCTCGACCAGCTCCGAGAGGCCCTGTCGACCGGGATCGCGTGCGTGCAGAACGCCTACAGCCTCCTCGACCGCACGGGCGAACCGCTCCTCGCCCTGTGCCGGGAACAGGATGTCGCCTGGGTGCCGTTCTTTCCCCTCGGATCGGCGTTCCCGGGCATGCCCAAGGTGACCGAGGCTCCCGCCGTGCTCGCAGCGGCGGCGACCTACGAGGTCACGCCTGCGCAGATCGGCCTGGCGTGGCTCCTCGCCCACGCACCGGAGGTTCTGCTGATCCCTGGTACGTCCAGCCTGGAGCATCTGGGCGAGAACGTCGCGGCTGGACAGCTGAGTCTCGAAGCCGAGACGGTGGCCGCTCTCGACAGCTTGGCGCCTCCGCCGAGCTGAGCGCTGGGGGGCGGTGCTGAGCTCGCACCGGGCGGGCCGCCGCCACATCAAAGGCAACCATCTCGGGACACCGCCTGCAACTGTTACGTGCCGCGACCCAACCGAGATGGCTGTGCCGTACATTCGGGGAAGCGGCGCCGGCGACTTCTGGCGACCCTGCTACCCCACGAACCCGACGGGGACTCGATTTGGCTCATCCACAGCGACGCTGGACTCTGACCGTGACGCCGCTTCGCTTGCTCGTGGCGGTAGCCGTGCTGGTCGCCGCGGGCGCAGTTGCCGCCTTCGCCGTGAGCCATCGCAGCCGCACGGCCGCCCCCTCGCCAGGTGTCACGACGACGACGCGGACGTCCGGGGCGAGCTCTACCTCGACGTCGACGTCACTTCTACCCAGCAAGACGCCATTGCGCGTGACAGCCGTCTCCCCGGCGCCCGGCGCCAGCCGCGTCGACGGGTTGTCTGATGTCCGCGTCTCGTTCTCGGTGGCGATCGCCCCGGGTTCTCCGCCGCCGTCGTTCTCACCGCCGCTGCCCGGCACGTGGTCCCGGGCAGCGGCCAACACCCTCGTGTTCTCCCCGGCTGTGGCATACCTGCCGCTCAGTTCGATCAAGCTCGTGGTGCCGGCGGGACCCCATGGAGTCCGAGGCGCTGACGGTAGCGCCCTCAGTCGTCCGGTCGTGGATGGATTCCGGATTGCGGACGGTTCGACGACGCGGCTCGTGCAACTGCTCGCGCTTCTCGACTACTCGCCCGTGAGCTTCACCGCGGCGGGATCGAGTGTCGCCTCCTCCGACGAGACCGCACAGCGGGCGGCGCTGTTCCACCCGCCAGCAGGTGTGTTCCGGTGGCGCGACAGGGGTTGGCCGAAGCAGCTCACAGAACTCTGGAATGCCCACTCGTACGGTGTGTTCACGAAAGGACTCGTGATGGAGTTCGAGGCCGATCACGGCCTGCCGACGAAGGGGACGACGAGCACCGCCCTGTGGCAGTCGCTGCTCGAGGCGCTGGCCGCCGGCCAGCACAACACCGGCGGCTACGACTACGCACTCGGGAACCAGGGCCAACCGGAGTCGCTCACGATCTGGCACGACGGGAAAATCGCCGTCCACGTGCCCGCGAACACGGGCATCGCCCAAGCGCCAACCGCTGACGGCAACTTTCCCGTCTTCGCCAGGTTCAGGCGACAGATCATGCGTGGGGCGAACCCAGACGGCAGCAAGTACGCCGATCCGGTGCAGTATGTCGCCTACTTCAACGGCGGTGATGCCGTTCACTACTTCCCTCGTGCCAGCTACGGCATCCCGCAAAGCCTTGGCTGCATCGAGCTCGGTCTCTCGGATGCAGCGAAAGCCTGGCCGTATCTCGCCTACGGCACGCTCGTGACCGTCATCAACTGATCAACCGAAACATCTCGGCCCTGGCGACGAGCGCGACTCGGCCCCTCCGCCGCGTAGCCGGAGGGGCCGAGAGCGCCGAGCCGTGCTCAGGAGCGATTCACCTTGTCAATCAGCCGCCTTGGTCTCGGTCGTCCGGCCGGCCAGGATCGGAGCGTCTGTGGCTACCCGACGCGAGTGCCAAAGTCCCAGGCCCACGAGCATTGCCATGACTCCAGCCAGGATGAACGAGGCGATTGCGCCCCAGAGGGCGATCTGGCCGAACGTCCAGTAGCCGTAGGCCTCGAGCAGCAGGCCACGAAGCGTCGTGCCTTGGAACACCGTCGTCACGGTTGCCTCGGCCTTGGCGGCAGCGGCCGAGCCCGGCGGAAGTGAACGCGCGATAGTGCTGAGCTGGGCGTAGGTCTTGCCGCCACCGATCTCCTGGAGGTGGATGGCGATGAAGTGGTCGGCGTATGCCTCAGCCTGGGCGCCGGTGGTGAGCTGCTGGCCGGCGTACTTCTCGATGTACGGGATCATCGAAGGCGTGATCTCGGTCCCCGGCTTCGCGCTGGCAAACGCCGCCAGCGGCGGGAAGACGATCTGCTGCTCGGCCAGCTGAGTGTGGACGTTCGAGTTGGCGAAGCTGTAGCCCCACATCAGCAGGCCCCCGGCGACGAGTAGGACGGCCACGAGAACGGCCCCCCCAGCGCTGGCAAGAATGTCGAATACTTTGCGTTGCATGGCATTTGCTCCCTGGTGAGCCGGTTTTGACCCACCGTACGGAGCGCACCCCGGTGTCCAATAGGGTCCAACGACCCTGAAGGGGGGGCCAAACGGCGTTTACCGGCCGCACGACGCGGAGCCCTGGACACGGGAGAACGACGCCAATACGCTGAGG